>JBGQIO010000240.1:0-5751 GCA_041498515.1 Anaerolineae bacterium
CCCCCAGAGCCAGGAATCCCCAAAACCTATTCAGGTTTTCGTCATTACGATTGGATAACCATACCCGGATGGCGAATATGGAGACGGTTAGGATGGAGATGACGTTGGCAATATTATTAACCGTAACAGGAGTGCCACCCGCCCAAAGCAGATACAGGTTTATCCCGATAATGACAAATGAAAACCCCAGGATGGAAGCCGAGACATAAAAAAAACGGCGGTCCTCAAACAGCCCTTCAAGTTTCATAAGAAGCACCCTTAAAAGAGATTCTGAAATCCGGCATAATGAGCGATTATACTAATTCACCGGTTCCCAGCCTTGCTGCTGCGCCTTACATTACCCTTTCATCTCCTTACATTTATGGAAACTTTAAAATAGGCGCCGCTTCTTTCTTATAGGGTACAGAACCTGATTGAGCTCCATTGAGCGAAACTTGAAAAGCGATTGGAGGCCAGGGAAAACGCATCAGGAAATTCACAAACTCCATTACCTACCAGACCGATAAAAAATTGGTCTAGATAGGCAACGAGAAGCAATGGCAAAGCGATGGAAGCCAATAAAAATGCCGCTCAAATCCAATTGGAAAGCTCGGGACGGCGAGAAATCACAATGGATATGCCATGCGATTGCGATGTGTTTGCTGGACTTGGTATCTTATAGTTGGTTCCATGCTACGTGCCACTATAGGCCATCTCTTTTTCCCCTTTAGCTTTGAACGTCAACGTCTAATAGGCGAAATATACCTTCCGAGGCCGGATTTTGTTCGCAAAATCGAGCAGGCTGTTGAAAAACTACAACTGCAACGTGAAGTTTGTCTGCTTATGGCGATTGCGTAAGTTGTATGATATAGGAAGGCATCGAGAAAAGGGAACGAAGGAGAAGATTCGTTGTACATTATAAGAGCTCGGTGAACTAATAAGGCAAACGAGCCTTCCTGTTCCAGCGATTAGGAAAATACTTGAGATGAACTAAATATACGGAGAACGCGAGATAAATATTGTTTCATGAAGATAGCATCGCAAACCTGTTTGAGAAGTTTTTCCTTTGCACTTGAGATTTTTGTACAGGCTGCATCATTTCATTGCCTCCTGGTAGTTATTACTGTATGATTTGTAGCATGACACTCCAAATTCGATACTTATCAAGCCAATGGCAGGATAATTCATAGGTGGGCAGAAGGAACGCATTGGAAACTAACGAATGATATTACCAAAGAAGCGGAACCCCAGGTTCATCACCATACGCCGCGGGGGGACGCTCACAGACCCCGACCATCAGCTGCTCGCCCTGTGGGCCGCAACGTGTGCGGAGCACGTTCTGCACCTCTTCGAGTCGGTGCAGCCCTTGGACCCGCGGCCCCGCGAGGCGATCGAGCAGATTCGGGCATGGGCGTGCGGCGAGATCAGGATGTCTCAGTCCCGAGCGGCGGGTGGCCATGCCATGGCTGCGGCAAGAGAGTTGAGCGGAGCCGCTCGGCACGCCGCATATGCTGCCGGCCAGGCGGCAGTGGTGGCGCATGTTGCGGCACATGAGTTAGGCGCAGCCGCCTATGCAATAAAGGCTGCACGGGCAGCCGTCGTTGAGAGTGAACGGGACAAGGCAGGTCGCTTGGAGTGTCAATGGCAACGTGAGCAGCTGCCGGGTGTGATTCGCGAACTCGTCCTAGAGGATCAGCAGTTGCGAAACGAGATCTGCTGGTTCGTATTCGATTGCTGACCGGGCAACCCAGCACGCTGCATCTGCCCACCGATGAGTTATAGCGTCAAGAGGTAGAAGAAAAATACTTCGAACACAAAAGACTTGGGTAGGTTATGGATCTTCCCAAGTCTTTTGTGTTGCACGATGATCCATGATTTAAAAAAAGCAATACTTCGCCCGCTTGCCATGTTTTGCTAACGCAAGACATTAAATAAAATTTGAATCAGTGACTCTTATCAATTGTTCATTAGGGAAATTTACTTTATACTCGAACAAATAATCAGCCTGTTCAAAAATTACTATTGCAACGGCAAGGCTGTCTGCTTATCGGCTATTCTGCAAACTAGTTATATGATGATGTAAGCAAGTAGTGGGAAAAGGAAACAAAGGATGGGATTCGTCGTACATTAATAATTGTAAGACTCAGACTTAGCCTCAAACGGTATATTAGATTGAGTTAGATCTATGTTTTCGAAGCTAACGGGGAAAACGAAACAGCTTATAGTAGATATACCTATAACAAATTATGAGGTGAAGAATGCTCGGTAAGAAAGTCCGGGATTTCAAGTCTTTTACTACAATCTGTCTGGAGGATTTGGTACCCGAAGATAACTTCTATCGCCAAGTGGAGCGAAGCATTGATCTCAGCTTTGTCCGCGATCTGGCTACTGAATTCTACTCAAGCTTGGGACGCCCTTCCGTGGATCCCGTGGTATCCTTCAAATTGGAATTGATCGCCTTCTTTGAAGGAATTCGCTCTGAACGTCAACTGATGGAAACCGTCAATCTCAATTTAGCCCATCGCTGGTTCATTGGCTATGACTTGGACGAACCAATTCCGGATCATAGCAGCCTAACTAGGATCAGGGAACGGTATGGATTGAAAGCCTTTCAGCAGTTCTTCGAGCGGATTGTGAAATTGTGCATCCAAGCTGGTCTGGTGTGGGGCGCTGAAATACTATTGGACGGGTTGCCAGTGGCTCAGCGGCGTTAGCTGTATCTGCTTTGCGAGGCCATAGGCGATCGGGAGATCGCTGTCGCTGTAGACAAGTACGCGGCCGATGACAAGCACTGAATTGTTCGGCGAGGATATCTGTGTCGTGTCGCTCGGCATCTGCCCTTTCCAGTTCGGCCCTGTAATAAGGTAGTTGCCCGCCTGCGTGCCGGTGGTGCGTTTGCCGACGTAGGCAAAATTAGTGTTGTTAGACGGGTCGGTGAACTGTACGCTGTAGTAACGGTTAGCCATGTCAGGCACATGCAAGACTTGTGCTCCTTTACCGAGGTCTAACCAGCCAGCCGTCGGGAGCGTATCATGGTTCACGCCAACGGTCATCAGGTTCGAACCCGAAGCGGATTGCGAACTAATGGGTTCTGCAAAAAGTTTTTGGGGCTCCGTGTAGAGCGTATTGACCGGGATGGGGCCTTCGCCGAACCCTTTAACGAGGAGTGCCCTCTTGTACACGGACAGCATCATGCGCGGCCAAAAGTAGATGAAAAGGAACCATGCCGCGATCATGACCGAACCGAATATGAGCAGATGTTCGAGTGTCATATGAGGTATCATTTTACTTTAACAACCGGCGGCACCTTGTATTCGCCGTCGAGAATGGCTTGACCGGGCACATACACGCGCAGCCAGAGTATGAAATTGCCTGTCGGCGCAGGCAGCCAGTTGGATTCATGACCTGCCGGAGTGGCGTTCTGAATGTAGATGTCGACGGAACCGTCGGCGTTTGGCACGAGTCCCGATCGGTCGCCGACACTATATCGGTTGATCGGATTCGGCACAAAGTGATTTTTCGCAGTACCCATTGTCAGCGACCAGAATGCATCATTCGGCGGAAGTTGCCCCGGCGGGAAGTGCACGATGTAGTCATGCTCTCCGGAGAGCGTATGACCCGCGCCATCTCCCGACGTCGTCCAATATATCGCCTCTTGCGGTACGTTTACGGGACCGGGAAATAACTGGGCGTGCGCAGCGCGCAGCAACATGCCGTTGCCGGGCTCGCCTAATCCGAACATGGTGATCCAGCCATTGATCTTCGTGGCCTTAATCCTCGCGTAAATCTGGGCCGTGACAAACGCTAGTCCCCAGCCGATGAGGATGCCTTGCAACACGTCAGTACGCCAAGTTCTAGAACTGGTAAAGAAATGCCCAAAGACGAACGAATTGATGATGAAAAAGCCGCATATCCCGCCGGTCAGTACTGCCAGGTAAGTGGATGTTCTGTTCATATTATCTACCTTATCACTTTTGGCTTAGCGGCTCCAACTGTATCTGCTTTGCAAGGCCGTAGGCAGTTGGGAGGTCGCTGTCGCTGTACACAAGGATGCGCCCAAGAACAAGTACCGAATTGTCCGTCATTGCACTTCAACAGGCCTTTTCAACAGTCTGCTCTATTTTGCGAACAATATCCTCCTCTTCCTTTTCCCTACTCCTGGTCATTTATATCTTATGATTTGTATAAATCGTTCAACAAGATCGATTCGGTGAGAGTTCAGCAAGTGAACACAATATGTAATAGGTTCATAGCGCTCGCCGCAAAATAATTTATAATAGTGTGGGGAGACAGAACAATTTGTGATCAGAGAAACGTTACTTTATAATCGCACACCTGGTTTTAATCTAATGCCGTATTAAATCCTAAACCATTTGGCGTTTTATACGGACCATCCATAGCCTATTATACCGTCCGCATAAACACTAGTTAGGCGCAATCCGGCTCAATCAAATCAAAGGGAGATAAGATTATGAAAAAGTCAATCGTTTCAACATTTCTTGCAATTGCTCTTCTAACTGTTTTGTTGAGCGGGTGTGCTCCTGCTTCTACGCCTGTTCCGCCCACATTTACGCTTTCGCCTATAACACCCACATTCACGCCTGTGCCAACAGCAACAAGCACTCCTGTGCCACCGAGTCCAACAGCTACAGAGCCATCCGGGCCCACACCTAGCGGCAAGTTTGAGTTCTTCGATGTCACCCTCGACCAAGTAGGCAAAGATACAGTCAGTGTATCCTTCGGCTACCAGCTTGAGAAGGGCTTGGACCCGAGTGGGTTGCAAATAATGGCGCAACTTCCGACCCAAGGCACAAGCATAAGTTGCAACACCATGAGCTTTTCAACGATGGCCAAGCCGTACATTTTGAAAGGAGACGTCTCTGGACTAGTCAAGGGAGCCGACGTCGCTACCTTGAGTATGACAAAACCTGCAAAGTGCAGCTTTAAGGGCTTCACGTTAATGGTGATTCGCCTGAAAGGGTTATCCTTTGAGACGCTTTACAAACAAGACTTCGAAATACCATTTACACTGGAGAAATAATATGCGGTCACCGCGGTGACTCGCTCGGCATGTTAGCGGCGGTCTTTTTTACAGTCGTCGAGTCTGACGCTCATAAAATGCGCCTAACAAATCGTGAACTGGACGGCGGGAGAATCAATACGTCAAATCCCGTTTGAAATTGAAATAGTTTTTTAGCAACAAAAAAACGCCCTTTTTCGGAAGAGCGTTTTTTTATAAACCTTGCACAACGGCTTGCGTTACCCGCAAGTGGGCGGAACTGGATTCGGCTTGAGGGCAGTATAAACCCGAAGCCAGGAACAGGCCTGTAAAACGCGGCGAATCCCACTTGTCGGGTGCACGCCGTGTTAGGCCCAGGCTTTTGAGTCTTTGTTCCGGACAATCTCAAATTTCTTGAATCCTGGGCGGGGCTGAGCTTATTCTTCCCAGACTATATCGACCGAGATCTCCACAGCTGGAATCGTTCCTCTGTTCTCAAGCCAGTGTGTGGTGTTCCTATCCTCGGGCCAGCCCACTCCCGGCCCATAGTCCGTAGCGACTCCATTTCGATGATCAGTGATCGTTCCTTGTAGTATGTAGACGATGCCTGGTCTGTCTTTATGGTCGTGAATCGGGCCGAAGATGCCTCCAGGCTGAAAGGTCACCATACGCATTCGAAGTTGGCGCCCTGCCATGCCCTCGATCTCAGGGCCAAGGTCAACCGTTGCAAGTAACTTCACTGTAACACCTTTCGTCTCAGGTGTCATCAGTTC
>JBGQIO010000241.1:0-5741 GCA_041498515.1 Anaerolineae bacterium
AAGCGACATGGAAAATTCAGTTTATGTAAATTTTACTTTAGACAAATCATCTTGAATGGTAAGATGGCTATTCGCAATTAATTTGTAAGGTATCCTAAGCTTACAGTGAAAGCAAGCTCTTAAAGGACGGATTCAAACATTTAGACAACTTTGACCGCAATCCGGATGGTTAAGAAAATCACCCAAGTTACCTATGAATCCCCAGCCAGGTACCTCGTCAGCTCGACCCAAATTTGGCACACTCTTCCAGAATATTCATTACCAGGTTGAGCATTGTTTAACCTTCATTTGCATGTCAACATATAAGGAAGAGGGGAATATCTTCAGACCATTTTAACAAGACTCTCCCCCATCGATAATCATTGATCTTTTTCACTTAGAAAGCAAATGGGACTGGTAATTCCAGTCCCATTTCGTTAGCTTTTGCGTAAGAAGTCACGGATCGAGATGGAGGCGGCTGCACCCTCTCCAACCGCCGAAGCGACCTGCTTGGTACTGCCATGCCGTACATCACCGGCGGCGAAGACACCGGGTACACTGGTCTCGAAGGCCAATGGCTCTACCTTACCCTGGCTTTCATGATCGTGCACAAAATCGTGACCGGTCAAAATAAAACCATACTTATCGGTTTCCAAATAATCTTTAAGGAATCCTGTATTCGGCTGTTGTCCGATAAAGATGAAGGCGGCTGCAGGATGGATCTCCTCTTTCTCACCGGTCCTCAAATTGCGGATTTTGACCGCTTTCAATTTTGAGTCCTGGCCTTCGAATGCATCCACTGTCGTATTGTATTTCACCTCCATATGCGAGGTAGTTTCATTGACTTTATCAATTGCAAACCGGCTGGCCGTCAGGCGGTCGCTGCGCGCCAGCAGGATAACTTTCACGGCAAAATTTGTCAGATGCAGACCTTCCTCCACCGCCGAGTTCCCACCTCCCACGACCACGATCTCTTTTGCACCCTTGTAAAAAGGGCCGTCACAAGTGGCACAGAAGTGAATGCCGGCGCCAATGAAATCATCTTCACCCGGAACTTCCAGCCGACGGTAGGAAGCACCGGTAGCGATCAACACGACCCGTGAATGATAATGCTTGCCATCTGAAGTATAGACTTCCTGATAGCCATCTTCCATTTGAAGCTTCTCCACATCCTGCGCCTGCAAAATTTCCACACCGAATCGGCGCGCCTGCTGGGTGATGCGTTCGGCGAATTCCTGGCCGCCGATGCCTTCGGGGAAACCGGGGAAGTTATCCAGGCCAACGGTGATACCAGCCTGTCCGCCCAAACCAGAGCGCTCGATCAATAAGGTATCCGCGCCTTCACGCGAAGCATAGATGGCGGCCGTCAAGCCCGACGGTCCACCACCGATGATGATGAGGTCGTAGTATGTCTTCTTGGCTTCGGTTTTAAGTCCGAGTTTCTTTGCCAGTTCGGCGTTCGACGGCTCGACGAGGAAGGAACCATCCTCAAATACGACTGTTGGAATGATACGTTTTCCGTTGTTCTTTTGCAGAACGAATGCTTCGCCATTTTTATCCTGTTCGATATCCACCCACTGGTAAGGGACGAACTGTTCGCCCAGGAATCTCTTCGAGCGGCGACAATCAGGACACCAATAAGCCCCATATATAGTGACTTTTGCTTCAGTCATAAATTCCTCTGTTACGAATATGACGTGTTTTCATTATCTCGTTGAATGAAGAGCATATTCAATAGGGTTTACTCGTTTCCTGCCAGGCCCGCAAAACCGCGCTAACACTCCAGGCTTGGGCGATACAGCCGCGCGGTGTAAAAGGGGGATCGCCATCAAAGATTTCACTGATATTCCCCAACCCATGGGCGGAAAGGTTATCGAGGAGCGGCATCAAAAAACTCCGTGCAGTTCCCGCATCCTTATAAACCTTCAAATGGGCGCTAATGAATGGGCCGATCAACCAGGCCCAAACCGTACCCTGGTGATAGGCTCCATCGCGTTCCAGAGGAGACCCGCCATAATGACCGATATAGGCGGGATCGGAAGGTGCAAGACTGCGCAGCCCAAACGAAGTCAAAAGGTGAAGTGCACAGACATCCAGGATCGCTTTTTGTTTTTGACCGTCGAATAACGCGGGTTCGATCTTACCCCCCTCCGGCAACGAGACGGCAAAGAGCTGGTTGGGTCGCAAGGCGGCGTCATTTCCATTCGGTCCATCTATTACATCGAAGCAAAAACCATCGTGTCCATTCCAAAAGCGGAAAAAATTTTGCCGAACTTTTTGGGCAGCCTCATTGTAGATCGTGGATGATTCTTTGAGAAGATCGGCGAAGGTCACCATCAGACACAAAGCGTGATACCACAGCGCATTGATCTCCACGGGCTTCCCGATACGGGGTGTCACCACCCAGTTATCGACTTTCGCGTCCATCCAGGTGAGCTGCACACCCGGCTCCCCAGCGTAAAGCAAACCATCCACAGGATCAACATGGATGTGGTAACGGGTGCCGCGCAAGTGCCAGTCAATAATTTCATGTAAAACAGGAAAGATTTCTTTCAGAAAAGCAACATCGCCTGTAGCAGCATAATATGCATTAATAGCATCGTAATACCATAGGGTCGCGTCCACTGTGTTATATTCAGGTTTTTCTCCGGCATCCGGGAAACGGTTGGGAAGCATCCCCATATCCACATACTGTGCAAAAGTCTGCAGGATACTGCGTGCAATTTTCGGGCGCCCGGTAGTGAGCGTCAAACCGGGCAGGCTGATCATCGTATCGCGGCCCCAATCACCGAACCAATGATAGCCGGCAAGGATGCTGTGACCGCCATTTTCTCCATTCATGTCGCGGCGGACGATGAATTGGTCAGCGGCCAAAAGGAGCTGGCGTACAGAAGCAGGGCCATTCTCCAAGGACATATCTCCTTGAGAGACGAGCTCAGACTCATATCTTCTACGTTCTGCAAGGGCAATTTCAGAATCCACGTTTGCATCAGCATCGGTGCTGGCCAGGATGGCCATCGCTGCCCCAGGTTGAATGGAATCATGGAATTCAGCTGCGAGGAAATGGTCTTCGAGTCCCCGAAAGCCGCGAACCTGTTCCATTGAAAGAGAAAAATTCCTATACCAATCGCTGCGAAGCTCAGCCTCCGCACTATCACTTCGCACATAATAGGGAACAGCGCCTTCGAATGCCGTGACTTTTATGCCATGAGGAATATGTCCAACCTGCATCGGCGCGCTGCCGTACGTCTCACCATGATAATCACGATAATTTACCAGCACCTTAAGGTTCAGTTTTACCGGGTAAAGTCCGCGCACCAGTCTATAACGAATATAAGTCGTATTCCCACCCGGCCTCATCCAAATCCGTTTTTCGAGCAAAGCATCGGCAAAAGCGAAGGTCCAGACGGGCATTGTCCCATCTAAATGAAATTGCTCTATGTGGTTAAATCCGGTTGGATCGACCGAGCCATCCGCCCAGCGGTTGGCAAATAATTGGATCGTTTCACCTTCATAGGTCGCCGTTTCATCCAATTTGGTTAATAGCAATTTCCGATCAAGCGGCGGCTTGCAGGCGGCAATGAGCAAGCCATGATACCGACGGGTGAGGATGCCGGAGATGGTACCCGACGCAAATCCACCAATCCCGTTAGTCACCAGCCACTCGCGGGAGTCAGCCGCATCGATATTTGCGCAGACGTCCCGGCCAAAATTCAAAAAGGGTAGGTGTTCACCCATCCCTGGTTTTCTCTGCATGTTGTTGGATCAATTTCGCAACCAGGCCTGTCCAACCGGTCTGGTGACTTGCCCCAATACCTGCCCCGTTCTCACCATGGAAATATTCATAGAACGGGATGTAATCGCGCCAGTGCGGATCGGTTTGGAAGGTATCGTTAGCTCCGAATACGGCGCGGCGTCCATTGCCATCCCGCAGGAAAATATTTATCAAGCGATCGGATAACCGATCTGCGATCTGGCTCAGACTGATCAATTGGCTAGAGCCCGTGGGGCACTCAACCAGGAAGTCGTCGCTGTAGTAATGATGGAACTGCTGGAGCGATTCGATGATGAGATAATTCACCGGGAACCAGACAGGCCCGCGCCAATTGGAGTTGCCGCCGAACAGTCCGCTGTTGGATTCAGCAGGTTGATAATCGACTGTATAGGTGGAACCATCCACGTTCAAAGTATATGGATTCTCCGAGTAGACGCGTGAGAGCGCACGAACACCAAAGGGTGAAAGGAATTCGCTTTCATCCAGCATGCGGCTTAATACGCGCTTCATGCGATGCCCGCGCAAGATGGCGAGCAGACGACGCTCTCCCATGCGTGGTTCATTCCATCGTGAGACCAGTTTGGCCAGTTCGGGGTGATGCTCAAGGAACCATTCCAAACGATGCTTGAACTCGGGAACCTTATCGAGCAGGGCCGGTTCAATGGTCGTAACTGCAAAGAGCGGGATCAAACCGACCATCGAACGGATCTTGAGGGGCAAATTCCCGCCGTGTTCCAAATGAAGAACATCGTAGAAAAATTCATCCTGCTCATCCCACAGCGAGATACCTTCACCGGCGATATTATTCATTGCGTCGGCAATATACAGGAAATGCTCGAAGAATTTGAGGGCGATATCTTCGTAAGCAGGGTTATAAACGGCAAGCTCGAGGGAAATAGTAAGCAAATTAAGACAGAACATACCCATCCAGCTGGTGCCGTCGCTTTGCTCGATGTGACCACCGGTTGGAAGAGGAGCACTGCGGTCGAAGACACCGATGTTATCGAGTCCGAGGAAGCCGCCCTGGAACACATTCAATCCTTCGGCATCTTTGCGATTAACCCACCAGGTAAAATTGAGCATCAACTTGTGGAACATGCGCTCCAGAAAAGCGCGATCTCCCTTGCCGTGCTGTTTCTGGTCGATCTTGTAGACGCGCCAGACAGCCCAGGCCAGGACCGGCGGATTGACATCCCCAAAAGCCCATTCATAGGCAGGGACCTGACCGTTCGGATGCTGACACCATTCCCGGCCAAGCAGAAGCAGCTGCTGTTTGGCAAAATCAGAATCAAGAAGCGCAAGGGGAATGCAATGAAAGCCAAGGTCCCAGGCAGCAAACCAGGGGTATTCCCATTTGTCAGGCATGGAGAAAATGTCCCCGTTGTTAAAGTGACGCCATTCATGGTTACGGCCTTTTTTGCGTTCCGATGGAGGCGCTGGTTGGGATGGATCACCTATTAACCATTCCTCCACATTGTAGTGGTAAAACTGTTTCGACCATAACATCCCTGCAAAGGCCTGGCGCTGGATATTGCGCAGGTCCTCAGTAAGAGAAACAGGTTGAAGATCACGATAGAATTCGTCCGCTTCGGATTGACGAAGTGTTAAGAATTTAGAAAATGTTCCAAAGGGGTCTTCTGATCCCGGATCTTTGGTATTAAAAAGTCTCAAACGGATGTTCCAGGAATCGCCGGGCTTAACCGACCGATGATACAAGGCACCGGCTTTTGTGCCTTCACTTTTAGGGTTGACTGCATTTGTACGGCCGTCTACCAGGAAAGCATGGAAAGCATCCTTGACGTAAGGGGTTGAATTGGGCGAGCCAAAGATACGATCGGAATTGGTCTCGTTCTCGGTAAACAGCAAGCTACCAGCTTCCTCGCAGGCCAGCAGATACCGACCAAGGTGGGCATGATCGGCTTGGATCAGTTTGTAGCCTGCTCTCTTGTTTAATGATTTTTCCTTTAATGAAGGGCGCGGAATATTG
>JBGQIO010000242.1:0-5695 GCA_041498515.1 Anaerolineae bacterium
ATAGTATTATGGTAGAGTTTGGAGACGTTCTCCAATTGAATCATGACTCGATTTTATCGCTAAAAACAGCACAAGGAAGAGAATTGATGCTGAACAAAATTGTAAGAACCTAATGAGTCAAATCTTCATGATCGCCCGGCGCGAAGTAGCCCGCCTCCGCCAGCGCTTCAGCGGTGGCGCGAGTCCGGTTTCCGTAGTACTGTTGTTGGCCGTGCTCGGCCTGTCGGCGTTTGCCCTTCGCCAGCAGGTTTCGCTCGGCAGCGGCTTGTACCGGATCGGTGTTCCGGCAGACTTCCCCCGTATACAAGATAGTCGTTTTTCCACGATTGTGGTTGACACGGTCCAAGGCGAAGCCCTGCTAAACCGGGGTGCCATCGACGCCCTGATCCAAGGCACCCGGGTGATCTACAGAAATGACGACCGATCCCTCCACGCCATCCAAGCACTCAAGCAATACCTAGAGCAACAGGAACTTGCGCGGATCAGCGCCACCTATCCCTATGATCAAGCCTTCCCTTTGCGAGTTGGCATAAATTATCTCGGCCCTGCCGGAGCCAACATACAGACCGCTCCGGGCAGCGCAGCGCCTCTGGTAGGAACTGAGGAGATCATCATCCCTTCCCTGGCACCTCCACCGGTACCGTTCACCCAGGTAATCCTTGCCCTGATCTACATCCTGCCGATCACTTTCATCAGCATCTTTTTCACAAGCAGCTTCATGGACGAAAAGGTCAATCGCCGCCTGACCATCCTGCTGTCTGCACCGGTCACTCCGTTCCAGATCATCCTTGGCAAGATGCTGCCCTACGCCAGCTTTGCGCTACTGACTACCGTGTTGATCGGGGCGCTCACGCACGCGGACCTTCCGCTGGTGCTGCTGATCTATGTACCCACTACGTTGTTCATATTTGCCATCTACCTGATGGTGCCGCTGTTCTACCGGACATTCAAGGACATCACATTTATTGCCATGCTGGTAACCGTCCTAACGACGGCCTACCTGGTTTTTCCCGCTATGTTCACAAACGCCAGTGAACTGGCTTACATATCTCCCTTGACCCTGGCGGTGAAGATGTACCGGGGAGAACCATTTGGATGGCGGGAATATATGTTCCCGTCCCTGCCCATGACAGCTCTTTTCGGTTTTGCACTATTCGCCGGGAGCCGAATGCTTAACGAAGAATTTCTGATGGGGTACCGGCCGATCACACGCAAGATCGCCGATGCGATCTACCTGGTGATGGCCCATGCCCGTCCGTACGTTGCCGTCCCGTTGTGGAGCCTGCTGGTAATCCCGGCCGTATACCTGGTGCAACTTGTCTTCCTGGCCTTTGCCACCAACCTGCCGCCCGGCATGATACTTGGCGCCGTACTGCTCGCGTCGGCCGGGGTGGAGGAAGTCGCTAAATCAGTTGGAGTTGTGGTCCTGGCAGATCACGGCCTGGTGAAGACTGCCCGCGGCGTCCTCACTTTGGCGTTTCTCTCTGCCTTGGGGTTTCTCATCGGCGAGAAGCTCCTGCTTCTGGTTTCGATCCGCGCGGTGTCGCAAGGGCCAGTTTCCGGTGCCCTGTTCGGCGCGAGCGGTCTTCTTCTCGTAACGCTTTTCGCGCATTTCACATTTACAGCACTTGTCACGCTTTTGAACACAAAAGGGAGACTCCCTTACCTATTTGCCCTGATTATCGGGACATTGGTCCACTATTTCTATAACTCATATCTGCTCAGGGGGCTGTGATGAATGCGTTCCTGGTGATCATCAAGAAGGAACTGGGCACAGTCCTGCGCGACCGCACGATCGTGATCGCCATCCTCATCCAGTTGTTCATCGCCTCGTTCTCCTCCGCACTGCTCCTGGGAGTGCTCTCCGTATATGACCCAGACACCATACTGCAGTACGGACGCGGAGGGGTCAACATTGGGATGGTTGGCGAATCCGGGAACCCGCTAGCCTTATTCCTACGTGCGCGCGGCTTGGGTCTAAAACCCTATGCCACACTGGATGAGGCAGAAGCCGCATTCTACCGGGGAGAAGTGAATGCGATCCTTGCGGTTCCCCCGATCGGCCAGAACGGCGTCGAGATCAAGTTGTATCTGTCTGACGGAGCCGATGCGACCAACTCGTTGATCCGCATGGTGATCCAGGAACCGCTGAAGCAATATGAGAACTACCTGCGCATCCAAAGCGGAATCCAAGTGCATTACACAGACCTGAAAGGGAAATCGGCGACTTCTTTCGAACTGATCTACTCGATCATCCTCCCGGTATTGATGTTCTTCCCGGCTTTTGTGGCCGGTAGTATGGTTATCGATTCGCTCACGGAGGAAGTGGAGAACAACACGCTGCAGACCCTCTTGGCCGCGCCGTTAACAATCAACCAGATGATTGCAGCGAAAATCACGGCGACGGTCATCCTGGCGATCGTCCAGTGTGTTGCCTGGCTGGCGCTGCTCCAGTGGAATGGGATCGTCGTGCAAAACCGTGGTTGGGTTCTGATCCTGGCGGTGACAATCGCCGGGATCGCTGCCACCGCGGCGGCGGTAGGGGCTGTCCTTTTCAAAGATCGCGAGCGGTCGCAGTTTATCTTCTCGCTTATGTTACTGAGCGCGGTAGCCATCAGTACACTTCTGGACATCTCGCCGATCATCACCCTCTCGCGGCTGGCGATCGGCGATTATTATACAGGCGGTTGGAATGTCCTTGTGTTCTCTATCCCTCTTTGTGCGCTGTGCATACTCTTATTGAAAATATCCCGCCGCCTGGCTGCATAACGATGGAAACGGGCCTGCTTAATGCAAGTTTATTTCCCGGCAATAGATCATATACACAATTTTATGGCGCTCCATGAAAAACATGGAGCGCGATGGTCTGTGCAGTTCATATCGCCGCACCTCCCATAGGTATGCATCACGGTAGGGGTCGGAAATTTGGCCAGCGGAAGAATTAGATATGTCGTTTCTGATATCATGCACTCCTTGCTACGTAAATACCTTGATTTCAAGTCGCCAATAGAGGTATTATTCTGCTGCTATTAAGAGTTGAATCCCCGCAACAATAAAGGCCCATTTTTGTGGAGGATCATCAAAATGGATGAAAGCCAGCAAGATTATGTCCCCGCCCTGAGTTTCAAGATATTGACCCCGTTTTATGACTTCATACAGAAATGGATCGTGCGCGATGTGCGTTACAAAAGCCGCCTGATCGAACAGGCGGAAATTCAGCCGGGACAGCATGTTCTAGACCTGGGCTGCGGTACCGGCACACTCGCCATCATGACCAAGCAGGCGCAGCCGGACGCAGAGGTGACCGGGCTGGACGCTGACCCGGCAATGTTGAAGGTGGCGCGCCTCAAGGCCGCCCGCCAGGCATCGGAAGTGAAATTCGATCAGGGCATGACCTATACGCTGCCCTATCCCGACGCTACCTTCGATCGCGTGTTAACCAGTATCATGATCCATCATTTGAAAACGCCGGACAAGGAGAGAACCGCAGGCGAGGTGTATCGCATTCTCAAGCCCGGCGGTCAATTGCACATCATAGACTTTGGCAAGCCGAGCACTTTTTATGGAAAACTACTAGGACCATTCCTGCACGAATTCGAGGAAGCCAATGATAATATAGATGGACGTCTTCCGATCATATTCCAGGAGGCAGGTCTGAAAGTTCAGGAAAGAGGAAATTTCCGGACCTTCTTCGGGGACTTGACGTTCCTGCAAGGGCAAAAACCATAGGCCCCGGAGAACGATATGGCGCGCATCGAATCAAGCATTCAGGCATCGAAATCGATCGAAGAGGTTTTTGCTTTTCTAAATGCGGCCGAGAATCATGCCAAATTCATTCCCAACATGGTTAAGTTCAAGCAGACATCCACCGGCGCATTCGGGCAGGTCGGCGCGACGGCTCAAGGCGTGCTACGGATATTGGGGTTCAGGATCGAGGTGGCATACGAGATCATCGAGTATGAAACAAATCGCAGGCTTGCCATGAAAGGTGTATTAGGCCCCATCGCTTTCAAAGACGGTTATGTCTTAAGCCCGGCGAGCGAGGGCACCCAGATCCTTTTCTGGCTCGAATTGTCACCTACGGGCTATGCAAAATTTCTCCGCCCGTTCGCAGGCTTGATTGGCAAACTCCATGCGCAAGAAACCCTGGCGAATTTGAATAAGGTACTGAAGACGAGCGCTTAACCTTGCATGCTTGTATTTAGAAGAGAAGATCAAGGCGACAAGTATGGCAATTGACCTATATCAACCTTTTTTCAATCCAATTACAAAAGAAACCTTTCGCTGCATTTCATCCACTGAAGATTCATACACCATGCAGTGGACGGTGCATCCGGGCGGCTATGTGCCCTTCGAGCATATCCACATCAATCAGGATGAAATCTTCCATGTAGAGCAGGGCGAAATCAGAGTTAGGATCGAAGGCAAGGAACACGTCGGCAAAGCGGGAGATACGGTCATCGTCCGGCGCGGCACCAGACATATCGCACGCAACGAGGCTCCGGAAACCCTGGATTGTACTGTTCATTACGAGCCCGGTCTCGATCAACACAAAGTCATGCAGTGTTTTGCAGGATTAACCCTCGACCACGAACTGGATGGCAGAGGGCTGGTGAACGTTCCAAAAGTCATGTACCTGATGAAACGAGCTAACGCCCAATCCCTGGTGCTGCCGTCATTTGTGCCACGGTCATTTTTTCGCCTCGGCATGCATGTTTTCTTTGTCATTGGCGCAGTCATAGGATGGGAAAGGTTGTACGAAAAATATACCAGTTGATGAAAATTCAAGAATAGCTGGGAGGCTGATCTGATTTTCTCAATTTGGGAAACCGGCAAAAAGCATCATGGGCCCGGCTAAAAAACAGGAGAGAGATGAATACTAATTTTCGAATCTGGCTGACAGCGCTGCAAAAACCTGTCAAAATGAGCGAGAAAAAGGATTGGGACACATTGGACCTAATCTCCAAATGGCTGATCTCCACGCGCGCGACCGTCACGCAGCTGACCCTGCTGGCCGGCGCGCTCGCAGGTCTACTGGCCCTGCGCGACGGCCATTTCGACTTTCTACTCTGGGTGGCGATGACACTAGGCGTGTATTTCGCGCACTCGTCGGAAAACCTGATCAATGATTACATTGATTTCACACGCGGCATCGATGAGGACAATTATTATCGCTCCCAATATGGCATTCATCCGCTGGTGCATAAGTTTTGGACAAAACAAGATTGGGCGCGCTGGTTTTTTACGGGCAGTTTTCTGGCGACGCTGTGCGGCGTGTTCGTGCTAATCTACACGGACTTCTCCCCTATTGTGATCGGCTTGTTCGTGTTCGGCGCGGTGATGCTTCCCTTTTATGCCTGGCCGCTCAAATACTGGGGGTTAGGTGAGCTGCTCATCTACGTGAACTGGGGAATGGTGCTGATCCCCGGCATTTACACCGTGCTTGCCGGAAGCATCCCCTCCAACCTTGTGAACATCGTTCTGGCCGGCATGGCGTTCGGTTTCGGATTCGGCAGTTTCAACTGGGGCAAACACATCGACAAGATCGAAGCGGATAGAAAAAAGGGTGTGGGGACTCTCCCCGTACGGATGGGTGAACCCGCCGCGCGCAGGTTCAATATCTTCACAATCCTTCTATCGTATGCGATTGTGCTTTACCTGGTATTTGTGGCCCACTTCTTTTCACCAACCGTCC
>JBGQIO010000243.1:0-5679 GCA_041498515.1 Anaerolineae bacterium
ACCCAATCAGCAGCTTCCAGCATACGATCGGCTGCGTTGTAAATTTCCGGGGCTTCGTCCAGAATTTGAAGCGTCTTTGAAAAGAACCATTCGGATGAAATCTTTCCTCCGTAACGGTCGAGCCAGGTTTCATCCATTTTTCGGGCTATCTCGTTGATTTTGTCAGCTTCAGGCTGAGCCGCATGATGTTTCCATAACTTGACCCACGAATGCGGGTTGCGGCGATAATCCGGCAGATTGCAGAGAGGGGTACCCTCGGCCAGGGTCGGAAGCATGGTGCAGGCAGTGAAGTCAATTCCAAGACCTATGACGTCAGCAGAATCCACCCCTGACTCTCGAAGCACAGCCGGGACAGTCCGTTTAAAGGTACGGATATAATCTTCCGGGTCTTGCAATGCCCAATCCGGCTCTAATCTCACCTGCTTACCTTCCACCGGAAGCGTCTCATCGATCACACCGTGAGAATATTTGTAGACAGAGGTAGACAATTCTTTTCCGTTCAACACATCAACTAGCACGGCTCGCCCTGACTCGGTTCCGAAATCCACTCCAATTGCATACTTTCGTTTTGGCATAATTCCTCCGATTAAGCCGTAAGCCCTTCCTGCGAAACTTGAACGATCACTTTCAAGCCATCCCTGCGTTGCGCTGTTGCAAACGCTTCACCGATATTTTCCAAGGGAAAGTTATGGGTGATAAGTGCATGCACGTTAACCTGGCGGCTCTCCACTAGTTTGATAGAACGCGGATAGGTGAATTTCATACGACGGACAAGCAGGAGCGTTAAACCTTTGCGCCGTGCAATTGAAGCAGTAAATATGGTACGGTCACCTTTCGGGATGCCAACTAGTACAACACGACCCCCATTTTTTACTGCTTTCAAGGCATCTTCCACCGCTTCGTTTTCTCCGGCACATTCAAAAGCCACGTCTACTTCTTCATCTGGTGTCCAACTTCTTGCGCCGAACTTCTGTGCGGCCTCCAGGCGATGCCGTAATGGTTCGGTGACGATAACTTCCGAGGCTCCTGCGACTCGTGCTGCCTGGATTATCAATAATCCGATTGGGCCGCACCCAAAAACGCCAACTCGCATACCGGTCCGCACTTTGCCGAGGTCAACGGCATGAAGGGCTATACCTAATGGTTCCAACAAACAGCCCTCGGAGTCGCTGATGGTATTGGGTATCGAGTGCAGGCATTGTTTTGGCCATGTCATCCATTCGCGAAGCGCACCGTCCTCTTCAGCATGTCCCGCGAAACGCAGAGAAGTACATAGATTCGGATTTCCCTCTCTGCAAGGATCACACACACCGCAGGATATAGCCGGGTCTACGGCTACACGTTGACCGGTTTCTGTCACCCCCGCAAATTCGTGTCCCAGCACCAGAGGTTTATTCAGGCGTGAGTCGCCTATGCCAGCTTCATGGAACCAGTGTAGATCAGAGCCGCATAATCCGACTGTTGTGACGCGGATCAAAGCCTCGTCGGGGCGAGGGTTGGGAATAGGTTCCTCGACCAAACGTAAGTCTCCGATTGAGAACAAGCGTGCAGCCTTCATACGATTTCCAATATTGCAGGACGTTTGATTGATCGACCGTCAATGTTTATTGTTACTGTGGGCCAATCAGGAATTGCTGTAATGATTTCATTTTCTGCCTTGCCAACTAGCATGGTGTCCTCAGATTTAGTTCCAGGGATGGACGGGTTCCAGGCAAAGGCTTGACCAAGAGATACGAGCTCGTTAGAGGTCGGGGTGGCAGTTATCTCGCGTGGTTCATAACCGGCAAGACCGCCTTGATGATGGTTCTTCCATTCGTCAGGGTATCCAGCTTGGGCATATGCTGTTATAGCTTTCTGGAAGATCTCGCCTAATGATAGATTAGGCTGGGTAGCGTTGATGAGTACCGCGTCTATTTCAGCCACAATTTGAGCTTTGCGATGAAGGTCTTCAGGAATACGACCAAAGTGGATAAAGCGAGTCACCGAGCAGATCAACCCTTGACGGCGACCGCATAAGACAAGCATGGCAAAGCGGGCCAGCTTCTTCGATGTGGGTAGGGGGTGGCGATAATTGGGAATACGTTCATCGGTGGCGATGAGATTGACAACAGCTTGAACGCCACGGCCTTCTGTTTCTTGTGCCAGGCGGGCAGCTATCTGATATTCAGTGTCACCAGGACGGATAGCACGAGCTGCGGCTGCCAATGCCTCGGCACATAAACGCCCTAGAGTCTTAAATCGTTCATCCTCTTCGGTAGTCAATGCAGCCCTCATGAAAGCTATTTCCTGCGAGAAGTCTGTCGCTCCCGGATAGTACCCGTCCGTTCCTAATTTGAGGCCATAGGTCAGTTTACATATCGCGTTCTGAGTTTCATACCACGGCACAATGTTGAAATCCCAATTCTGACCGCCGAGCTTCTCTTCTTCCTCGAGCCTGGGCGCTTCTATATTGTTGGTAATGAGGTGATTGCCGGTGGGCAGGATGAGCAGAGAAGCTTCACCAAAACCGTTAGCAGTATTGACATAAGATGCCGCACCGCAGGTTGCCCAAGCAAAGCTGCTTACTTTTCGCAGAAGCAGAGCCTCCAACTTATACGTTGAAAGGAAAGTGTTGATGCGCGCTTGCTTTTCATAAAACTCAGTCGTGACAATTTTTGGTTGAGCCATTATTTACGACCTGCAGGGTTACCGTCTTGGTTGCTCGAGGCGGTAGTACACCTCGTTCCAACGCATTTCTTTTTTGAAATCTGTTAACCTGGTATCGTTGTTAATCAATAAAAATTCAACGCCCGCAATATCGGCAAAATCTTCGAGATACTCTGAAGTTACTGACTGGCTGAAACAGGTATGATGCGCACCACCGGCCATGATCCAGGCGGTGGCTGCTGATTTCAAATCAGGTCTGGGTTTCCAAACCGTTCTGGCCACGGGTAATTTTTGAAGAGGTTCATCTGCCGGTACGACGTCAACTTCGTTGACTATCATGCGGAATCTTTCGCCAAGTTCGATCATTGAAGCATTAAGTGCCCGGCCGTTGGGTGTATTGAACACCAACCGGACTGGATTAGCTTTGCCGCCGATTGATAACGGGTGGATCTCAGCGGAAGGTTTGCCATCGGCGATGGATTCGCATACTTCAAGCATATGAGCCCCAAGCACTTTCATATTATTTTCCTGCAAATGGTAGGTGTAATCTTCCATGAATGAGGTGCCGCCTTTTAAGCCTTCACCCATAACTTTCATTGACCTGACTAAGGCCGCTGTTTTCCAATCGCCTTCAGCGCCAAAGCCATATCCGTCAGCCATTAATCTTTGCACCGCGATGCCGGGCAACTGCACCAAACCATGCAAATCTTCGAAAGTATCAGTAAAAGCTTTAAAGCCACCTTCTTCGAGGAACTTCCGCAAGCCTAATTCGATTCGAGCCGCATTCCTAAGCGCTTGGCGGTCCTTGCCTTCGCGCTGCAATGATTTGGCCACCGAGTACCGCTCGTCATATTCGGCTGTCAGTCGATCGATATCCGTATCTGTAACAGCATCGACGTATTTAGTCAGCTCCCCAATACCATAACCGTTGACAGAATATCCAAATTGGATTTGAGCCTCGACCTTATCGCCCTCTGTGACGGCAACATTCCGCATATTGTCACCGAAGCGTGCGACGCGGGCGCCTTGAGCATCCTGCCACGCACTAGCTGCCCGTTCCCATATACCGATCTTTGTCTGAACATCTTCTGCCCGCCAATGACCGACAACAATTTTTCGCTTCAACCTCATCCGGCTGCCGATAAAACCGAATTCCCGGTCGCCGTGCGCCGATTGGTTTAGATTCATGAAATCCATATCAATTGTGGACCATGGGATATCAGAGTTAAACTGCGTATGGAGATGGAGAAATGGTTTTTTTAAGGCAGCTAAACCCGCAATCCACATTTTTGCAGGGGAGAAGGTGTGCATCCAAATAACCAACCCAACGCATTTCTTATCGGCATTTGCATCCAGGCATAGTTCATAGATTGACTCAGAGGTCGTTACAATGGGTTTGAATACTACAGGGGCCGGAATATGGATTGAATGCGAGAGCGCTCTTGATATTTCCTTGGCATCATCGGTTACTTGCTTGAGGGTTCCTTCACCGTACAAATGCTGGCTTCCGGTGACAAACCAAACTTCGAATTGTTTGTAGTCGAACATATTTTTTCCTTTTGTCATTTGATACTAGAATGATTTTGAAGTCCGACTGCTCTCACGGATGATCAATTCTGGTTGTAGCAAGGCAATAAATGGAACAATGGCTTCTGTGTCTTGTTGAGGTTCATTTGACTGTTGGATTAATTGGTCAATATGGTCTACTGCCAGGACGCCGGCTTCCTGGAGACCCTGACGCACCGTGGTTAAGGGTGGCCAGAAGTGGGCTGCTTCGGAGATATTGTCCACTCCTACAATTGATAGGTCTTCTGGTACTCGCCTCCCCTCACGATGAGCCGCGTGAAGAACGCCACACGCCATTTGGTCATTGCTTGCAAAAATCGCGTCGATTCGAGGATCTTGCTCGAATAATTGATGGTAGGCCTGTTCCCCGCTTTTGGCATTCCAATCACCTACCGCCACGAGCTTTTCTTTATCATCCATCCTGTTGGCTCTTAGAACATCACGCCAACCTTGTTGTCTTTGTTGGGCTTCCCACCAGTTCAACGGTCCGGTTATTATCCCTACACAACTGGCGCCACCATCGATAAGGTGTTGTGTTGCGATCTGCCCAATAGCATGATTATCTATACCCACCGTAAAGAGGGAAGTAGGCTTATCCATTCCACTGACGAAAACGAGTGGAACATTAAAATTCTGCTTGAGGGTGTGTGCCCAGGCACGGTTGTTACCAATTTCGGGGATTGCCCAGATAATGCCGTCCACCTGGTGGGCAAGCAGGCTATTGATCTGGAATTCAACATCATCTGTTTCTGGATCATGGATCAGATGCAAAAACATCGAATATCCCAATTCGGCTGCACGGCTTTCGATGCCGGTTATCATACGAGATGGCCCGTAATACTTTAGACCATAAGCGACGACACCAAGCATATGACTCCGGCCTCGAATAAGACTGCGAGCCAGGATGTTCGGAGAATAACCGGTTTCTTTTATGACTCGTTTTACACGTTCGAGTGTTACTGGTGAAACATCTGGATGATTGTTCAATACACGTGATACAGTCTGCGTTGAGACCCCGGCATTGGCAGCTATATCTTTTATGGTAACGCGTTTCGCCAATTTCATCCAAGCTCTATCTAATTACTCGTCTTGCCTGGTCGCTCGCGGTTGAACCCAGCGTACATAATTTTCATTGGTAGGAAAAGCTACAGATAGAAATTTTTGTTGACGAATCCGCGTATTTTATTATTGTTATCGTTACCGGTAACGTTACCGTTATCGTTCACAGACATATTAGCACGAGATTAAACAAATTGCAAGTAGGAATTTTTTAGGTTGTGAACATTAAAATAAAGGATTACGGTTGATTTTGTCCCTAATTATTAATCGCGAAAATGGAGTAGATCTTTTTCTCTGTTTTTACATGAAAATAGTGCAACGAAATCCTTAAGGAATCGGTTTAGCGGCTTCATTAAAGGAAGATAGAGTCGTTACCAATCAAGGCTATTCCATTTTTACTGAAAGATA
>JBGQIO010000244.1:0-5678 GCA_041498515.1 Anaerolineae bacterium
GCTGGTTCATCCAATCATCGTCGTCCGCCATCAATTCATAGAGAGTTTCAATATCCCCCATTGCAACCAGATCCTTGATCTGCGACCCCATATCCGCCTCCTAAAAACGACTTAATTTTACCATCAGGACGAATAGGGTATGTCATGAACGGTTAAGAACCGCTAAAGTTGAACATTAACCTATTCTTAGAGATCATCTTTCGTTTTCTTTACCAACTATAATAAAAGCTCCCTAAAGAGAACAAATGAAAAAACCACGGCTCCTATTTTTTTGCAGAATCGAGTAATATCCGTTGTTCAAAAATTTTCTGATCTAGGATCTACTTTACTTTTTCCAAAGATGAAAAAAAGAAATGCGAGAAGTCTGTCCTTATTATTAAGCCGAGTGGCTTTATTTTTTATTCTTTTGTGGTTCATCCTGCCTGCGCGCCCGGCCAGCGCCCATCCGGCAGATATGTATGCCCAGAGCCAATCTATTACCCTTAATGGGAATGGGTTTGAAATTGATTGGAAAATAGCCCCTGGGCCGTTCCTTGCTGATGCGGTTTGGGAAGCAACCGATCAAGATCAAAACGGCTCCATCAGTCCGGCTGAAGCAAAGGCCTGGGTTTCTCCTTTTCTTTCAGAATTGTCCATTGTGCTTGATGGGCAAACATTGAGTCAATACCAGGTGCAGAACATTCACTGGCCCGCAACGGTGGATGTTCTGAGGGCTGGAGAAGACTCGATTGAAGTTGTCTTGCTGATCAAGTGGCCTTCGGAGCTTACCGGCAGGCATTCACTAAAGATCCACAATTCCCATCTTGAAGCCAACAGCCTTAATTGGTTTGCCCTTACAAGCGAACAGGGACTGTCAATCAACCAACCGGCGCAAAGCAATGGTCTCCTAGACATAACCCTCCATTTTCCTAATAATTCCGGTTCGGTTCCCAGCAGCGGGGCATCGACATTAACATCCTGGAACAGTGGCACGCCGAATCTCCCCGGTTTTACAGACACAATTTCCAGTGCAGCCGCTAACCTAGCCAATCCGGGTCAGCCTCAAGTATCTTCAGGTGGCGCAAGTACGATCACCTCAGCCCTGACCGGGCTTGTCAAAACAGGACAGTGGTCCCCGTTCTTCCTTATTAGCGCATTCCTTTTATCGCTGGCTCTGGGCAGTCTGCATGCCATGACTCCCGGTCATGGTAAAGCATTGGTCGGCGCTTATTTGGTCGGATCACAGGGCAGGACTTGGGACGCCGTTTTTCTTGGGCTGATCGTTACGATCACCCATACCGGCTCTGTTCTGATATTGGGGTTGATTACATTGTTTGCCTCCCACTATATTCTTCCGGCATTGATTGTCCCATGGCTGGAAGTGATTTCCGGGCTGCTCGTGATCGGATTCGGCATTAATCTATTGATCCAAAGAAGACACGACCTTGCTGCATGGCTTGCAGCTGGACAATTCAAAAACCAGTTTAAGGCGGTCTCTATCCAGGCTGCATCAGTGCAGCAGCCCCAACTCCATGGGGCAGGCGTCCTTCACTCTCACAGTGCTCCTCACCACGATCACGAACACGGTAATCATTCCCATCCCGAACATTTGCATGCGCTGTCTGCCGGTCAGGTGACCTGGAAATCATTGTTTACCTTGGGGGTCAGCGGCGGGTTAATTCCCTGCCCAGATGCGATCGCCATTTTATTGGTTGCTGTAGCGCTAAACCGAATTCCATTCGGTATGCTGTTAATTGTAGCTTTTAGCATTGGACTCGCACTGGTTCTGATCGGGATCGGCATTGCGATGGTTCATGGAGTACGTTTAATAGCACGCAGCGATCTGCTTTCGCGATTTAGCGTTTATACCCCGGTTATCAGCGCCGTTATCGTGTCAGGCCTGGGGATCGGCCTGACGGTCAGCGCGCTAAACTCCTTTAAATTCTCCTCCGTCGTCTTGCAATCTTCCTTAACTCAAAACTCAGTCTCCATCCCGAATTCGCAAGGGCTGTCCACTCTCTCGAATTTTGACATAAAACGCGGCGGGGTGCTTTATATCGCTTCAGAGCATGCAGGCTGGGACCAATTATTTATGCAGCCGCTCGCTGGGGGAGATTCCATCCAATATACACAGGTGCCCTCCGGGGTGACAGGCTATTCCATTTCACCGGATCAGAAGACAATCCTCTACACCGTGTTTAAAACAGACGGCGGCAGTTCGATTTGGGCGATCCATGCGGACGGCACTCAAAGTCATTTGGTATTGGACTGTCCTCAAGCCGAATGTGATTCACCCGTGTGGTACCCGGACGGTCGGAAGATAGCTTATGAACGTCTTGACGATTTGCAGGATTCATCCATACCAAGGTTCAGCATTTGGTGGCTGGATATGGAGACGGGCAAAACGCAGCCGGTCTTTCAAGATCAATCTTTTGCGAGTTCTGCACCTAAATTCTCGCCCGATGGTCAATGGGTGAGTTACATTTCTGCAGCCAACAACACACTGGTGATCTATCATTTGAAGGATGGCCGCAGTATTTCTTTATCGCTTGGAAATCAAGCCATCGTTCCTGAGAGCTGGAGCCCTGCAGGTGATTCCCTCCTTTTTGGCAATCAAGTGAATGGTCAAGATTCTTCAGCCCTGCACATTAAAAGATATATTTTGGATTCCGCTCAAACGATCGATCTGGGGGGTTCCGGCGACCAAACCGATTATTCCGCGGCGTGGTCCCCGGACGGGAATTGGATCGCCATTGATCGAAACGTCTTAACTGCCGGTGGTTCACAAAGCGGCAATCAAGTCTGGCTGGTCAAACCTGACGGAACACAGGCTCACGTTTTACTGGACGAAGATAACGCTTCTTACTCGAACTTGAATTGGTCGCCAGACGGAAGATACCTGCTTTACTCCCGTTATACACTTCAATTCTCTGCTCAGAATGGCGGTCACTTTGACGTTTGCGCAACCGACACTCAGACTGGTAAATCAATGACCCTTGTCCCTGGAGGCGATATGCCAGCGTTCTTACCATAGGTTATATTGCCAATACCATAAAAATACAGGCACAAGGCGTCATCGCAACGTCGGCCTTTTACGTCCACACAATGTCATCAGATTTGTTATTTTCTGAATTTATCTTATCTCAGCGGAAATTGAATTCCTCATAATGAATTTTACTGGCAGGAACACCTTTCGACACAAATGCCAGTCGGAAAGATTCAACCATGGGTACCGGACCGCACATATAGATATCTTTGCCTGCCAGGTCGCCACTCGCTGCCACAAGCTTGTCGGCGCTTAAACGGCCATCACGCACAGAATGGGATACAAACGCACGAAAGCCGGCATGCAATTTCGCTTTCTCAATTTCATCCATGAATAAGGCCTCTTCAGGGACCGTTGTTGTGTAAAAGAAATCAATTTCCCGACCAAGTGGGTTTGCCTCGAAGTCACGCATCCAACTCATAAAAGGAGTGATACCGATACCGCCTGCGATCCATACCTGTTTCTGGCTTCCGGTTTTAAAGTTGAATTCGCCGTAAGGACCGTCTATAAAAGCTTTCGCACCGGCCTGTAGATGTTCGTGCATATGTTGGGTCCAATCGCCGCTGGCTTTGATGGACAATCGTAAATTGTCTTCTTGCGGCGCAGAAGTGATAGTAAAGGGGTGGGGCTCTTTGAGCGTTTTATCGGAGTCAAAATAAACATAAAGGAACTGACCGGCGCGGTGAGCCACCTTGGCGTCCCGTGGGTGAAGGGTCACTTCTGCTACCGTACCGTTCAACTTCTTAACGGCTTGCACAACGTACGAAGCACGTTTCTTGAGCCGTTCCCATAAGAATTGCTTATAGAGATAAGCGGCCACACCTATGGCAATGATCGTCTCGACATAGGTGAAAACGACCGGTGCATTCATGATCAGCGGCTGGACCATCAGCATATGCGTGGCGCCGAGCATAAAGAACAAACCCATATATCTATGTAAATTGCGCCACTTACTATAAGTGAGGCGGGCAAAGTAGCTCAGCAGCGGGACGCGCGGCGATACCGTCAGGAGTACCAAGATCAAAATGGAGGGAAAGGTCACCCATGCGATCCACACGCCCGGACCGCCTTTATCGGAGGTGGGGACGATGATGAGATGGACCACAATAAGCAGCAATGCCAGGATGTTAATGTTTTTATGAATGACGTACATGCGATCCAGGCCCCCGAAGTAGGACTCCAGGAAGCGCGGCTTGTTGGAAAGAAAGATCCCATTCGCCCACAGAATCATTGCGCTGGATGAGAAGGTTTCTGCAAGCTTCTGCATGGGAATGTTTTTTGAAACACCCGTTGTGGGTCCAAAGAAAATCCACAGCAGTACATTAATAGTAACCAGACCTGCAATAAAATAGATGCCCAGGTTGCGTTTCATTCTTGCTCTCCAATTCTGCGTGGAATCAAACGCGCGCCTAAGTATGTTAGTGCGCGTTTTTGAACTTAATCAAGATCAAAAGGACGCAACAGCTTTCTTCAAATCGGTAAAGACTTCAAAGAATTCAGTGAAGCCTGCCTTGTCGAATGTCTCGGCTACATATTGCTGGGGATTGAGCACCTTTATGTGTTTTTGCAACCCGCGCTCGCGCGAACGATCCATAGCTTTAAACGCCGCCCAACCGGATTGAGGGTCTGTGGGTTTCTCGCCGCCCAGCATGATCGAGATGCTATGGAGCGCCACAAGCCCTGCGCTGGACATATAAGACACATCGCTCAGGTCGATCAAAAAATCCCGGGCGCCGTCCTGATGTAATGCTTCCACTTTACTTACCAACTGAGTGTAATTGGACGCGTCCACATCGCCGTGCGGCTGTACGACCATAACAGGCACATTCCCCTGCTGGGTAGATACGGTGATCTGCATAGCTCCTCCTTGAGTTGCGGCGATTATATCATCCCAATTTTGATTCCAATCTTGCGCGCCGGTGTTTTAGTTCCTCCTGCCAATGTCTGCGGATGTAAACCGGCATTTCAGCGTGCTCCACTTCTTTAAGCGCGGACTTCGTCCAATTGAGGGCGGATTTTACATCACGCTGCCTGTGCTCATAATATTTAGCCAGTTCGACATAAGCGTAAATGTGGCCTTCGGATGCAGCTTTCTCCCAGAGCCGGATAGCTTCTCCGAAATCCCCGCGTCTCTTTTGCAGGACCGAGAGGCGGCCGACAGCCTTCCAGAAATCAGCTTCGCTAAGGCTCATCTCCAATCCACGCTCGAAGAGACGCGCGGCGGTGTCCCATTGGCCGAGATCTTCATACAGCCTTGCCAGGGCGAGCACGTCCAGGCCGTGCTCGATGGCTTCGTGGAAGGGATCGGCAAGCAGCGCAGCCGTATGGCTCAGCAAGGCGGCCATTGCTACCACGTCCATGGCGTTATGGTAGAACACTCCCTTCAACGGACGGGCGTCGCCGTCACGGAGATAATCGAAATAAATGTAAGGGATCTCGTATCCCGGCACCTCCTCCATGCTGCGAGGCGCCAGCAAAATATTTTCCTCGAGGTATTTCAAAGCCCGTGATTCCAACCGGTCGCGCCAGAGGCGGCGTGCCAGTGGAAGCAGGTCAAGGTGGGCAAAATCCTTGAACGGGATAGGTATATTGTGAAGCCTGTAGCGCGTGACAAGCAGAGGAGCGTCGAAGGCCTTGCCGTTGAAGGTGACCA
>JBGQIO010000245.1:0-5640 GCA_041498515.1 Anaerolineae bacterium
ATAGCTGTTCACGATCGGCGAACCATCCACCCGAATTTGAGTCAATGTGCCGAAGTTGGCAGTGGCGTTGGAAGTATCAATATAGGAGTCTGCGACGGGAGTCAGGGTGGTAGAGATGGGAGCCGAGGTGGGTGTCGGCGTGGCAAGAAGAGTTGGTGTGCTCGTCGGTGTTGGTGCGGAGGTATTCGTTGGTGTAGGTATGGAGGTATTTGTCGGTGTTGGCACGGACGTATTTGTCGGCGTGTTGGTTGGTGCTACCGACGTATTCGTTGGTGTTGGCGTGTTGGTTGCCGCTGCCGACGTATTAGTTGGTGTTGGCGTATTGGTTGGAGAATCCGTTACTGCTGGCGTGTTCGAGGGTGTCGGTGTATTGGTTGGAGGATCCGTTGCAGCCGGCGTGTTTGAGGGTGTCGGCGTGTTCGTAGATGTCGGAGTATCCAATGCCGTAGGCGTGATAGTGGGTGTAGAAGTATTCGTTGGCGTATCTGACGGGGTCGATGTGAAAGGAGGTGTAGGCGTATTCGTAGACGTAGGAGTATCCGATGGCGTGGGTGTATTCGTTGACGTAGATGTAGCAGTTGGTGTGGGTGTTAATGTGCTCGTGGGTGATGCCGTCGGAGTCGGAGTCGGTGTTCCGGTTGAAGCTTTTAGTGCGATCAGCTGAGTTAGGTTGGATACTGTCAGGGTATCTTCTTTGCCCGTACCCACTGAGGTTAGTCCGTTGGTTGCCTTGGGGGATTGGGACATTTCTGCTGTTTTGCCGCTACCGGAAGCTGTGTTATTGACATCATAGTCTTCAGCAAAGCCAGGCGGAGGGGAGACGGTTGTATTCCCCGAGACTCCGACAAAGGCCAATAACATGTCATTGGCAGCCGTGGTTGTAATCTGGGTAAAGGTGGTCGTGGCTGTGGAACTATTGTACTTTCCACTGAAGGCATCGATGGGGCTGGCCGTATTAACGTTGGTAAAGCCGGTCATGGCTCCAGTTGCAGGCTGGCTGGCTCCAAAAGTCCAGGTATAGGAAGGCGGTTCGGAGGCTGAGGCTGCCTTGTAAAAAGTCGCTTCCTCCACAGAAGAACCTGATGTTGTTGTAAGGATCAAGTTCCACCCGGAGGGTGCTGTGATCACAGTGCTGGCTGAGTTAACAACAACGTGAGCGATCAGCACATCGCCTAATTGGGTGCCGGCGGGAGTAGTTAGAACCAGACTGGTTGAACCGGCCCCGTTCGTGCCAATGGTTGCAGAACGGAGGGCAATACCGGGGGCGGGAGCTGGTGTAGTGACCGTCGCTGTGTTTGATGCGGGGGAGGAAAGCCCGGCGCCATCCAAAGTGATCGCGTAATAATTGTAGGTCGTTTGGGCCAGGGTAGTACCATCCACATAGGTGGTGCTGGAGGTTGTTCCAATTTGCGTTCCATTACGGAAGACCAGATATCCCGCTACGCCTACGTTATCGGTGCCGGCAGTCCAACTTAAATTAACCTGGTTCGAGGCGACGGCTGTGGCTGTAAGATTGGTGGGGGCTGTGGGCGGGGTGGTATCTACGGTAGCCCCATGACATACGCCGGTGCCCGAGTCGGTGAAAGTCTTGCCCGCTTCCGGGATAAATTGCCAATCGTAACTGGTTGGATGCAGCGTTAACTTGAGAATACCGAAGGTATCAACGTTTCGCACTACACTGTTCGCCCAGATGGCCCCGGGGATTCCGGTGTGGTTCGCGCCGCCGGATCCGACCATGAACTCGCGTAGGCCACGGACCGAGTCGGCAACCCCACCCGGTGTTTGCGGTGCAAAGCGCTCATACATGTGATCGTGGGCGGACAAAACTACATCGGCATTATGGTTGTAAAGTGAATTCCAAAATGAAAGGGTGTTGCCATTGGCTCGGCCGCCAGAGCTAAAGAGCGGAATATGCCAGTAGGCCAGAGTGCAAAAGTTCGAGTGAGCAGCCAGGTCCGCTTCCAGCCATTTTCCTTGCGCAGAATTGAGATTGCAGCCACCCGCATCCCCACAATTGGAATTAAGCGCGATCAGGTGCCACGTTCCAACGTCGAAACTGTAATAGCCTGATCCCTTAACGCCGGCAGCCGCCCCAAAATACTGGAAGTAACCATTAGCCCCTGCGTTGGTCGGGTCGCAGCCCGTGCCGCCCGAAGTGAGATACTCGTGATTCCCGACAGACGGATACGTTATGGATTTAACACGGCCCCAGGACGGGTCGTAGGACTGCAAAAAAGCTTGATAGCCTCCGCAGTAGTATTGATTATCCCCTAGCGCCAGGACGGCGGCGAAGCCTCCGTTTACCAGCAGGTCGGAGGTGTATTTTTCACGGCAGCTACCAGAGGTTCCATTCCCGGAGTTGAAATTTGAATTGGTTGGGTCGCAGGCGATGTCTCCTGCCGTGGCGATCACAGGATCCGACGCAGCCAGCGCAAACCCGGAATTGCTCAGCAATCCCCTCAGACCATTAAAAGACCAGACCAACCCCACCAGAATAGCTACGGACAAGATGTAATAGCTGGCTCGACGACGCAGGATATTACCAGGAAGCCGGATAATCGCTCTTTTTACCGAGTTGCGCAAGTGGTAGTTCATTACAGAGTTCCTATTTCTAACCCATATCCGCGAATAAATGAAGCCAAGCGTTGCCTTTATCTCTCGCCGACATCATACGAAGGCTTATCCTGCCCAAATAATTACTTTTGGAGGAAAACTGAATATCAATTCAAATTGTTGGCCTATATATGGACTAATTAGAACTTATCTCAAAAATCAAAATATAGACTGCAAAACTGAATTATCCACCACCTATACCGATTTTAGTGATGGAAGAAGTATTTTTGAGATGAGTTCTAGACGGTTTGGGTATAATTACCCTTATTAGTATACTTGCACCTACCTCAAATTTCAATACCTAAGCTCCCAGTGAAAGGACTATTTAAAGACTAGGCGATTTAGGATAAATCCCGCCCTGAAACCCTAATCGCTTAATAATTATTACCAGACAAACGGCATCCCCTTGATTTCATCTTCTAGGAAAAGCATTAGATTCGAGTGAGGAGCTTATCGTGAGTGGGGGTTCCGCAGGATTCTTCGCGGAACATAACAACCCCCCTCCTTCTGAATGGGATCCTGCGCGGATCATCCTGAGGCTAGCGAGTTTAAGATTAATCCCAATTTGACCACAATTTCACCTTGAACATAATGACTGACACGGACTTGGCGGATTGAAGTTCCTTCCATCAATTTGACAAAAAAATGGGACTCCGTCGATTCGACAGAGTCCCGAAGCAAACTAAACTTCTTTTTGAAACTAGCCGGTGCTGTTGAGGCTGGCGTTGATCGTGCTGAACGTGTTACCGATGATTGGGCCGAGAATCATCAGGGCCGCGATCACAACAATGGCAACTAAAACGAGGATAAGCGCATACTCAACCAAACCCTGGCCTTTTTCCTTCGGAGCGAATAACATGTTAAAAAATTCTCCTTTCGATTGAATTTCTCTGAAGTTTTTAGAGCTTACTTACTATTATACTCCCAATTAATAAATTGACAAGGAAATTTATTATTAATTACAATTTTGTATAGGCTTCGAAAGCCATTTGTGGAGGTAGTCTGATACAAATCCCATTCGACTGCAATTTTACTACGACTTGGAGAACAAAGAACACCAATCGCTGCAAGAGATTTGAAAGGGTGGGTTGCTAAAGTTGCCTTGCCATATAGATCTCCGTATAAATTCGGGCATGGTCACTCTGGTTTTGCTCTCATTCTTTTGAAGGTACTCTTCCATCACGGATCGGAAACTGTGCTGGTCGTTGAACAGAGACAATTGTCAGTTGGCGCTACGCCACTCTAGTAAAGGACTTTTGGAAACAGAAAATTCAAAAAAATCTCTGCCGTCTTGCCGCGATGTATTTACGGGGTTTATTTCCGGTGAACCTAATGTCAAAACACTTTGAACCCGCCAATAGCTATAGCAAACGAGCCACTAATGGATTATGTGCTTACCCCTTTTCGTCGTTTTCTGCAGGATATGCGGGTTGGGTTAAGGGCCGATCAAAAAGGTCTATGCAGGAATCTATCAGAACCATCAGCGACAACCACAAGAAAAGGCGGAACATCTCGAGCGAAGGAAATATGTGGCGCATGACTCCTTGGGAATCCCCAAGGAAACTCAAGGACAGTGTGATGGCAGCGGTAAGGTATAACCAGGTCAGCACCCATATCCATGCCGGGCGGTCGCGTGCTCGCCCGATTAGCGCCGCGACCCAGAACGAAACCAAGACGATTGTATCGAAGAGATAGAAGACCACGGATCCCGGGTGGACTAATTCACCGAGCTGCAATAAAACCGAGGCCGTATTCGTTTTGGCGAGCTTGTAGTACGGCTGCATGTACCCAGTATAGAGAATGAACCAATTGTTTATCACGGTCGTTACAACGAACCCGGGATGTGATAATAGGAACATCGTGTAGGCGGTGGGCGCTCTGCTGTTAAACCAGGATTTGTAGTCCGCCGAATCGGGAGCCGGCATTGCGAAGTGTTCGCTTAGGAACTGCATCCTCGCAGGAAACGGAAATATCCAGTCCTCCAGCGTATCTTTAATGGGGATCGACCACCTCGGGCTCTGCCTGGCCGCCAGCGAACCGAGGGTGAACAGGAGGATCAAAAGGATCGCCAGAGCAAGGATGAGAGGCTTCGTGCTGGACCTCTTGGAAAAGAATATCGGAGCTAGGAACATCAGGGTCAGCGGAATGGCAATCAAATTGGTATCCCTCACGAATAGCCAAAGCGCGAAGAAGATGAACCACAAGACAACCAAGGATTTGACGTAACCATCTATTCTCATGTCTTCGTCTGCTAGGCAGAACGCAATTTCAATCAGAAAACCAAGTGAGAGTGCGAATAACGACAGGGATAGGGATTCCGAAGTCAGGACGCTATCCCACTCGGCAATCTGTGGCGTAAAGGCAAAAAGAATGAGGATGCCAGTGGCAAGCAGTTTCGCGACGGGAGCCTTCAGATGACCTGAAACCACAAACGCCAGCCAGAGCCACCCCACCATAGATAGGATTGTCTGCAAAACCGCAATGGTTTCGAAGCAAGGGTGTATTTCACGGCGGGTTTCCATGCCAATTGCGGGCATACTAACCATGCTAAACGGAATCCGGCTGCAATTTGAATTGCTGCTGATGAGCTTGTAGACCATGTTGGTCGTGAACAGGCGTGGTCCATTGAGGATATCCCATGACAGCAGGGAAGCTCGAGATGAATCAATGTAGCTTTCTGTATCTAAAGTAGCTACCGCCAGCCGAGGATCTCCATACAGCAAAAGGCGCAATATCGCTCCCAGGACCAGAATTGCCCAGAAGGCGATACGGATTGCGGAGGTGTTGCCGGTCGCCCTGCCCGTTCGTTGATCAACATGACGATGCAACATACCCATGATTTTTCCCTTGGTGCTTGAGTTAAGGGGAGACCGGCCCAGGTGGTGGGAGGTCTTACTTCCGTTGATGCTATTTGATGTCAGGCGACTGACGATCAAGCGTATTCAACCCGAGGAGAACGCTCGGTATCTTCGCGGCAATCTCCTACCCTGAAATACGCAGGGTCTTCGAGAACGCTTGCCATCTTCG
>JBGQIO010000246.1:0-5635 GCA_041498515.1 Anaerolineae bacterium
CGGTTTCAAAGGACACGGCGACCCAGCTTCGCGACGGGCTCTCGGCCCTGCATGCCAATTGGTCTGCCGTGTCCACCTTAAATATACTAGCATGCAAAGGTCTCTTTCGTCTCAGGCTGAAAGTCGAGCGGAGCGAGATCCCGCGCAGCGGGGAGTGAGACGAAAGGGTGATGCGAAGCACGCGAAGCGGTATCACCATCAGTATCACCACCAGTAGTTACATTTACCTTTGCCAAATTCGACGGCTAGTTGAACGAAAACGGGGGAGCGAAAGAGGACATGTAGCCTCAGCAAGAGGCCCCAAGATGAACGCAAACAGGCCCGACGTGGCTTACAGTTTTGCTAGGAAAATAAAAAAGATATGCTAATGATACTTTGCAAAACTGGTTTAAGGCTTATAACGTTTTATAACGTAGTAAAGGACAATCCATTTCTCAATAATTACGATTTTTAATTAATTGTGTGCCTGTGTGAGTAACAGATGCTGAGACAATATGAAAAGCGTTAAAGGTTTAGAAAAAGAGAGGAAATTGTTTAAGCGTGCGAAAGAAGGGCAGGCGGTTCTAAACGGAAAAGACCTGGCAAGCTTGAATATAGTTGTCCCCAAAGAGTTAAGAAAGAGAATCAAAGCACGCGCCAAAGCAGAAGGCCAAACACTTAAAGACTTGCTAACCGAAGTACTAACCCTAATATTCTGGCACGAAAAAGTGTGAATGAGCTAACTAATATTTGACCCTGTTGAAACAACATTAAGCTTGATAAGCTGCGTGGCGATCACCCGCGTGTTTTCTTATGTAAATAACAAAACACGGAAGGCTGAAAGATTGCCAGCCTTTGTATCGCATCCACGCTAGACCGCCTTATGACCTGTATCGCGGTTCGAGTTCTCTCGGGGGTAAAAGTAATACCTTCAATTTGCTTAATTTGAACATAGCGCATACAATTACAAATGGGCACATGCCTTCGGCGGCTCATGTGCTTATTTGCCCGCGTACCTGCCCCTGTAGCTCAATGGACAGAGCAACTGCCTTCTAAGCAGGAGGTTGTGGGTTCGAATCCCGCCTGGGGCGCAACCCTTCCTCAAATCCGCACAAGAAGCGATTTTAATTCGTATGTGGATCGGTAAGAATTGAAGAGGAAAGATAGGACGAACGAGTTCGGTTAGATTTAGGAGAGTGTAGAATGGCTACAGAACGTTTCGGTTTGATCAAGGTCGGTGGAAAGGAAGCCACGGTTGTGGGGGACGATCTTAAAGTTGGCAGTAAAGCGCCTGATTTTACAGTACAGACGCTGGATTGGGTGCTTAAGCGTGGATTGTCAGACACCGAAGGCAAGGTTCGGATCATAGCCGCGGTCCCTTCTTTGGATACTGATGTATGCGACCGCGAGACCCGCCGCTTTAACCAGGAAGCCTCATCATTGAGCAAGGACATTGTCATAGAAGTCATCAGTACGGACTTGCCTTATACCCAAAAGCGTTGGTGCGGTGCGACCGGAGTGGATCAGGTAATGACATTATCTGATCATATGACTACCGAGTTCGGCGAGAAATATGGTGTACTCATCAAAGAACGCCGCATCCTTCGTCGCGCAGTCTTCGTGGTTGATAAGGATGATAAATTAGTATATGTTGCTTACATGCCTGCGCTGGGTGAGGAACCAAATTATTCGGAGGTATTGGAAGCTGCGAAGAAGGCTTTGGTTTAATTCCAAGAGACTGGTTTTTTAATACCTTGAAAAAAATAAGCGAGTCTATAAAATAAGAATCAATCGCTATGTAAGGAGTAAGAAATGCCTACAGTGATACGCAGATCAGAGACCGTTACAGTTACCGATAAGCGGAATGAAACCGCCCACACAGTCGGCTGGCAGGTGACTTCCAGTCTCTGGAGTCCCCCGACCGATATCTACGAAACCGAATCCGAATATGTTGTGCGTATTGAAGTTGCAGGTATGCGGGAATCTGATTTTGAAATCACTTTTAGTAAGGGGATTCTGCTTGTGAGAGGTGTTCGGGCGGATACCCCGGAAAGACGTGGATACCACCAGATGGAAATCCACTTTGGGAAGTTCTCCAGTTCCATGGGAGTACCGGGTCCCATCGATTTGGATGCCTCACTTGCAGAATATAAGGACGGCTTTTTGGTTATCAAGTTGCCAAAGGCAAAAAAAACGGAAGTAAAGATCGAGGAATAAATGCCTGCTTCGCGATGGCAAACTAGTATGGCTGAACTTTTCGAGTGGATTGGGCAAGCCGACGAGGAGTTGAAAATGCTCGTACCGTCGGTGTTTTCTCGATTGGGCAAGAAAGAAGAATCGAGCTCTCCGTCTGACGCAATTGGTGATATCCCAAAATATCCCGATGTCTTGCCGATCCTGCCTTTGCGTGGGGTAGTAGTTTACCCGCAAACGGCTGTACCGCTAACCGTCGGACAGCCGCGCTCGATCCGTCTCGTAGATGAGGTGGTGGCTTCTGATAAATTAGTGGGCTTGGTTGCCGCGACAAATCCTGAACTGGACACCCCTGGTCCGAATGACTTGTATAAAGTCGGTGTGATCGCCACCGTTCATCGGTTACTACGTGCGCCGGATGGGACAGTTCGGTTGCTCGTGCAGGGCATGGCTCGTTTTCGGCTGGGTGAGTTTGTTACTGAAGAACCATATCTGAAGGCGAAAATTATCCTGGCACCTGAAACCGTGGAAACGGGTCTCGAGATCGACGCGCTGGCGCGCAATGCCCGCGACCAGTTCCAGCAGATCACACAGATGATCCCCTCCTTTCCTGAAGAACTTGTAACCTCGATTACCTCACTTGAGGATCCACTGCAAACAGTGTATACCATCGCAAACTTCCAGCGGATTGATCTGAAGGATGCGCAGGAATTGCTTGAGATTGACTCAGCGCTCGATAAACTCCGTAAATTAATTGGTTTGCTGGTCCGTGAAGCCGAAGTACTGACGCTGGGTCAAAAAATTCAAAACGAAGCGCGGGGCGAAATCGAGAAGGTCCAACGTGATTATTACCTGCGCGAGCAGATGAAAGCCATTCAGAAGGAACTCGGCGAAAAAGACGAGCAGGCAGCGGAAGCGGAAGAACTAAAGAAGAAAATCGACGAAGCTAAAATGCCGGAAGAGGCTGATAAACAGGCACGACGCGAGTTGGACCGCCTTGCGCATCTTCCCTCCGCGGCAGCCGAATACGGCGTTATCCGCACGTATCTCGATTGGATGGTTGCTCTGCCCTGGTCGAAATCAACAGAGGATAATCTCGATATTGTTCATGCTCGTGAGATATTAAATATCGACCATTATGGGCTTGAGGATGTCAAGGACCGAATTCTTGAATTTCTGGCAGTACGCAAGTTGAGGCTGGACCGCAAAGATGAATTAAAGGAACCGTCGCAGGACCAGATCCGCCGGGAACGTGAAGGCGTGATCTTGTGCTTTATCGGACCACCCGGCGTGGGGAAGACTTCCTTGGGTCAATCCATCGCCCGTGCGATGGGACGTAAGTTTATCCGCGCCTCTCTGGGAGGAGTGCGTGACGAGGCCGAAATCCGTGGTCATCGCCGGACTTACATCGGCGCGCTGCCGGGTAGGATCCTGCAATCCCTTCGCCGGGTCGAATCGAAAAATCCGGTATTCATGCTCGACGAGGTGGATAAACTCACCTTTGATTTCCATGGCGATCCTGCATCGGCTCTTCTGGAAGTTCTCGATCCTGAACAGAATGGTGAATTTCGCGACAATTATCTGGAAGTCGCGTATGACCTTTCGCAGGTATTCTTCATTACTACTGCAAATACGGCGGATACCATACCAGGTCCGCTATATGACCGGATGGAGGTTATATATCTATCGGGTTATACCGATAAGGAAAAGATCGCCATTGCGAAAGGCTATCTCATTCCGAGACAGATCCGGGAGAATGGCTTGCGTCCCGCGGAGATTAATTTTAGTGACGAATCTTTGGAGAAGATTATCCGCAACTACACTCGCGAAGCCGGCGTCCGTAACCTGGAACGCAAGATCGGTGCTATCTGTAGAAAAGCCGGAACACGCATTGCGGAGGGCAAGGGTGTGAATTTTGATATCACACCTGAACTGGTTGAAGAGTTTTTAGAACATCCCATTTTCTTCGGTTCCGAGGAGTTGAACGAACGCACATCAATTCCAGGGATTGTGCCCGGTCTGGCGTATACGCCCTTCGGTGGAGATATCCTGTTTATTGAAGCCACGCGGATGGCTGGTGGGCATGGTTTTCAAGTCACGGGGTCGGTGGGTAACGTAATGCAGGAATCGGCAAGGGCCGCTCTTTCATATGTTCGTTCTCGGGCTGACAGCCTGGGTATCCCTCATGATTTCTTTGACAAGAATGATATACATCTACATATCCCCGCTGGAGCCACACCCAAAGATGGGCCTTCGGCAGGTGTCACGATGGCGACTTCGCTCGTCTCTTTGATTTCTGGACGAAAAGTCAAACCGCATTTGGGAATGACTGGCGAAATCACATTGCGGGGCCAGGTTTTGCCGATCGGCGGCGTCAAAGAAAAAGTTATAGCCGCCCACAGAAATGGTCTGCGGACGGTTGTATTGCCGAAGCGGAATAAGTTCGATCTCGATGATGTTCCTGATGAGATTAAAAGCTCCATGCAGTTTGTTTATGTTGAGACAGTCGATGATGTCCTGGAGGCTGCGCTTGAACCCCGCCAGCTACAGAGTGAGAGTGACACGGCTGTAAAAAAACAAGCCAAAACATCGAAGAAGAGTAAGGCTAATGGAAAAAATCATGGTGGCAGAAGATGACCAGACAATGGTCAATCTGCTAACGACATTACTGAAAATGGACGGCTTCGAGGTGGTTGCGCTCGATGCGGATGAGGATATCCCTGCCGCAGTGGAACGTAATTGTCCCGATATTTTGCTATTGGACGTACACCTTTCAAATCAAAATGGACTTGAGATCTTGGATACCCTGCGCAGCACGGAGATTGGCTGTAATATGCACGTGGTCATGATTTCGGGTTTAAATGTTAAAGAGGAATGTTTGCGGCATGGCGCCGATGATTTCCTCTTGAAACCATTTATGCCCGATGATCTGATAAAGATGATACGGAAGAACGTTAAGCCTGCCTGATGGCTTCGATACGTATCCGCGAATTTCGATTTCCTGACGACTATTCTCCGGTTATCCGATTTTGGGAGAAGATTGAGAAGGGCATCCATGTAGGCCGTTCGGATGCCTTGGTCGAAATTGAAAAGAAACTCCAACGTGACCCCGACTTGTTTCTCATCGCTGAAGGTGATGGAAAATTCATTGGCACGGTCATAGGCGGTTTTGACGGCCGGCGAGGCTTTGTTTATCACCTTGCGGTGGCAGATCCTTATCGCGGGCAAGGGATTGGTTCCCGCCTGTTGAAAGAGGTCGAAGACCGCTTGCGGAAGAAGGGTTGTTTACGCTGTTTTTTGTTTGTGACCTCCGATAATGAAGAAGCCAGGCGTTTTTATGAAAATCATGGCTGGATGCCGATGGTCAATGATCATCCATTCGCCAAGGATTTGGCATAACCATGCTGCACTTTGCGGTTCTCACTGTCTCCGATCGTTCTGCTCGCGGTGATCGTCCTGATGC
>JBGQIO010000247.1:0-5614 GCA_041498515.1 Anaerolineae bacterium
AGCCCCTCATCGGGCCAGCCTGTTCGTGGCGGATCCGAGCATCCTTTTTATTCCGTCGAAAGACACCTCCGAATCGAGTTGCAGGAATAGTTACATAGACAAGAATGATCGCGGCACCAGCCGGTAATTCAATAATCGGTTTTCTTTACCCGTTCCAGGAGGCTCTTCTTCAACTGGGCGTTAACCACAGCGTCTTTCCCAGGGTCGTTGAAAGCAATATTATAGGCGATGGCTTGGCAATGTGCAAGGGAGCCCAATGCTGAGACAACTTTGACGAGTGACCGATCAAGTAACTCTGAATCGTATGCGTGGCAAACGACCGCGACTCATTGCATCACCATATCGTAATAAGGATCGCTGAGAGCGAAAGCGATTTAGTCAGTCAAGTTCTTACTCCTGCTTAGTGGAAAAATAAACCCGGGGCTCGGCGTGGGTCGGAGTTTACCCCGCGCAGTCGAAGATGCCGAGTGCCTTTCTCGGCGCGAAGATCCTGTTCTTTAGGGCGTGGGTCGGAGTTTACCCCGCGCAGCGGGGCCGAGACGCGACCAAAGGTCTCCTTAAGTGGAGAACTGCTCCGCAGCCGCCAGATACCGGTGGAACTTCCAACCGAACTGATCGAAAGGAAAAAATGGCGTTTTTAATTGTTCGGACGGAGCATGATAGTCTGCTGCAGCTGGCGGACTTAATGTCATCACGTTATAGACGAAAAGCCCTACGCTTTTCAATCGAAGTTTCGCCTCATCCATCAATCGACCTGCCTTAGTAGCCGGATCTACCTCGGGATAATGTCAGAAGGAGTTTTTTTCGTGTTTCATAACCCACTAGAGTGCACACCTGTGTAGTTTCTATCTATGGAAGAAGGAAGGACTAACTTTGATTGTGTCGCTCCAGATCTGTAATGATGAGGATAGTAAGAGGAGTGACAAAAAGGAGAAGATAGAAGATTTCGCTTATTGCTACAAAATCGTTGGAATCGCTAAAATTAGATCACTGATAAGGCGGTAAAAGTCAATATGATTGTTTCATGGCAGGTGAACAACTTCGACCAATATTGCAGCGCTTCTACTAGGTCTTCCAATAATTTTGCTTCCTCACCACTAAATCAGTACACGGGCGGGAATTTACCTCCTAAATCGATTACACACGCAACTACGAAATTGTGAATGTGATCTTGCCAGATGTTTGAACAAGTATTCTGGTTGGACAGAAACCGCCCTCATTTGCATAAGCTGTTTAGAAGTAAACTAGGAAAAGAGTCTTCAACCATCTCGGTGCAGTTTATTTGCCAACAATGCTCAGGAGTAGATTGAATCTAATATCGAAGTGTTTTATACTTGTTCATAAGTTCGTTAGCCAATCTGATTTGAATGTTTATGCTGGAGCTGCGGGCTCACAGGATGGCCAGTTAGATTGCGAGAAGACCTCAAAAAGGCATTTTTTATGCACAGGCATTTCTTAACATATAGTATTATGCTCATAGTCTTCTTGATCTGCATAACTTCAATATTGCAATTTGGCTCACTCATTCAATCTAGCAAAGGTTTCCCAGATCAAACGGCCAAAGCTTCAACCGCGGCCAATGAGCCTCAGCAATTTCAGAAACCGGAAATTCCCCCATTTAACATGTTCAATGGTTTCTATCAGAACCTTAAAGATCCTTTGAGCCTCGTGCTCCTGCAATTTGTCGTGATCATAACAACAGCAAGGGCCATTGGATTCCTCTTCCTCAAGGTTGGCCAACCCGCTGTGATCGGCGAAATGTTGGCAGGAGTGATCCTTGGTCCATCCTTGTTGGGAATATTCTCGCCGCGAGCAGAAGCATTTTTCTTTCCATCGTCCTCACTGAGTATTCTAAATCTGTTTAGCCAAATTGGGGTGATCCTATTTATGTTCGTTGTAGGAATCGACTTGAACTTAAATCTCCTTCGCCAACGGGCACAAAGCGCCGTGATGATAAGTCACGCAAGCATACTTGTGCCATTCTTCTTTGGCACGGCATTCGCACTACTCATATATCGATCAGAAGCGATATCCCAAGTCTCCTTCAACGCGTTCGCTCTGTTTCTTGGCGTTTCGATGAGTATTACGGCATTTCCGGTTTTAGCGCGCATCATTGAAGATCGAGGCTTGTCTAATACGTCTCTTGGAAACACCGCAATTGCTTGTGCAGCAATAGATGATGTGACGGCATGGTGTATTCTGGCAGTTGTGGTTGCAATGATCAAGACTAGTGGAGTGGGGGGGACAGCGTTGACCATTCTCCTGACATTAATGTTCATTGGGGTAATGATTTTCCTAATTAGGCCAAAGGCTGAAAAAATATTCAAGGTGGGAGCTTGGAACGAGGGAAAAAGCAAAACGCTCTTGGCGGAGGTTCTGACATTTGCTTTTGTTTCGGCATTGTTCACTGAGGTCATAGGCATCCATGCCCTCTTCGGCGCTTTTGTGGCGGGCATCGCGATTCCGCCACAACGTGATCTACGTATTTTCCTTAGGGACCGAGTCGAGACCCTTAGTTCCGCCTTATTTGTCCCACTTTTTTTTGCGTTTACGGGTTTGCGAACTCAAATCGGCTTGCTTGTCGACTGGCAAGATTGGCTGCTCTGTGCGGGGATTATCGTCATAGCCATCGTTGGAAAGCTAGTTGGGAGTATGTTTGCAGCCCGTTGGACAGGCCTCAGTTGGTTTGATTCAGCTTCAATAGGGGTTTTAATGAATTCTCGAGGTTTGGTGGAGCTAATTGCACTAAATATCGGATATGACCTTGGTATCTTATCTACTCGAATTTTTACAATGATGGTTATTATGGCTCTTTTCACAACATTTATGACCGGGCCTCTTCTCTCGCTGCTTGAACTCCTAAGGCGACGATTGGCTTCAAATGCATCTAGGGCCCGGAATGCTACTTAACCCCTGGTTTGTTAAATGTAATTTGTAGTTTCGACAAATGAGGTCTTGGCGCTCAGTAGCCAAAGGGTGCGTCGCGCGAGTCAATTGAACTCTGCTGGGATGATTGTAGTATTTGTGAATGGTGGTTTGCGAGGTAGTCAGAAGTACTCCCGTGTCGTCTTATGCTCGCCAGAATGGCCTGTTCTAAATCTTCACGATTTCCGCCACTTTCTATAACCTTCTCAACCCAAATCACTGTTAAGATGTCGTCGGCGGTCTTCACGATGCACTGACGGACTTCCTGCTTTGTCAAAAACTGGACAAATAATTCCCACTGCTCAGGCGTTTGTGACCCGCTCAGGTACCTTCCTCCTTAGTCAAATGACGAGAGGGGATCAGGACACCTGCGCCTGCTCCAGGGGCGGCGCGTTCCGCACGTGAGCGTTGAATGTAGTCACCAAGACGAGCGCTCCACACCACAGCGAGAACAGGACGACGGTCGACGTGGCGCCCAGCCTCTCCAGCAGCAGGCCCGAGAGGGCGGCTCCGAGCGGCCGAGTGCTCCATGAGATCAAACGGAACGTGCTATTGACGCGTCCTTGCAGCTCATCCGGGATCAATGCAAGGCGATAACTAAACTGCACGATGTTGAAAATCGGTATGGTGAAATAGTAGACTGCCGTGATGATCCCTAACAGAAAGAACTGGGGCGTCAACGCATACAGTGGGAATAAGAGTGCTTGCGCCCACATCATACTAATGATGACCTGCCCAAACGTAAAACGTCTTTGGATCTGCCCGCCCACTAGCGAGCCTGCGATGCCCCCCAGGCCTGCAATGCTAAAGATCAGCCCGATCTGTGCATCCTGTGTGCCCACCTGCTTGGCGAGCACGATCAGGATCAGGGGCTGCGCCGCGTCAACGAGAGTCAATCCGCTGACCAATGCAGCCATATAACGAATGAGAGGCTGGCGCCATAACCAATGCAAGCCTTCCACGATCTCGGCGCGCAAATCCAGCCTGCCTAGGGCACGATCCTGCTGGAATTGAATCCGGATGAAAGAAAGGGAGACCACGGAGGCAGCATAGGAGACTGCGTCGACAAGGAAGGGCGCACCCTGAGACACGGCCTGATAGAGGAATGTGCCGATGGAGGGCCCGGCGATCGCCGCTGCACCAAAGCCCGCCTCATTCTGTGCGGCTGCGGCCGGAAGCTGCTGCTTCCCCACGACGCGCGGCAAGGCGGCCACCTCCGCGATATTGAAGAAGACAAACAGACTCCCTTCGATCAGCGCTGCCGCGTAAATCTGCCAGATGGTCAACACGTGAAAAAGCATGGCGATCGGGATGCTCGCCAGAGTCAATCCACGCCCAATGTCGCATAGGATCATGACACGTTTACGATCCCAGCGGTCCATCAACGCGCCAACCGGCAGACTAAATATTATGTACGGAACGGAACCGAACGCGGAGCCAAGCCCCGCCGCAGCCGGTGAATTCGTCATCGAAAGGATCAGCAGCGGATACACCAGGGTCGAGGCGCTGGTCCCCAGCGTCGAAATGACCTGTCCGCTCCATAACAACATGTAATCGCGGTTGCGCCACAGCGTCGGCTCGTCAACTGTAGCGTGATCTGCCGGATGGTCGAATGGCGACGGCTCGGGGAAGTCCTGCGTCACAGAACACCTCTAAAGAACGCGTGTCGGAAGAAAGGTTTGCGCTTGATTTTACCTGTATGCGGCGCAATGGGCCGACACCACTCCTATTTGTCCAGTCTCCAAACATGCCCGAAAAGGGGGCTAAGTAGGATTCGAACCTATGACCAAGCGTATTCAGGTCAAAGACAACGTCCCCGCTCCTGCTTTTAGGGGATCCCGCTCGTAGAAGCCGAGCGTTCTTCTCGGCGCGAAGATGCCGGTGATCTTGCGGCAAAGTCGAAGATCCCGCGCTGCGGGGCGGGGCTCAAATCCAGTACGGCTACGATTCCGTCTTTCTGCGCGTGCCGGCACCCTGGCCGCCGATCAGTCTACGTAGATCGTCAGGCCGACGTGACAGAAATAATTATCTCCCTGCCGCAGGCTCCAGGTCGTTGAGTACTTGCCGGGATTGCGGGGTGCTCTCATGTCCGCGATCAGGTGGGCAATGTTCCCGGGGGCCACAGTCCCCTGCAGCTGGACCAGCGGGTACTGATACATCTTGGTTCCGGCGATATATGTGAAATCAATAGTGCCTGGACCCCAGCCGGCTGTGCCAGTGTTTCTGACCTTCCAGTTGATGGAAAACTTGTCTCCTGATTTGTAGTGGGTGCCGTTCTTGACAGTCTGCATAAGCAGCGCGCAGTCCAGCGACCCTAACTCGGACGGCGTTTGAGACGGCGCCAATGATGCGCTGGCTGACGGAGATGGGCCAAGCGACAGCGTTGGTTCCGGGGTAGAAGATGGGGCAAGGGTGAGCGAAAGCGCCGGTTCGACAGTAATTGATGGGGTTGGCACCCGAGCGCTCGTGGGGCTGGGTATCGGCGTGGACGGCGCAGCACAAGATGCCAGAAAGAGCGCCAGTGCCGTGAAAGCCATCGCGTTTCTCATCCCTTTGCCCTTTCTCTTCTTTGATCGGTCAGTAGCATTCTGGCCCTAAGTAGTGCTTGGATTTGGGCCCACCTGCGGGGATTCGATATCCCTTCCGAGAAACTACCTGTGACCAAGCGTATTCAGGCTCGAAGACAACG
>JBGQIO010000248.1:0-5603 GCA_041498515.1 Anaerolineae bacterium
CGTAGCAGGCGCAGTCAGCCAGAAGAGTTCCCGAACCGTTGGTAGCTTAAGCATTACGATTACCAATACATCAAAGGATACAAATTGGGTGCGCCTCGATAATAAAATCGATGTAACAATCAATGCAGAAAGCACCGTACCCGATCACATAAATATATTAATTGGAACGGGGTGCGGCGGAAGTGGTGACTTTCGGTATTTTTCAGATATAGGATTAACGCCAAAATTTAAAACTTATACAGAGACAACTCGCTATACCTTATCCGACTTCTTCTCTCTACAGCCTGGGGAGTTTGAGGTGTTTAGTTTTCCACTTGACTGTCAATCTCCGGGAATCTACCAGTTAGTCTTTAAATTGCCAGTTAGCAAGCTGGACCAGATAGGCAGCATCAATGCCGGGTTTGGCAGGAGTTTTGTCTGTCCAAAATCTTACACAGTTTGGACGATAGATATGGCCGCAAATTCTTTTGTAGACTCAGAATCTTATATTTGGAACGGACCAAAATAAACTCGTATCCGAAGCGAAATGAACATGACATCGAAGGAGGCAGGCTCATAATGCGTTGCAGTCGATTTGCTCCGGAAACGGCTGAACGCGACCATTAGTATTCGTTACCAATAAGTAAATCCAAGCGATAAGGAATCAGTCGCGTTGATTCCATCGAACTAAAAATGCCCTCCAACTCGAAGGGCATTTTTAATTTCTTAGGTAACTTCAAATTCAAAAAGTATTAGACGTATTGATTCCGGCAAACTCCAGCTTGGGTTTTGGATCTCCTGGAGGAGACTTCTACGGGATCGTTAATTGCTGGCCGATGTTCAACGTCGTCGAGAGCGGCAGGTTGTTCTGGCTTGCGATGGCCTGCGGGAATACATCGCCAAATTGACAGGCTACACCGTAAAGGGTGGTGTCGTTATTCCCGGTCACGGTATAAGTGGCAGGATGCGAGCGCAGGGAGCGGTCACCGGGGAAGGATCCGGTCTGCGGGATTTGTATTGTCAGGCCTGGATAGATGGTTTGACTGTCGAATAATCCGTTCATCGACAAAATATCATCGGGGTTCACGTCATAACGGCGCGCGATGCAGAAAACGAACTCGCCCTGTTGCATCGTATAGTTCGCGGGGCGGCTGCTGGGTGTCGGTACGTACACGGTGGCCTGCGGAGTCACGGTCGATCCGCTTACTATGACGGTGACCGGCACCGGAGTTGTCACAATTACGGTAATGGGCGTTCCCAAAGTCGGCGTCAGCGTTGCAGTGAAAGGTGTGCCCACTGTGGGTGTGACCGGTGTGCCGGCCGTTGCCGGGCTCGTTGTGCCACCGGCTGCACCGGTCGCTGCCATCGCTGTCTGAGTCCCAAGGTCTGCTATGATTTGAAGTGGATCCTGTCCGGAAGGGAATGGAGATACGAATAAACCGGTCGGCAGCAAGGTCGGCGATGCCAATGGTGCCTGCGAGTAAGGTTGTGTACAAGCTGAGACCGTCATTATTCCGAGCAAGAGAGCAGTTACAACTCTCAAGTTTAGATTCTTTTTCATAACTTCTCCTCTTTGCAATTCATCAAAATAAGATGGTAGCATAGACCGTTTAAAGCGTCAAGCATTGATAGAAGCATACTCGAGACCCAAAATGTATCCTGATGAGCTGGTTAACCGCTATATATGGCGGTTAATGGCATTAAGGCATCTGGTTTGTATTTTGAGATGATTTCCAGTGATTTTCTCAAAAACGGAAAATTTTTCAATTCTTCCCACTGATTGCCTCACGCACTCGGTTTACATACAAGTACACCCCGAAGACCGGAATTCGTCAATGAACTTTGAGAAGGTTTCATGGTCATTATTGACCACAACTAAATTCCCGTATTAAAGAGGACACAGACGCTGTCGGATCATCAGCCATCACGCGTTTCCAAAGCTGGCACAGGCCTCGCTGGACCTTCGGATCCTCATTCAATGCCAGGCGGGCGGTGCCTTCTGCCAATTTCCAGGTTCCCGTTCGCGCATAAGCCTCGATGAATGGCAGCCACTCAAGTGCATCCTGCGGGGCAAACCCTTTTTGGTCTGCTTCCGCACCCAGTTCGGCAACTTGATTCCAATCTTTAACTTGCCGCGCCAGTTCGGCCTTTTCATAATAATAGCACCAGGTATGAGCTGGTTCTTTAATGAACGGAGGATCGGGCAGGGCGGGCGAAGCCGCATTGGTGATAATGCGTGAAGGGTCGGAAATAGGGATCGGTGCGGTCAGAGATTCGGGGAATTTGGCGTATGTCTCCGCATCTCCCAAGGCCGGGTCGAGCACGCGCAGACATCCGTTCGGCGGCACGTAGATGACGACAACCTGTGAAGTGCTGCCGTTAAAGGTCACGGTGCGGTAGGGAAGTTGTATCGCGGTCCCCGGCTTCAGGTCCGGCAACACCGAGCCGCCGAGACGTTTCTCGCTGTAAATCAGCGCATAAGGCAGGTTGGGCGGATGGATCTGCGCGGTATAGATCCAATTCAGAGAGGCGGTCATCGAAAGGTCGGTTTCATAATCCAGCGGCATTTGCTGCGTGATAACCGCCGTATTCGGTTGGAGGGCCGGGATGCGCCAGGCGAACTGCCAGTAAATTTCCTGTTGTCCCCGCCAATCGCGGCGGAAGATGTTGGCGTTGAAGAACTGCTGGCCGATGCCCAGCGCGATGAGCAGGGCGAAAACGTAAGTTTTTGCGCGTTGATTTTTGATCAATAGCTCAACCAGGCCGGCAATGAATAAACTTCCACCCAGCATCATCGAGATCATGAAACGGTCGTAACTGGATTGAAGTGTTAGCGGTAGCCCGGCAGCGAAGGAAGGCACGCGTCCCAGCAGGATTCCGGCCAGGCCGGTGATCAGCGCAGGAATTGCAAAGGTTTCTGAGCTTGTCAAAAAACCGGGTGAAGGTGGATGCTCACTAATCTCGTAAGAGGTTGAAGGTGAGATATCGATGCGAAGAAAATAAAAAGCGGCGAGCACGAAAGTGACCGCCATGAGGCCTAAAGCCAATAAACTGGTCGGAGAGCTGAGAGCTTGTGTCGTCAGGACGAGCACCTGCGCCCAGACGTAAAACCCGGCTTTCCATAGCGCATCGCCAAAGACGAAGAAGGCATTATTGAACCCCAATGTAGTTCCCTGTACGGCGGTTACATCGTAAGAAATATAAGCGCCTGATTTATAGTAATAGACCAGCCAGGCGGCGTCTGTGATCCAGATCAACAGATAGGGCCACCAGTTTTTCATGGTTTGAAAAATGCGCTTCCTGAGTCCTTGAGTCCCCTCTGAAATAATGACCCAGATGAACAGGAAGCGTAGCGGCTCGAGCCCAATGAAATATTCGGTTGGAAAGATCCCGATAACGAGTAACAAGAGTGCGTAAATGGTGTTCGATAAAAAATGTCCGGGGTTGCGAAGGGCACGGGCTGTAAAAAAGAACGATAGGAAATAGAAAAGGAGTGGGATCCATTCCTGATTGATGTGTGTAAAAGCGACCCAATGCTGGCTGTATCCGGGAAATACCAGGAAGAGCAGGGATACGATCAAGGTTTGCCGCGGATGCCTCGGCCAGATTTTATTTAATGCGAGCCATGCCAAAAGTGCCGAGAGGAAGCGGATGATCAGGGCAAAGATCTGCCAGAGCAGGGGGTTGGGTGGTATCAAGCTGGTGGTTATGAAGAAGATGGGTCCGAGGAAAGGACGAAAACCGAGAAAGGCGGGAATGAAAGCCGCGGGGCCTAAAAATTTTGCGATCCATGCGAAAGGCCAATCGTCCCAATAAAAGCCGGTTAGGGGTAATAAAAGACCATACGCCAGGATCGTGACGATCGCAAAGACGAAAGGAATGCTCCTGGCATTGAAACGAACGGATTTCATTAAAGGTATTATAAGAGGAAAGCCGCCATTGCTGGCGGCCATTCTTATTGGATTCTATTCGGATCGCGGTGTTTACCGGCTAAGCGGGCCGCCATTTTTTCGTCAGGTCGACCAGAAGATACAATCCTTCGCCGAAGGCAGTGACCGTTATCCCTTCGATAAAAATAATTCCGATCGCGATCAAGCCAATGGATCCGCCCGCTCGCAGAGGGCGTGCAGCTGTCGTCGTGTTCATGAGTGCATGCACCGCGCCAGTCACTCCAAGCCCCAGGCCTCCTAATATGATGAGGATACCCAGCAAGATCAAAATAAAAGCGGTGATCCGGGCAATCGTGTTCATATTTCTCCTTTTCTTTGGTAAAAAAATAATACCGCCTCGGGGTTTTATGAGGATGAAATCTTTGTAAAATGACTGTAAAACGTTGATGGATAAGAAGTTTTTCAAATATCTCGTCCCCCCATTTCATTGAAACCGTCTGTCACCCGGTACCATAACCAATTGTTAACAATAAGTTTAATAAACTTTAATATTGTTGTCCTATCCTTGGAAAACAGGTGACAGATATGGAAATGGTATTCAATACAATGGACAACGGTATCCGCCTGATCCAACTCACCGGCAAATTGGACAGAATCGGCACACGCGCGATTGAAACAAAGTTCACTGGATATTGTGCGGGCGATAAAGTCCTCGTAGTTGTGGACTTATCCGAGGTTGATATCCTAACCTCCATCGGCATTCGGCTTCTCACGCTGACAGCAAAATCAATTGTCAAACGCGCTGGGAAGATGGCTCTTATAAACCCAAACCCGGATGTGAACCGTGTCCTCGACATGATGGGCATCCCGGAGATCATTCCAGTCTACTCTCAATTTGAGTCTGCGGAGACCGTATTGCTGGCCAACTGAAAGATCTTCTAATAAGGACGGGAGTAATCCGGTGGATTATTTCCTAAAATCGCCCCCGAAGGGAAATGCTGCCCGTTATTAATGGCTCCCTGTTGGGCGCTATTGTTTCACAAACCCCTCGCAAATACCCCACAGTTTTTCCTCGGCTTTCTTGTTCCTGAATTCGCAGCGGATCACTCTACGGTCTGCAAAGAATTTGCCACTGATGCCTTCCACGTCGGGAGAGCTTACCAGCCATGCGGCCGTATCGGCGCCTTGTGCGCTCGTCCGGCCTGCACCGTATTGGCGGAGTCGGTTCACAAGTTCCGGGGACGCATTCCGATAGAGCCCGGTCTCCGCGATCAGGCCGGGTGCCATGGCATTCACGGTGACCTGGCTCCCATCCAACCGCCTCGCGAGCGCCCAGGTCAGCATCCGATCGCAAGCCTTGGATTGGGCATAAGCTTTGAAGCTTTCGAAGGCTCGGCGTTCGAACTGGAGGTCATCCAGATCGAGATCACTGGCAAAGGAGGAGGCTACATTGACAATGCGCGCCGGGGCACTTTTCTTCAGCAATCCGAGCAGCTCCTGGGTGAGCAGGTAATACCCGACCACGTTCGTGGCAAAAGTCAGTTCGATGCCCTCCGCGCTCTCGACCTTTGGCAAGGTGCCTCGGTTGCCTCCGGCGTTATTGATGAGCACGTCCAGGCGGCGGTACTTTTGACGAATTCCCCGGGCAAATTCCCGGATGGACTGCTGACTCGAAGTATCAATATGCATGACCAGGACCTTCGAGGAGCCGGTCTTTTTTGCGATCTCATTCGC
>JBGQIO010000249.1:0-5599 GCA_041498515.1 Anaerolineae bacterium
CAGGCCTGAGGGAACTCCAAGATGGATATTAAGTTATTAGACAGCCCTAAATATAAACTCCCGGACGAAATGGGCTGATTTGATCCAGGCTACCTGGTTGTACCTATCTTCGCCGTGGCGTTTGTCCAAAACTTTTGCATGGAACTCCAAATAACTTCGAAAGCAGTGGAGACTTGCTTCCAGGCAGAAGAAACAGCAGGTTGAGACGGAGGCGCGGACGAGGATTTTGGACTCGATGGGAGAGATAAGGTAAGGTGGGAATTCAAGCCCTGGATCTTCGCGGTAGTTTCCGCTTTGATTTTCAGATAGGTTGTTTTAACGCTATCCCATTTTTGGATTGTTTGACTGTGGGCTTGTGGATTAAAGCCCAACCACAACCCGATAGCCAATCCGAGCATCAGAAACATAACAACAGATTTAGCCATAGGTTCTCCTTAGACCCTATCCATAAACTCAATGGGGTTCGTCCCTCGGCGTGGGACAGTATCCCCTATTTACGGACAGGGTCTTGATTGATCCGATAAAGGCCGGTACGCCGGTCCTTTAAATTAAAACGAAGGTGAGATAAATATGTTATTCACTTTATAGCCGGGCGATCAAGGAGGACAAATTGTAGAATTAATGAAGGGTTAAGTTATCAATTTTTGAAAATCAGAGGGGATCAAGATTTCAAATGAATTCAGTTTAATCAAATTAAAAAATCGCGCCGGGACAGCGTCCGGCGCGAAATAAGTTAGAAACGTGAAATTTAAACCGGATATGATATTCTAATGTAATAGATGTTTATCCAATTCGGGAATATTGATCCCGACAGCAGATAATTTTAGCTGGTTCGATTTCAGCGTGTAAGAGATCCTATCTTTATTTAACGCGTCTTCCTCTGAGCTCAAACGTGCCAGCACTTCCTGGTACCCGGCCAGGGCTCTGGCTGAATCTGTTTTGTCAGCAGAGAGAGAGGTCAACTCAAAGGTTCGCCGATCCGCGAGTGCCAGATCGACACTGACTGGGTCGGAAGAGCTGGCACGCCAAAATTGTTCGCTGGATAATTTCCAGTCATATAACGGCTGGCCGGGTAAAGCGCTTTGAGCGAAAGCGGTACCCGTCACAAAGAACGCGATCACCAATACAGCCAGGCTGATCGCTACACTCCATACCAAGGAAAGCTTCCCCCTACTCCGGCGCGGATGAGCCCGCAGATGCTCCATTAATTGACCGCGGGCGCGTGATTTATAGTCCACGGAAGGGTATAGTTCACGACCGCGCTGTATGCGAGCTGCGGTTTGTAATAGGGGCTCGAGCTGCGCCGCATGTTCGGGGTGGTTCGCGAAGTACTCATCGGCAGCGGCTGCGCCGTCGTCAATCCTTTTTAGAGAATCATCCAGTACCTGTTCGATGTCGTTCATGCTTCCTCTTTTTCAGCCTTTTTCATTACTTTCGACAGAGCCTGTAAGGCTCGCATTTGCAAGGCCCGAATCGCGCCTTCGCTCTTGCCCATCCGGCGGGCGATCTGGTCTGTATCGAACTCTGCAATAAATTTCAAGATCAACACTTCCTGTTGTTCTTCGGTCAGGTACTGCAAGGATTCCTGCAAAGATTTCATCTCGGATTGAAACTCAACCATCTCATCGAGTTTGGCATCCTGCGCAACGAGCGGAGCAGCTTCATCGAGCGAAACGGTCTGTTTGAAAGTGCGGTAATGATCAATGACAGTATTGCGGGCGATGACATATAACCATGCCAGGATCGGCCCATTGGGACGATAACGGCCAAGGTTTTGCCAAGCCTTAAGGAACACCTGTGAGGTGAGATCCTCCGCGGTAGGCACATCGCTCACGCGAAAAAAAATGAACCGATAGACGCGGTCAAAACAGGCATCGTAGAGTTGACCGAACGCCTCAGCATCACCAGACTTTGCCTGTTCGACCAGACGTCGTTCATCCGGCAGAGGCTCAGTAGGTTTTGCGCCACCGTTGGATTTCACAACAGTTCAACCATTAAAACGATATGAGCAAACATTTATTACGGCTTAACATTTTTTCCTGTATTTTGGCTTAAATCTCACTAAGAGGCCTCCAGTTTAGACAAGTTTACCACCCCAGTGGCGAGACCGCAGGCGGTTATCATTAAGGACCTTATCTTCGGCTTGATCGCCTGCATTTTCTGGCTTGCATAGGACAGGAGCTGAATTAGTTGTTACCAGCCGTGTCAAAGAAATCACAATATGATTTAATCTCATCAATAACGAATACAAGGACATAAGGAAATATGAAACGCTTACCTGGAATGGCATATCTAACGCCAATCAGACAAAATTAGCATACACTCAAATTGTAATATGGGGTTGTACGTAAAATAAAGGACGGGCTTTTGCCCGTCCTTCGAATACTAGAACCCTTCGAGCCTCGATAAATCTGCAACCCCATCCGATAGAGCTGCGATCCATTGTAACAAGCCAAGTCGATTCTCACGCAAAGCCTTGTCATCCGCCATGACCAGCACTTTATCGAAGAAGATGTTGATAGCGGGGATCATGGACACAAAAGCATTCAGGAAATCATCCACACTGCCCGCGGACTTCGAAACGGATTCCGCTTTTTCAAGGGCCTTGAACAAGGCCTCTTCCTGTTTTTCCGCGAAATGCTTGGCATCAACTTTAAATTTTTTCTTCTGATCGCGTGTGATACGGACGCAGCGCGCGAAGGCAGGCAGGATGGTCGACCAATCCTCGCGCAGCACCCAGGCATGCAGCTGTTTGACGGCCTCGGCAGCGCGGGCGGGGTTATCTGATTGCTCCTCGAGAACCGCATCCACGACATCGTATTTGTAACCCGCCTCTTTCAAAACAACGGACAAACGTCCGGAGATGAAATCGAGTACCTGGGCTTGCACCTCTTCACTCACTGCAACCGGCTGCAGTTTGGCGGCCTGCCTGACGGCCGCGAGTAGATCAAATGATATGCCGTGTTCCATAAGAGGCTGCACCACACCAAGGGCCGCGCGGCGCAGCGCGAAGGGATCTTTTGCACCGGTGGGAGCGAGACCCGCGGCGAATAGGCCGACCAACGAGTCAATACGGTCAGCTAAGGCAACGACCAGGCCAATTTTCGACCGGGGCACAGGTTGATATTGTTCCCCGATGGCATCGGCAACTTCCTGTTTTTCGCCGGAGCGCAGCGCGTACTCGCGTCCGATAATGCCTTGCAGGGAGGTCATCTCGGTGACCATTTGGGTCACCAGGTCCGCTTTGGCTAAATACGTCGCTCGTTCCGCGCTGCCACGTTCCGCTTCGAAGAGTCCGAGCATGGGCTCGAGTTCTTTGACAAGTTTCAACATACGCTCGGACTTATCGAGCATGGAACCGAGTTTGGCCTGGAAGGTGAGCTTATCGAGTTTGGGACGGAATTCTTCGAGTTTGTGTTTGAGGTCTGCACGGACAAAGAAGTCAGCATCGGCAAAGCGCGCGGCGAGCACATGCTCGTTGCCTTCCCTGACGAACTCCAGATATTTATCGTCTCCGTTGCGAATGGCGATGAAGTAAGGGAGTAATTTCGCAGATCGGGGATCGGTAACTGGAAAATAGCGTTGATGTTTTTTCATCACCGAGATAAGAACATCATGCGGCAAGGACAAATACTCCCTGTCGAAGCTGCCTAAAACAGCGGTCGGTTTCTCGAGCAGATTGGCCACTTCGAAGAGCAGGTCCTCATCGAGCAGGGCTTCGCCATTAATCGACGCGGCGGCTTGCCGAACCTGCTCCACGATCAGCTTCTTGCGTTCTTCGGGTTCCAGAATGATGCCGGCCTCCCGGATCACGTCATAATATTTGTCGGCGGAAGGTATCGTAATTTCCGGAGAACCATAAGGTCGGAGACCGCGAGTTACATTCCCGGAGGTGAGACCGGCATATACAAACGGTATCACATGCTCGCCGAGCAAAGCAACAAACCAGCGGATCGGACGCGAAAAGACCACACCTGAATCATTTCCCGTTGCACGGGAGGCCGGCAACCACCGCATGGTCTTGTCGAACTTGAGGTTTGCAACCAGGGCGGGCAAGGCTTCAGCCAACACTTCGGGTGTGGGGCGGCCTTTTTGCTTAACCATAGCAAAGACATATTTGCCGCCGTCCTGTTTGCGGATTTCGAGGGCGGAAGGCTCTATGCCATTTTTCTTTGCAAAACCCAGTGCAGCCTGGGTCGCTTTGCCGTCTTTGTCAAAGGCTTTATCGGCGGGCGGACCTTTGACCAAGTCCGAGCGGTCGGGTTGGCGAGAGCTGAGGTCCGCTATGGAAACAACCAGACGCCGAGGAGTGGCATGGACGTGGACCTGGCCGTGTTCAAGAGAGAGTTCGTTAAATAATGAAGGGACCTGCTCGCGGAGTTGAGTGAGAGCAGCTTCCACATCTCCGGCAGGTAATTCTTCAGTGCCGATTTCAAAGAGGAAAGAGGCTGGTTTTGATAATTCGAGGTTAGATGACTCGATATTCGATAATTCGACTTTCGAGTATCGAGTATCGAGTATCGATTCCTTAAGGAGAGGATATTCCAATTGCTTGCGCTGCTCCAAATACGCTTCAGCCACCCGCCTGGCTAATTCCCGCATGCGTCTGAAATAAGCCTGTCGTTCGGTAACCCCGATGGCGCCGCGCGTATCGAGGGTGTTGAAGATATGCGAGCACTTGAGGACGTAGTCATGCGCGGGTACGACCAGGCCTTGATCGAGACAGGCATTCGCTTCGCGCTCGTACCGGTCGAAGACTTCGCGCATGGCCTGCACGTCCGCCACTTCAAAATAATATTTGCTGTGCTCTTTCTCTTCCTGCCGGCGGACCTCGCCGTAAGTCACGCCGGGTGCCCATTCCTCATCCCAGATGGCTTTGGCGTTGTTAAGCGCGATCAGGATGCGCTCGAGGCCGTAAGTGATCTCCACTGCCACGGGGTCGAGCGGCAGCCCACCCACCTGCTGGAAGTAAGTGAACTGCGTGATCTCCTGCCCGTCGAGCCAGACCTCCCAACCCAGTCCCCAGGCCGAGATGGCAGGCTGTTCCCAATTGTCTTCCACAAAACGGATGTCGTGCTGCCGCGCGTCGATACCGAGGGCTTTGAGCGAGTCGAGATAGATTTCCTGCGGATTACCGGGGTCGGGCTTGAGGATCACCTGGAACTGGTAATGCAGTTGGAAGCGGTTGGGGTTCTCGCCGTAACGTCCATCGTCGGGGCGCACCGAGGGCTCGACGTAAGCCACGTTCCACGGCTCGGGGCCGAGCACGCGCAGGAAGGTGGCGGGGTTCATCGTCCCAGCGCCGACCTGGGTATAGTAAGGCTGCCAGAGCACGCAGCCGCGCTCTGACCAGAATGTTTGGAGTTTGAGGATGATATCTTGGAAGGAATGTTTCGGCATTGGACGCTGGATATTCGAGATTAGATATTCGGTATTCGGGAATTTGGTGGTGGTCGAGTAGCCCCGAATGACTTATGAGGGGCGTATCGAGCCCCAAGCGATTGGATTATACCGTACGCAATTAATAATTCCCGCTTTGGGTAAAACCAAAGGAATCATATTACGATGTAAGATTAGGCGATTATATTTATGGATATCA
>JBGQIO010000250.1:0-5582 GCA_041498515.1 Anaerolineae bacterium
CCCAGCAGCTGTGACACCTTCGTGATCGCCGCCGTCAACGTCGTCTTCCCGTGATCAATGTGCCCCATCGTCCCCACATTCACATGCGGCTTGTTCCTCTCAAATTTCTGCTTCGCCATAATGAACTCCTTATGAATGAAAAAAAGAAAATAGTTAGGCTGTTAGAATTTCCTCTGCCACTGATTGCGGTACTGGCGCGTAATGGTCAAATTCCATACTGAATACGCCGCGGCCCTGGGTGGCAGAGCGAAGCTGAGTTGTATATCCAAACATATGAGCCAGAGGTAATAAAGCACGGACCGCTTGTGCATTTCCGGGTCGGGCATCCATGCCAAGGATGTTACCGCGTCGGCTATTGATCTGTCCCATCACATCGCCGAGAAATTCCTCAGGCACGACAACTTCCACTTTCATCATGGGCTCGAGCAGGACGGGACTGCCTCTATGTACGCCTTCCTTGAACGCCATGGAGGCCGCCATTTTAAAAGCCATTTCATTCGAGTCGACCTCGTGAAATGAACCGTCAAACAAAGTGACCTTCAAATCTGTCACGGGATAACCGGCGAGTACGCCACTCTCCGCAGCTTCCTTAATACCTTTTTCGACAGCTGGTATAAATTCACGCGGAATGGAGCCACCGAAAATCTTGTTTTCAAAAACAACACCTGAACCGCGCTCGCCGGGTTCCATGGAGATCACAACATGACCATACATACCGTGCCCGCCGGATTGCTTTGCGTATTTATGGTTGATCTCGGGTACCGCGCGCGTAATCGATTCACGGTAAGCCACTCGCGGAGCCCCGACATTGGCCTGAACGTGAAACTCGCGCAGCATACGGTCTACGAGAATGTCAAGGTGCAGCTCGCCCATCCCGGAGATGATCGTCTGACCGGTATTTTCGTCTGAACGTACGCGGAATGTTGGGTCTTCTTCAGAGAGTTTGCGAAGAGCTTCACCCATCTTTTCCTGGTCGGCTGTACTCTTCGGTTCGATCGCTATGGAAATCACAGGTTCGGGGAAAGTAATATTCTCGAGAACGATCTGCTTATTGTCACACAGCGTATCGCCGGTAAAAGTCTCCTTGAATCCGAGAGCCGCCCCAATATCCCCGGCACGGACTTCCGTGATGTCTTCGCGGCGATCAGCATGCATACGGATCAGACGCCCAATTCGTTCGCGCTTCCCTTTTGTCGAATTCGTCAACATTTGACCTTGGGAAATAACACCTGAGTAGACGCGGAAATATGCGAGGCGTCCTACATAAGGGTCAGTGACAATCTTAAAAACCAAAGCGCTTAGGGGCGCATCATCCTTTGGAGGCAATTCTATGGTAAGTTCTTCTTTTCCCGGCTCGGAGCCCTTAACGGGAGGGATCTCTGCCGGTGAAGGTAAATAATCGATCACAGCATCCAGCAGGACCTGAACACCCTTATTTTTAAGGGAGGAACCGCAGAGGACGGGATATGCCTTATTCGCAACAATCGCTTTGCGAAGCGCCGATTTTAATTCATCGATGCTGATTTCCCCCCCTTCCAAATATTTGACTGTGAGGTGATCGTCAAGTTCAGCGATCTTTTCGACCATCTGTTGACGAGCCTCATCGGCTGTTTTTACCAGATCAGCGGGAATCTCGATTTCCTTTGGCTCTTTTCCAAGGTCATCTTCCCACACAATCCCCTTCATTGTAAGCAGATCAACTGCACCCTTAAATCCGGCTTCGATACCTATCGGTAACTGCATCGGTATGGGGTTTGCACCCAGGCGATCAATGATCGATTGTACGGTGCGCTCGTAGGAGGCGCCAACCCGGTCCATTTTATTAACAAAACAAATGCGTGGAACTCCGTAGCGGTCTGCCTGTCTCCAGACAGTCTCGCTCTGGGGTTCCACGCCTTGAACTGCATCAAAGATGACCACACCACCGTCAAGAACGCGTAGAGAGCGTTGCACTTCGGCTGTGAAATCGATGTGGCCCGGTGTATCGATCACATTGATCTGATAGCCTTTCCATTCCGCGGAAATAGCCGCTGAAACGATCGTAATGCCGCGTTCACGTTCCTGCGCCATCCAATCGGTAACGGTTGTACCATCGTCCACTGAACCGATGCGATGGGTCTTCCCGGTATAGAACAAAATCCGCTCGGTAGTGGTCGTCTTCCCGGCGTCAATGTGGGCAATAATCCCAATATTTCGATATTTTTCAAGCGGATATTCGCGAGCCATTCTGTCCTAATACACCTGATAATAAATACTCTTATGACATAGCCACTTAAATACGATAATGAGAAAAAGCACGGTTCGCTTCAGCCATCTTATGTGTCTCATCACGTTTACGGATAGCAGTTCCAGTTTCATTGGAAGCGTCGATCAACTCTGAAGCCAATTTGTCGGGAAACGAACGGCCGCCACGATCATTGGCGGCAGACAATATCCAACGCAGTGCCAGGGTCAGCCGGCGGTTAGCGGCAACTTCCATAGGCACCTGATAGGTCGCGCCGCCCACTCGGCGAGGGCGAACTTCCATGGCCGGGCTTACATTTTTAAGCGCCGTCTCAAAGATTTCGAGGGGATTCTTCTGCGTTCGCTCTTTGATCAGGTCCATCGCCTCATAAATTAAACGCGTGGCAGTGCTCTTCTTGCCGCGCTTCATGACATGCTGGACCATGGTCTGAAGTTGAACGCTGTTATAGCGCATATCGGGCGGTATCGGACGTAATTCCGGGTTTCCACGTCTCATGGTTTATCTCCGTTAAATTACTTCGGGCGTTTCGCGCCATACTTGGAGCGGCCCTGTTTGCGATTCGCCACTCCGGTTGTATCGAGCGAACCACGTACTATGTGATATCGCACACCTGGCAGGTCTTTTACACGACCGCCGCGCACCAGCACCACAGAATGCTCCTGCAGTTGATGGCCTTCACCAGGGATGTAAGCCGTGACTTCAATGCCATTGGTCAGGCGTACCCGGGCGATCTTGCGCAAGGCCGAATTCGGTTTCTTGGGGGTCATTGTGCGCACAACCGTGCAAACACCGCGCTTTTGCGGCGCGCCCTTCGCCTGCCTCACCCGGCGCTGCTTATGGCTGTTAAGGGTATATTGCAACGCAGGAGCTTTGCTTTTGGCTTTCTTATTTTTGCGGCCCTTGCGGACCATCTGGTTTACTGTCGGCACGTTTGCCTCCGATAACAAATTCTTTCACAAAGACTTTTTGCAAGAAACGAGGCCATCAGAAACAACAATGATGGCCTCATTTGTAGCTGCCATGATATAGGCGGGAATCTGGCCGCCTGTTTTGCAAGCAACGGCGGATTATTCTAACATGTGGTTATAAACACGTCAAGAAAAACCGCCTGCTATTTTCTTCGATCGTTGCCTCCAACGCCCAACTCCATAAGGCCTGTACCAAGTTTTGGAGGATGCGTCTTCTCTTCATCCTTTCCAAACTTAACCACATCCCCACTCTCATTGATCGCTTCCACTGCCAGACCGAGGGATTGGAGTTCCTTCACTAAAACACGGAAGGAAGCAGGAATGCTTGGCTCTTCGATCGGTTCGCCTTTGACGATGGCTTCGTAGGCATTAACACGGCCTTGAACGTCATCTGATTTAACAGTGAGCATTTCCTGAAGCGTGTAGGCTGCACCGTAAGCTTCCAACGCCCACACTTCCATTTCACCGAAACGCTGCCCGCCAAATTGCGCCTTACCGCCCAGGGGTTGTTGTGTGACCAGGCTGTACGGCCCTGTCGAGCGCGCATGAACTTTATCTTCCACGAGGTGGTGTAATTTGAGAATGGTCATCACGCCCACAGTGACAGGTTGATCGTAAGGCGAGCCCATTTTGCCATCCCGCAGAGTCTGCTTGCCGAGAATAGGCATTGGAAAACCCGTCTCACGCGTCACATCCTGCGCGGCTGCATTAAGGTTCGCGTCTGAAACTTTCTTTGTATACCCGAGACTCACCATCCAGAGCCGGAGACAGGCATTAATGGCGCTTTGATCCACATCGGAATCTCGATTAGCGGTCTCTTCATCCAAACCGCCCAGGATCAGTTTGTGATCGTACTCTCGATCACGCAGCCATTCTCTCGCAGCCGCGTGACGCGCATAATTCACATCGGTTAACTTATAGACGTCATACTTACGTTTACCTAGCCATGATTCCAAATACAGACGGCGGACTTCATCATCATCCTGGATCGACTCCGGGTCGTATTCCTGTCCTTTGATCCATTCCCAGGCAGACTGGGCAGATTCTTTCCAGGCCTGATCGACGATCCAGGCGCGCGCCAGCTCTGCTTCGATCTGTTCTTCGCTCGCCCCGTCAAAGACCGGGACCAGCGCACGGAAACCGAGCCGTTTCGCTGCCCATCCCAGATGCACTTCGAGCACCTGACCGATATTCATACGGCCCGGGACACCGAGTGGATTCAAGATAATGTCAACCGGTGTACCGTCTTCAAGGAACGGCATATCTTCTACAGGTACTACTTTGGAGACAACGCCCTTATTGCCATGGCGTCCCGCCATCTTGTCGCCGGCAGTGATCTTGCGGCGTTGCGCCACCGAGACGCGCACCATCATATCCACACCTGCGGAGAGGTCAGAGTTATCTTCGCGAGTAAAGACCTTTACATCCACAACCTTCCCGCGTTCACCATGCGGCATTCGCAGAGAGGTATCTTTAACATCGCGCGATTTCTCACCGAAGATAGCGCGCAGCAGACGTTCTTCAGGTGTAAGTTCCTTCTCGCCTTTGGGTGTAATCTTGCCAACGAGAATGTCGTTCGGTCCGACCTCAGCGCCAATACGGATAATCCCGTTCTCATCGAGGTCTTTGATCGCGTCCTCACCGACGTTGGGGATATCGCGGGTGATTTCTTCTGGTCCCAGCTTGGTATCGCGCGCCTCGACTTCATATTTTTCGATATGGACGGAGGTGAAACGATCATCCTGGACCAACCGCTCAGATAGCAGGATCGCATCTTCGAAATTGCCGCCTTCCCAGGAGAGGAAAGCCACAACTACATTTTGACCGAGGGCGAGCTGCCCGCTCTCCGTCGAGGAAGAATCTGCGATAATGTCGCCCTTCTTCACGACTTGACCTTTCACGACCGATGGCCGCTGGTCGATACAAGTGGATTGATTCGAACGTTGATATTTACGCAGCTGATAATTGTGGAGCCCGCCTTTTCTTTCCTTGACCACGATCTTGCTGCCCGTTACCGAGATAACTTCGCCATTTTCTTCCGCGACCACAACCTGGCCGGAGTCAAGCGCAGCCGCCCGCTCCATACCGGTCGAGACCAACGGAATTTCAGGGCGGACCAAAGGCACAGCTTGCGCCTGCATGTTCGAACCCATCAACGCCCGGTTGGCATCGTCATGCTCAAGGAACGGAATGAGTGCAGCACTAATGCCCACCACCTGATGTGGAGCAACATCCATGTAATCCACTGCTTCAGGAGTGGAGAACAAAAAGCCTGAGTGATACCGGCAGGAGATGCGCTCGCGCACAAATTCGCTAATTTCAGTCAGCGGCGCGTTAGCCTGGGCTATCACATATTTATCTTCCGCATC
>JBGQIO010000251.1:0-5572 GCA_041498515.1 Anaerolineae bacterium
AGACGGGATTACGCGCCGCGGGAAAATCGCTCTATGACGTGGGTTTGCCGGCGTTCGCGCAGAGCCTGGCGATTCACGGCATGATCTCGCTGGAGCGGGGATTTATTTTCAGCTCTATGATCCTCGCGGCCATAGGCGTCTTTTTGATCGAGCGGCAATTTTTCCGCGCAGCGTGGTGGGCGTTGGCCGCGGCGCTTTTTTCCGCCGTCGGCATCATCCACGCCTACGAGCTGACTCCCGGCGGCGTCGTCAGCCGCTTCGGCTTTTTTGCCGCGCCGGATTTTGCGGTGAGTTATATGATGCTGTTTGTGCTTTTCGTGGCGGTAGGTTGGTGGGAGAAGAAATGAATAGGTAGAGACTCCGTATGTTTGCGTATTATTATTCAGTCGTTTGCGAAGCCTTTAGACAAACCCGTGCTTTATTCGAATGGAGTGGAAAAACATTCATTCCAATTGGCATGTATCTGCTCGGTGTTTATGTCTTCTATCGGGCACGCGGGTTAGTCGCAACGCTGAACCAACTGGCGGACAACATCTTGTTATTGCTTATACCTGCTGCTTTCACATTTTCTCTTTTACTCATAATCAATCTGTTCAGGGCTCCATTTCTTTTGATGCGGAAGACGAAACTGGAAATCCAGTCGCTTAGCCAGGAAGTAAACGGTCTTAGGAAAGAAAACCTTCCAAGGCTAGCCATCCGTTATGAATCAGGTCAGGAGCCTTTCGATCACACAGAACCAGCGCTGGCCAGTCGACGCGCCTTCCATATCTATAGAATCGGGATCGAAAATTGCGGGAATCAGAAATTAACAAATTGTTCCGTGAAGCTACATGGTATGAAGCCCGGCTTGAACGTATATTTACCGATGACTCTCAAGCAGAAATCTGATAATCCCAGCGATGTTTTAAATCTGCCCCACAAGATGACCTTTGACTTGTATCCGGAAGAAAGGGTCGAAATCGATGTCGCGTGCTTGGATGAAACAAATCCCAATTCGGAGATAAGATTGTGCTACGCCCTCGAAGGCCACAGGTCCCTCAACGTGGCAGATGAAATCCCCAGGGAAGAATATGAACTGACGATCAGAGCTTATGCAGAGATCGGTCAAAACACTGAAGCGCGATTTAAATTGTGGGTCGATAGTGAAGGCTATCTTCGATTTCAAAGATTCCTTTGAGTATGGCCGCGACGAAACTTTGCCCCGCGTCCTTTAACGATCCGTTTACTTTCTGATCTTGCCAGTAATCTCAACGCAGCAGACCTGAATTTTGGGTGGTCTCGGAAAATTAGAACATTAGCTAACTCCTGGGTCGTTTGACAGCGGTGTCCAATCTGGCCTATAAGCGGGCCTCATCACACTTGGCATCGTGATCCGATCTACGACTCTAAAAAAGCGCGCAGAAGGGCAGCAACTTTGATTCGATTTTCTGAGAGCCCGTTCGGGTGCCACCCGGTCGGGCTTTTTGTTAGGGAGGGTTGCCGTGAAAAATAAATTGCGAGTCCCCGATACCCAAGCAGAAAGATTTGGACTTCGGAGAAAACGGAGACTTGGAATAAGACCTCTTGTCCTGCTCGCTATTGCCGTGCTGTTCTTCGCCGGACCCTCTACTGCGGCCACGCCGACTTACACCATCACTGACCTCGGGACATTCGGCGGAACGTTTAGCGGCGCCTACGGCATCAACGACTCCGGGCAGGTGGTCGGGTACGCTTACACAACCGGCGACACGGCATACCATGGGTTTCTTTATAGTGGCGGAGTCCTCCACGACCTTGGTACCTTAGGCGGTCCGTATAGTTGGGCGTTTGGCATCAACAATTCCGGGCAGGTTGTTGGCTGGTCATACACTACCGACGCATATTCTCCCCATGCTTTTCTTTACAGTGGTGGCGTCCTGCATGACTTGGGTACCTTAGGCGGCTCATTTAGCGAGGGTCATGGCATCAACGATTCGGAGGATGTAGTTGGTTGGTCGGATACAACTGGTGATGCGACTCGACGCGCCTTTCTCTACAGTGGCGGAATTATGCATGACCTGGGCACCCTCGGCGGGTCTAATAGCTGGGCCTATGCTATCAACGATTTCGGAAAGATAGCTGGTGAGGCGTTTAAGTCTGGCGATACAGCATCTCATGCTTTTCTTTACAGTGGGGGAACGATGACCGACCTTGGCACGCTTGGCGGAGACAGTAGCGTCGCGTATGGCGTTAACGACGGTGGTCAGGTCGTTGGTGGAGCACAGCATACACCTAGTTTTGCGGCCACTCATGCCTTTCTCTATAGCGGAGGAGTGATGCACGACCTTGGCACACTTGGCGGACAATTCGCCTATGCGTACGCCTATGGCATTAACAACTCCGGGCTGGTAGTAGGCGTAGCGGAAACAGATACTGGCCCCACGGGCAATCACGCTTTTTTCTACAGTGGGGGAGTGATGACGGACCTGAATGATCTGCTGTCCTCAGGTTCCGGTTGGGAGTTAACAGAAGCACAAGCTATCAATAACAGCGGCCAGATCGTCGGCACAGGCTTCATCGGTGGACAACCTCATGCATTCCTCATGACACCGACGGGTGGCGCATGGATTCGTTTCCCGTTGGACGGAGCATGGGCTCCGATAAGGCAAAAGGTTGGCGATTGGTATCCAACGTACCTCGGGTATCACCTCGCGCACGATGTTGGACGTCAAGCTGGTACTCCAGTGTACCCCATGATGGATGGAATTATTAAATATGCGCGTGTGGTTGCCACAGTTGGATGCGCTGTGCACATTGAGCATCAATTGCCTCCTGGTGACCCCCTAGGAGGAAAAGTCGTTAGTGTCTACTATCACCTGAAAAGGCCCAACACGAAATCTAAGATCGGAGACATCTGTTTACCAGAGGGTCAACCTCCACCCAAGAATCAACCGCTTGGGTATGTATCAGGATTGAAGGCAGACTACGGAACCGGGCCGCATCTACATTTTGGCATTCGTAAAGGACCATATAATGTTGGCTGCGATCCACGGACAAAGAAATGGTATTACCCCGGTTATACTACAATCTACAAGGGATCCTGCCAGAAACCCGGTCAGAAAGACAACAATCCACAGAACCCCGTCCACAAACTAATCCTTGGAGATTGGATCAGTGACCCAGAGGATTTCATTCGTAGTCGGGGCGGCCAATGACGAAGCAGCAGTATGTGGCAGCGGGCGATCCATCCCGGCATGCCGCCAGGAGGGTTGAAATGAAAAAGATCGGAACATATCCGACGTTCATAATTTCCCTCCTGCTTTGCACAATTTCCTTTGCCCAGGAGCAAGCACCCGCTCCGGTTCATCATGACGGCGATTTCTGGCAGTTCAAGGTTACGGAGAAAGGTTTCGCCGGTTACTCGTCCGAAGCAGGCGATGGCACGTATGAGCTTGTCTATTCACAGGGCGATGTCAAGATTTCCCGGTTGATAGGAGACGGGAAGAAAGAACTTGACCGGAAACCGTCTTTCCCGATTCAATCACTGGTTGGTCTGAGCAAAGAACGAGAGGACCTCAGATTTCCGCTCATGGTGGGCCAAAAATGGGATTACCAATATAAATTCACCCCAAGAGGAGCCAAAAGCGAGAACCGAGTCTCGACTGAGATCAGTGTCAAAAGCTCCGAGGATGTAACCACATCGGCTGGGACCTTCCGTAGCTTCAGACTTCATAAAGATGAAAGCTGGCCGACAAAAAGCGGCGCAAGGGCGCGGCAAGTAACTACGTATTTTTACAGTCCCCAAACTAGGAGCATTGTTAAGAGTTCGATGGAGTCTGACGACGGCGCAAAGAGAGAAGTCGAACTACTCAAATTCGGCTCAGCGATCCAGAAGTGAGGGCTGTCGGTACTTTACGCAACGATGTTCAGGCTCATTCCGCAGTTTGCTGAGAGGAGGGGCTGAGATGAAAAAGATCGGAACATTTGCGACGATCGCAATTTTGCTCCTACTCTGCACAGTTTCCTTTGGCCAGGAGCAAGCACCCGCTCCGGTGTATCAGGATGGAGAATGCTGGCAGTTTAATGCAAGAGGATGGGATTTCATCACTCGTTCATCTGGTGCTTTGGATGGGAATTAGGAAGTTTGCTACTTCAGCGGGACGCTGAAAATTTTCGAGCTGGAGAGTGCGAGAGAAAAGAACTCAATGTGGATGTCGGATATCGTAGAGAGTTTTAAAACGTGCTCGGAAACTAAGGAAGTCTGAATCATGAGAAAAATAGCGCTGGCAAGCATCGTTTTCTTGCTTCTCGCAGCCGCAGCGGCTTTCGGTCAAGAGACGGTTAGCCCGCCGCCGGAAGGAACGTATTGGCAATACAGGGCTGGTCAAGAAAACTGGCCGGGCTCGAATTCAACCGATCTCATTGGAAACTATGAACTTATTTGGCATAACTCTCGGCTCACGGCATACAAAATCAGCGGAGATCAGCGCATCGAGATCAGCGACAACGAAAACACCGAGGACTTTAAATGCATGGTTGCCGTGAGTCAATGTACAAAGAAATACGTTGAGTTACCTTTGTCCGAAGGTCAGCACTGGATTGCTTCTTATGATTCGACTTTGTCCTCACCGAGAGGCAATTTCACGACAAAAATAACTACGACCAATTCGGTCAAAAAAGGGATAAAGGAAATATCTGTGGTCGCCGGGACGTTTAATGCGCTTGAGATTGAGAGGGAGTTCCACAGATCATCGCTCGATGGTTATGTCCAGAACACGTACAGCTATTTCTATAGTTCTGACTGCCATCAATGCATTGTTAAGTTCCAGCGTAAATTGATAGTTGGCACCGGCGGGCCGGCAACGAGGAACTTGGAACTTATCGGGTTCGGGAGAAGAGGGGAAGGGTAGCACGGGTGCAATAGCTATCCATTTCCCAAAAAAGGGGAGAGCACATCCGTGCCCCCCTTTATTATCGTAGAGTGCTTTTGCGCATACGGGAAACTCACAGAAGGGGGCTTGAGTTGATTAAATTCAACTCGCCCAGGCAATAACGAACGAATAACAAACACTGACAGCGCCTAGAACTCCCCCTTGTAAAACCCCCTCTGCCCCCGCGCCTCCTCGACACCGACTTCTAAATTATGCAGCTTCGCGCGGGGAAACTGCCGCCGCACTTTCCGGCGGATCTGGCCGGCGATATATTCCGCCAGCAGCTCGGTGCTGGTGTTGGCGATCGGGAGCAGCAGCGCGTCGCGCTCGGGCAAGACGATGCGCTGATTGCGATAGAGCACAATGACGTGATGGTCGCTGCGGCGGATTTTTAACGCGGAGGAATCACGCTGGACGAGCGTCCGGTGGTCCAGCGCGTCGCAGATATTTTTAACCAGCGGCTTGAAGGCGATGAAATCGAGCACGACCCCGGCGGAATCCAACTCTCCTTCGACCGCCACCGAGACCTGATAGTTGTGGCCGTGCAGCGCTTCGCGTTTGCCGTTGGCAAAAACGAGAAAGTGGGCGGAGGCGAAGTTGAAGTAATCTTTTTCGACCTCGATCACGAACCGGCGCGGCATGGCTGGACGTTATCGAAATCAATCTGCTCTTGCAAGCGACGA
>JBGQIO010000252.1:0-5567 GCA_041498515.1 Anaerolineae bacterium
CCGCACTTACCCGGCGCGCCAAGGCGCTGCAGTCCGCCAAGGTTTTCCCGCACCTGCCAAGAGACCGGCGCGTGTATCCATACCCGCCTGTGTGAGCGGTTTGACAATGATGGATTTTGACCGATGTGTTAAAAAAATTTAAACACTAAAGTCACAACGTCCGGGAAGGAAGAACACCTTCCTGCGGAAGTGCTTCGCAAGGACACATAGGGATAAAAAATATGGACTATAAACTTGCCTTTGTTGGATTTGGAAATGTGGCGTGCGCACTGGCGCGCTTGTTGATCCGCAAGCAGGCCCTGCTTGAAAAAGAATACGGCATTACCTTTTCCGTCACAGGCATTGCCACGGGCAAACACGGCTTTGCAGTCGCGGCTGCCGGGCTCGATCTTCAGAAAGCCCTGAGGCTGGTGGAAAGCGGAGGATCGATTGCATCCATTTCCGATTCAAAGGTGCAAGACTCGCTGGATGTGATCCGCCAATCTCAAGCCGAGGTGATGTTCGAGAATTCCCCTGTGAACCACGCCACCGGCCAGCCCGCGATCGATCACGTGCGCGCGGCGCTGGAGGCGGGCATGCACGCCATCACGGCCAACAAAGGAACGGTGGTGCACGGCTACCGCGAATTGACCGCACTGGCAAAATCCAAGGGCCGCAAGTTTTATTTCGAATCCACCGTGCTGGGCGGTTCGCCGGTTTTTTCCGTTTTTCGTGAGGCCATGCCTGTTGCGGAGCTGCTCTCCTTCCGAGGCGTGTTAAACTCGACGACCAACATCATTTTGACGCGAATGGAAAGGGGTGAGACGTTCGACCAAGCCGTCAAGTACTGCCAGTCCATCGGCGTGGCAGAGACCGATCCGTCCGCAGACGTGGACGGCTGGGACGCGGCCATCAAGGTCGCGGCGCTGGTGACGGTATTAATGAATGTTCCCTGCCTGCCTCAACAAGTAGACCGGCAAGGTATCAGGGATATAACGGCTGAGAAGATCACGCGGGCCGAGGCAGAGGGCAAGCGTTACAAGCTGGTGTGCAGCGCCGAGCGGCAGGGAGATAATGTTTTCGTGCGGGTGGCGCCTGAACTGGTATCCGTCTCCGATCCGTTATATGGCATGGAAGATTCCACTACGGGCGTGGCTTTCCGCACCGACGTGCTGGGCGATTATTCGATCATCGAATCGGAACGCGAGGGCATGGTCGCCGGGCCCGAACCAACGGCTTATGGTCTGTTCGCGGATTTTGTTAATGCGGTGAAGAGCAGGTGATCGGGTGTCAGGTACCAGGTTGCCTTCGGCGATTCATATCGCCGAAGTGGGCGATGGTCGGACAATCGCCGACCACTTTAGCGGCTTGGTGCCGCCTCGCCCGAAGGTGCCAGGTGTCAGGTGCCGAGAATTAGTTATTGCATTATTCGGAGGCATGGTTCAGCCTGCTAACAGGATGGTCAAGATCCCTGCAAAAATGATCGCTGCCCCAACCGCTCGAACGCGACCGAAGCTTTCTTTGAGCCACAACCAACCCGCCAGCGCCCCAAAGACAATACCGATCTCGCGGATCGCTCCTACATAGGCAACCGGAGCGAGTGCATAAGAAATCAGGACAAGCATAAAGGACCCGATATCCAATAAACCTATGGCTGTCACTTGCCGCCAGTGCATGCGCCCTACTTCCAGAATCGCTTGCCAGCCATACAGCTTTGCGATCACGGGGATGACAAAGATGGCATTCAGTACAAAGAGGAGCACGGAGTAAGAAGCCGCATCCATGAGTTTCACCGCTGCGCCATCAATGACTGAATAGATCGATATCATCAGCGCAACCAGGCACGCCAATCCGATCCCAGCCGCACTCCAAACCCCTTTTTTACTCTCCGACAACCATTTACTGCTCCCTACGATCATCAGCCCAACGATGAGGATGAGCAGACCTATTGTTCCACCCAGACCTGGCGTTTGCTTCAAGAAAAGTATTGCCCACACGGCCAATAGCGCCGGTGCTCCACCACGAGCGATTGGATAAACCACGGAAAAATCTTCTTTTTGGTAAGCGGAGGTTAATACGGCCTCGTATAGTGTCTCGAAAAGGGCGCTTCCCAACGCAAAAGGCCATATGCGAGCCGGTACCGGCCAATGCAAAATCAAGATCGGCAAGCCCAGTATCGATCCCAGCACGACCCCCCACCACATAATAACGAATTTTTTATCGGTGTTTTTAAGCAGGAGGTTCCACCCCGCATGGAATAATGCGGACAATACCAGGAACCCTAACACAAAAACAGGCATGCTTTTGGCCTCTTATTTTATAGGATTGGCGGAAAGCTGAGAATATCCTCACCCTAATCTTATTTTTACGATCAACGGCAGAGAAAGGTTTATTAATAATCTACCTATTACTTTATCATGATGAAAAGGACTTTTGTTTTTCAAAAATCAGGTGGATTGCATCGCGAACCGACGAACGACTCACCATAATTACTTACCCTTTCGTCCCACGCCCCGCCCCGCAGCGCGGGATCTTCGACCGCAAAGAGCAGCGGATCTCCGACTTTCAGCCTGGGACGAAAGATACCGAAAAAAAATGGATGTGTGCGGGGCGTGCGCCCCGCACACATCCATTTTTTTTCGGATACCTTAAAGAATTTGTGAGTAATTACGACCGACCTTTCGATGATCAATTTCGACCAGGATAAAGCTCGATGATATTGCCTTCAGGATCCCTCATGTAGCATCAGGTCACTTTTGTTCAATTTTCCGGGTACTTCATGCCGGGGCAATCGTTAGATATGTGGTATTAACTTTGACTCATCCGGTTAGCTCGCGCAAACGCTGGACCAGCAGGAAGACGGCAATGGCCACCAGTGCGCCCATCAGGAACCAGAACCAGAAATGGAGGAATAGGATCACTGATCCGACGATCGCCAATAAAGCAGTCAACTGGGCAATGGTTTCAACGAAGGCGCCGCGCAAGACGGATTCGGTCACGATAAACAGGAGGGTAATGACCGCCAGCCCCGCCGCCAGATAGTGAGGCGCAAAAAACACCAGCGCAACGATCCCGAACAGCAGCAGGCTTAAGCTGACGGCCGCCCAGGCCTCTGCGACTCGATCGAACCGCATGCGGGTCGTCCGGACGGGCATGGCAAGATGGCGGATGTGAGCGTGCGGATCGTCCTGCAGGCCTTTCCATTTATTCACCAGCCGAGCCGTCAGGCTTTCCAGCAAGGCTGCGTTCTCGAAATATTCGCGGCGCAATCCGCGGACTTCCTCCGCCAGGGCCGCGATTTTTTTCGACAACAGGGCATGTTGTTTGACGAGATGAGGGTTGCCTTCCATGCCGCTTAGCTTGATGCCCAGGGTATGTAATTCACCGGCCTTATCCGGGATAAGCGTCTTCAACACGGCCTGACGATCGTTCAATTCGGAGCAATTCTTTTCAAGCAGGCGCAAAGCGTCGGGCGGTGGAGGGACTTTGTCCAACCCGGCAAAACCCAGCGGGTCATACCAGGAACCGCGGGGCGAGCCATCGCGGTTGTACATAGGTCCGGCCGGCGCATTCTCGCCTGAGATCGGATCGCGGGCAAACAAGCCCCACAACCCGCGGTACTGACTGACCCAGGGGGTGGTCTCATCAATCAGCACCGGATTCCAGGTACGGGTTTGTCCGGGACCGATGGTGAGCCCATCGGCGCGGGCATAATCCACAAAGGGGATGCGGAAGGGATCGGCAGGTTCCTGATCCAGCACCTGAGTCCAGAACTTGTTCCAGGCGCCGCGCAGGCTCTGAACCCAGGCGGGAAGGTCGAGGTTAGCCTCGGCCTGGTATTCACCCTTTCGAAAATAAGAGGCATGCGAGCCCGCGCCGGCATAGACCACCGGATGTCCGTCAACCAGGTCGAGCTGGTCTTTATCGTCCCAGCGGCGGCGCAGATCGTCGCCGTGGAAATCATGCGAGGCATAGGCGGCCCATTCGGGGAAAAGCTGTCCATCGGTTTCATAAAGATAGATGGTGATCATTTCCCAATCTGATTCGTGATCGTTAACGCCTCCGAACCCGGACCGCCAGCTGTTGAAACAATAAAAGAACCAATACTGCAGGATCACCCAGTTATTCTGGCGGGCTACGCGGCCATAATAAACATTTTTGTCCTGTTTGGCGCGCATGTGGAAATAATCCAGCTCGGCGGCCGCGGCCGCCGCGGCTGGGACGCGTCCGCGCAGCAGGAAGGAGATGCTGAAGAGTGCGTCTACTACACGAGGCAGAAGACCGCCGCGTGCCAGGCGTCCGATCCCGGCGTGGAAGCGGTTATTCAAGAGGGTGCGCAAGCGCAGCTGATTCGCAAGCACCTCGGCGGATTCGGTAAGGCTGAGGGCTTCGATGAACCTTAAATAGTGCACGGTGCCAAAGACCGCCGGACGCGGCTCCACCAGTTTCTCAAGGGTCATTTCATCCTGCTTGACGAGCAGCTCGTCGCGGTCATCAGGATAATGCGCCCACAGGCTGCACTCCTTTACGTAGCGGTCCACATCGGTCGGATAAAACTGCTCGCCCTGGGTGAAATGGATCACGGGTTCATAACGCCGTAAAAGCTCGAGGTCCGAGGCGTTTGCCGGCGAGCCGTCTGTCGGGCCTGGAGCGGGGAGGTCAGCCAATGTGTTCACCCTGGTCCGTCCTTATGCGGAAGATGCGCTGCACATCCGCCTGACTGAGCGCAACGGCGATGATTATGTTGGAAGCCATCACCAGATAGTTGGGGTGGCTGTAGAAATAATCGATCAAGCTGATGGTGAGCGAGACACCCGTCCAGCCCATGAGCAGCACCCAAGCCCAACGATGCAGCCGCAGGAAGCCGATCAATACGACGATGCCGATCAGGGATAGGATGAGATAGGACCCGCTCGTGAAAACGGCCCGGCCCAGCGGCGTCAGCCCGGCCCCCAAGATCAGGGGAGCCGTGAGGCCGGTTTCAAAAACGTGCATCCGGAGGAGAGGCTCGAAGACCTGATATAAACGGATCAGGAACAACACTACAATGCCCCAGGCGACGATCGTTACGGCGATGGGACGTTTTTTCGTCCAAACTTTTCTGCGTTTCTGCATGACGAATTCTTCCTATCGGGCGCAAAGCGGTCCTGAAGAACCAGGTGTCCCGGACCGCGCCCCTACTCAAACCGGAACAGGTAAAATAGGGTCCTGAGCAGTATAGCATAGGTAACTATGTTATAAAAATTAAATATTAACATGAGAAAAAAACCAGCTACCCGAAACTTTTAAAAGATGGAGAAGAATAGAACACGGATGTCGCGGATTGAATGGATCTGCACGGAAGTTTAAAAAAAAAAACGGCGAAGCGCATCCATTCCTTTCTCTCTGAGCTCCCGCCTGAATCTGAATCTTCGATAAAGCGCAACGGCTGAGACTGTAGATTCCTATTTGAGTGAAATAAAGATAATATTGCAATAGAATCTTAAAAAATAGTCAGATGGCTAAAAAAAAGAGCTCTTTATAGTTCTCCAACTCAAGGACAGGTAATCCTTGAGACTGGCGGAGATAACTCATCATGCTTTGCAACA
>JBGQIO010000253.1:0-5534 GCA_041498515.1 Anaerolineae bacterium
ACTATACGCAGCACTATTATAACATGCTTGCTGGACGTGACGTAAAAACTGTTTTGGAGATAGGGATTTGTGGAAATCGGAACATCCCAAATAACCGGATAGGGGCTAGCCTATTCATGTGGCAAGAGTTTTTTCCGGGGGCAAAGATTTTTGGAATTGATAATGACCCGAAGTGGATGATAACCGAGGACCACATTATGTCAGCACTCGCGGACCAGAGCGATCCTATTTCATTGCGAGCAGCAATGAATAAATTTTATGGGAATGGTGGACAGAGTTTTGATTTGATTATTGATGACGGATCGCATCAGCCCGCCCACCAACTTACGTCAATGCAGACCCTTTTGCCTTATCTGAGTACAGAGGGAATATATTTTATCGAAGATGTTGCTTGCGCTCCGGAAATTCTCACTACTCACATCCCTACAGACCAGTATTATTATATTGTTATTCCCGAAAAAATGGTGCGAGTTAAAGATCAATCGCTTATTGCGATTAAGCGTCATGCGCCAGATTGATCTGTTCAATATTCATTACAAGCCGTGTGCTCATCCTGCGGGAGGGATCGTGTCGCAGTATTTTGTTGGCACAGCTGATAGATTGAGTTCTCGCTTTGCGGACATGCGTGCTCTTGACAGCATATGGCGTCACCCATTTGACAATATGGATATAATTGGTTTCCAGGGTTACAGGAAGCATATAAATTTTCGTGATGACATTAAAGGATGGAAGGAAGTTCCGTTGTGGCAGTTCAATGAGTATCAGGACTGGCTATATAAATGGGACGGGGCACTCATTGCCGATCTGTTAATGGAACACGATATCATCGTGACCGACCCGTTCGACGTTCGCTTCGACGGGGATATAACCGACAATTTTCGGCGCTCGCGTTCACCGCATGATTGGACGATGTTGGAACATGTCGTTGCACAACACGGGCTGAAGTTGGATTTTCATATGCCGGACGTGACGAGCTATTTTTTTGTTACCACCCTGCCAGTTTTTCAATCCTATATGGCGACTTGGTGGAAAGTGTTTCGTACTTTGGCCCCTTTGGTCACTGCCGAAGACGCGCACGATGCTGCCTACAAAGCCCTTCCTCTGGCGTACTTATCGGAGTTCTTTTTTTCGATGTGGTTGGAGCAATCAGGCTTGAAAAAGAAAATCATGCCACTCATGCTTTGTTGGGATGCTCGTTAATACTCCATTAGGGTCGTGGTGCTTAGATAATCCCCTTCGAGTTTGCTCACTCCTTGGGAGAGTACCATGGCTGCAAAAGTCACGAAAGAGACGACCAAATCCGCCAAATTCGCTGAAGGCGGCAACGGGCATATGTTTGGGCCTCAGAAGGCTGGCGAGCAGAAGCCGGGTGTAACCCAGCATGATGCTGGCAACGGTTCTGGCGATAAGTTCGCCTGTGGCGGTAGCACGCGTATGCACGGTTATTCACCGTCTGTGCCAGCTCGCGCGGGCATTACTAGCGCACGCTAATATGGCTCCTCGCCTACCAAAAACCGTTAAAAAGTGGTCTGCGAGGCCATTTACCCTGCGTTCACGGCTACCGAATATGGCCGTGCAAGACATTGCTCCCGAAGGCCAAAATCCTATGGGAAACCCGCCGCGTATTAAGCCGATGACTGGCCAAACCCAATATGGGAAGAAACAACCCCAATTTGGGTTCGGCCGCACCGGTTTAACAGGAGCCAGTTGACATGGCTGTTTTCAAGAAGCATCTGACGCCGCTCAAGAAACGTGGTCAGGTCACTGTCCATAAAGGCAAAGGTGCGATTGAACAAACCCTCCCGTCGCGCAGTGCGCTCAGTACGTTAACCACCGGGGACCCTGGCCGGCGAACCATAAACGATTACGCCAAGGCTACTCCGATGGGAAATCCTTCTATGTCCACCCCTGACATAAATGGTGAATAAGTGGTTACAAACACTCAACTTTTCAGCGACGCCGCCCTCAAATTACGCAACACCGATCCGCGTGTATTTGAGCACTTTGTTAACCTTTTCTCTGTTTATACGGAGGAAGTTACCGTGGCGGTAACAGAAGCCGACCCGACTACTATCCTGGTAATGCAGGGACGTGCTCAGCAATGCCGGGCTTTACTGCGTCTTCTACAGGAGTGTGATCGAGTTAAACCAACGAAGCCCACACCGCCGTCTCTCTGACCGTGTGCGCATAGGAGAGTACCATGCTTAATACCGTAACTGAGCGGGATCACCCGCCCTTGCCACTTGCCCCAATCGATCCTTCCGTTAAAATCCCAGACTCTGTAAAGCGAGCTGCCCAGCTTGCTGAGAGTTATTATACGAAGGCGCAGGCCCCACCTGCGGACGCAACTAATCCAGCACCCCTGGCTTCTACAGCGTCTGTAGAACCTGTTGCGCCTGCCGAGCCTAGCGAGCCAGTCCAGCCTGCTCCCGCGCCGGCGTTGCGCGGCGTAGAGCCCGCGCCTGCACCCGAACCTGAACCTGAACCCGAGCCCGAGCCCGAGCCCGAGCCCGCGGCCGCTCCCGGTAACGATAATGTGACCACTGAACAGTGGGAGCATCGATTTCTTTCGATGCAGGGGCGATATAACGCCTCTCAACGAACTATTGGTTCAATGCAAGAACAGATGCAACAGCTTGGTGATGAGCTGATGCGGACCCAGCAACTTATTGGAAATAAAGGACAAAACCCTAGTATCCCGGATACGGCGTCGAAACTAATAACGCCGGAAGACGAAGCGGCATATGGGCCTGAGCTGATCGACTTGGCCTCTCGCGCCGCGCGCCAGGCTATTGCTCCGGAACTCGATGCCCTTCGACATGAAAATGATGAATTGAAACAAAGGGTTACGACTCAGGCCAAACAGGAAATGTTTGCGACGCTTGACGGGGCCGAGCCAAATTGGCGTAAAATCAACAAAAGTCAGCGATTTATTTCGTGGCTGTCTTTACCAGACATTTACTCTCGTCGTATAAGACAGTCATTGTTGAACGAAGCAGTCCAAGCGGCAGACGCCCCTACGGTACTGGCGTTCATCAAAGGGTTTTTGAACGACGAAACAGCCACGGGTCATGCCGAGCCAGCTCCACAGCCCGAGCCGCTACCAGCGCCTCGAACAGCTGCGGTCCCACTGGCCTCTCTGGCAGCTCCTGGAAGGGCACGGCCGGCCACTGGCGATACGCCTGGTCCCGCTGACAAGCCGATTTTCACACGCAACCAAATCCAGCGGTTTTATTCTGACGTGCGTAGGGGGCTCTATGCAGGTCGTGAAGCCGATAAGGCCCGCGATGAAAATGCGATTTTCGCGGCGCAACGGGATGGACGCGTTAGGGGCTAAACCAGAGGCTGATCACGATAACGTGTAAAGCCTCGCAACGACACAGGGGCTTTCCATGCCTATCAGCAGCTCAGGCTTTCCAGGTTCCGCAACGTCATATCCCAATCCTCCGGGTACGTCGACGTTCGTAGCCTCTCCGTCCGGCAACACGCTCCAGAATACGGGCTTTATCCCGGAAATCTGGTCCGGCAAGCTGGTTGAGAAATTCTACGCCAGCACGGTGCTGGCTGCGATCTCGAACACCGATTACGAAGGTGAGATCAAGAACCACGGCGATCGCGTCAAAATTCGAACGAAGCCGTCTATCACCATCCACGACTACACTTCCGACCTATTGCTTGGGCTAGATCGCCCGGTTGGCGGCACCGTGGAACTGTATATCGGTAGCGGCAAATACTTCTCGCTCATTCTCGACGATGTAATGGAAATTCAGTCCGACCTGAATATCCTTTCCATGTGGTCGGATGATGCGGCGCAACAGCTCAAAATCACCGTGGATCGCGATGTTCTACTGGGGATTTTGAACGGCGCGGCGTCGACGGTCAACCGCGGCACTGCGGCTGGCATTATCTCTGGCAGCATCAACCTGGGCGCCACTACTACGCCGCTCTCTGTCGTGGGTCGTAACCCCGGCACGGGTGACGTGGAACTCTTGGACGTGCTTATGCGTCTGGGTCAGGCCCTGGATGAGCAAAACATTCCGGAGGAAGGCCGATGGGTCGTTCTCCCGGCGTGGGCTGGTCGTATGATCAAGCAGTCCGAACTGCGCCAGGCATATCTGTCTGGTGACAGCGTTTCGATGCTGCGCAACGGCCGTCTCGGCATGGTTGATCGGTTCACGATCTACGTGTCGAATTTGCTGCCATCTGGTACGGCGGCTGGCCTACAGGCTGGTGAATGGCCGGTTTACGCTGGCCATGCTCACGGCCTGACGTTCGCCTCGCAGATCAGCAAGGTCGAAACGCTCCGGTCCGAACTGACTTTCGGTCAAATCCTGCGCGGCTTGCAGGTCTACGGTTATCAGATCGTTGACCCGAAGGCCCTGGTGCAGGCGATTGTCCACCCGAACTCATAAGGGTGAAGATGAACAAAAACACCGGTGGGGATTGACTTTCCCACCGGTTTTTCTTATATAGTCATTATGGAAAAATGTAATCGTGGGTCTGCTACGTTTCGGGATGACCCGGTATTGCTGTCTCGAATGGCGGATATCAATTTGACGTTAATCACTCATTAGGAAATAGATTGTAGGCTTTTGTGATCACCTAGGGGTCCCAAATGTCTGCTCTGGACACGGTTTCCGATTACGTCACCGATATCCGGACCCTCCTTCAGGATGTGATCCAGCCCTATCGGTACGACGATACTTCCTTGCTCACTTCCTTAAATGTGACGATGCTTGAAGCGCGGCGTATTCGGCCAGACCTTTTCGTTTATGCTCACCATGAGAAGGTGCCAAGCTTCAGCACTGTAGACAATACGCAGGTCAATATCGAGCCTCCATTTCGGTTGGCCTTTGTTTTCGGTGGCGCCTCTCATGCGCTCGCGCGCGATCAGGAAGATGTGCAAGATGCGCGCGCTTCGTCTTTCATGGATACCTTCCGGGAAATGTTGACCGGTGTGAAACCGGTTCCGGTCCAGGGCGGTACGCCAGGCGGTGGAGTACGTAAATGACCGCTCGCAAACACGATCTTGATCATTTGTTGGATCAAGCACGGACCACGCTTCCGGGCTCGTCTGAGGCCGGGCTCAAAGGTCAACTATTCGATGTGTTCCATGAGTTCTTCAACGACTCGAACGCGTGGGCCGAACAACTTTCTGTGCCTATCGTGCCTGGCACTCTGGAATATAGCATCGTGCCGAACAGCGGACAGATTATTCGCTTGGCTGGCGTGATGGATGTGAACAAAGTTCCGATCCCGGCCCTCATGCCGGAAGTGGGTATTCTCACTTTAATGGACCCGACGAACATCGCCACCACATACACGATCACAGTCGTCAAGAATGTAAAATTTCCGACTGACAAAAATTCCATTCCCGATATTCCGGAGTGGGTTCTCCCAATTTTTGGACGCACCATCCTCGATGGTTTGCTCGGTAAAATGTACGGCCAACCGAACAAGACCTATTCGAGCGACACGAAAAGTTTGTTTCATCTGGCAAAGTTCAAGGATGGGATCGCAATGGCGAAGACAAC
>JBGQIO010000254.1:0-5504 GCA_041498515.1 Anaerolineae bacterium
CGCGAAAACAGACGGCTGCGTCAGGCACCGTCCAGATCATCAGGGTCAGGTTTTTTACATTTTAGGGGAAATACAAAATCAGCCCGTAGGGCCCGGTAGGGAGCAGGTCTATTTTGAAAGACGATTTAGCAGGGCGGCCTGGTATGGAATCCAGTCATAATAAAAAATTATAGCACTACCCGCAGCGACCCGCATTAAAAATTTCTATGTAATTTGGGTGCAAAGTCTGGTCAGCGCGAGGTGGGCGAAGCCAACATCAAACCGACGTGAGGGAGCACGGAAATATTTGTTTTGAAAAAAATCCTCCATGGGTTAAAATAATGGGCGTATGACCGTATTCTCCAAATCTTCCATAAGTGTTTTAGCAATAGCTGAACTAAAGGCCGTCCCAGAAGCACTGGTCGACCGTGATGGCTGAGGCCTCGGCGCGGGTTAACCGTGACCGAGACTATGGCCGTGGGTATCCTTTGATGGAACCTGCGGTCTTTTTATTCAACTGCCAAAGGAGAATAAAATGAGCGCTTACCTCAAATCCGATAAAAGCTACCAACCCGGTTCCAAAACTCTGGCCCGCGAATATTACACGTCACTTGAGACCTTCGCGGCGGAAACGGAGCGTATCTTCACCCGCCAATGGTTCTGCGCCGGCCACATCAGCCGTATTCCAAACGCAGGCGACTACTTTTTAGTTGAGGCCTTTGGCGAAAGCATCATCATCCTGCGCGACCAGAACGATGAAATCCGCGCCTTCTATAACGTCTGCCGCCATCGCGGTACGCATATGTGCGAAGAGACCGAAGGCCGATTTGGCAAGTCCATTCAGTGTCCATATCATGCCTGGACATACAGCCTGGATGGAAACCTGATCGGCGCGCCGCAAATGAAGGACGTCGAAGACTTTAACAAAGAAGAGTTTCCCCTGCATGCAGTCAATCTGCAGGTTTGGGAAGGCTTTATCTTCCTGAACCTTGCGAAATCTCCCGAACGGTTCGGGCAGGTCTTTGCTCCGCTGCTCGATAAGTTCGAAAGCTGGAACCTTCCCACCCTCAAGCCGGCCCGGCGCATACCCTACGATGTGAAGGCCAATTGGAAATTTATCTTCCAGAACTACAACGAGTGCTATCACTGTCCGCCCGTGCATCCCCAGTTGGCCAGGATCAGCCCGTCCGACTCCGGCGAGAACGACCTGATCCACGGGCGTTTCATAGGCGGCTTTATGTTGATCGACGGCGCTTCCAGCCTGACTTTAAGCGGACGGACCTGCGCGTTGCCCGTCGGCGACCTGAAACCCGAAGACCACCAGCGCGTTTATTACTATTCCATTTCTCCGAACATGTTACTCAGTTTGCATCCCGATTATGTCCTGTTCCACACCCTGTGGCCGCAGTCGCCGACGCAAACCATCATCCATTGTGAATGGCTGTTCCACCCAGACAGCTTTGGCCGCGCCGATTTTCATCCCGAGGACGGCATTGAATTCTGGGACCTAACCAACCGCCAGGACTGGCATATGTGCGAGCTGGGTCAAATCGGTGTGTCGTCGCGGGCCTATCAGCCCGGCCCGTATTCGCCGCGTGAAGCCCTGCCCGCCGCATTCGATGAGCATTACCGCAAAGTCATGAAAGATCGTTAACCCGGTAAGGCGTGATCCATCTCTAAAGCATAGTCGATCGCCTGGTCCATGCTCATTGCCCGTCCCTCCGCCCAGGATGGTGTAAAAGCTTCTTCGTCCATGCCTGCGCGCAAATTGGCGATCTCCCGATCATATTCCTGGCGCTCCAAAGGGGTCATCGGGATGTTGATCCGCTCCCGCAAGGCTTCCGCCGCGCCGAAGAGCCGCGCGGCGCGCCGGCCCTGCTCCCTCACTTTGGCAATGGTCGCAAGACATTCCAGTTGATGCGCAATAGCTGCGCGGTGGCCGATCCTTTGCCATTCCGGGAGCGTTACCCGGTACATCGTTTCCGCCTTTTCATAATGACCTTCATAACGTTCAATGTGGGCCAATTCGCTCTTAACCATATTGATGCGGTGCCGGTCACCTAGATCACGGAATAAAGGCTCGCAAGCCATAAACTGTAAACGGGCTTCGCTGTAATGGCCTTGAAATTTTGCCATCATCCCGGTGCTGAGCAGGGCCATTGTGGCTTCCCAGCGATTGCCGCTTTCCTGAAGTAACGCTTCGCCTTCTTTAATATAATCAGCCGCTTTATTATAATCACCGGTCGTCAAGGCAATCGCCTGTCCATAAAGGGCAAGGGGTAAGCCGGTCGCATATTTATCTCCGCTCGCGCGGGCTGCTGCGAGACCCCTCTCCAATATCGCCTGGACACCCTCGGTATCGCCTATGAATAATTTTCCGGAGGCCTGAAAAGCCAATGCCAATGCCAGCAGGCGTTTGTTGTCCACTTCGAGCGCCAAAGCCGCGGCTTGTTCGGAAGATTCGATTGCGCGTGCATTATCACCCTGGCTGTAGGCTAACATTGCCAGACTTTGCCAGGCTTCCCCGATGCTCAACTTTCGTTGGCGGTCAGCATCCCCTTCCAGTTTTGGAAGCTTAATAGTCCTAGTCAGCGCCTCGCTGATCAAATGCCGCCCCTCTTCCTCCAAACCGCGTCTGTTCCAAAAATTAAGGAGAGAAGGACCCATCCGCAGCACTGCCTCGACGTTATTTTCAAGACCCCAGCCCAGTGCGGCACGAATATTGTCGTATTCCAGTTCCAGCCGCATTACCCAACCCAATGCTTCAGAGCTCTCCAGCTTTGGCGCGGCGGTCCTTGCCAACTCGGAGAAATAATTAAAATGTGAATTACGTGCTTGTATAGCTTCTCCCATTTCCAGCAATTTATCGCGTGCATACTGTCGGACGGTCTCCAAAAGGTGGTAGCGGACTTCCCCTTTTTCTTCCTCTACGGTCACCAATGATTTATTAACCAACTGCGTCAATAAATTAAGGACGTCCAATTCCATGCAGACTGCTTCCGCGGCTTCGAAGGTCCAGCCACCGGCAAAGACCGACAACTTCCGCAGTAAGGTACGCTCGTCTTCTGACAGCAGGTCATAGCCCCAGTCGATCATTGCGCGCAAGGTCTGCTGGCGCGGCAGGGCTGTACGGCTTCCACCGGTGAGCAGTTTGAAGCGGTCATCCAGACGGGTCGCGATCTGTTCAGCAGAGAAGACGGTGACGCGCGCGGCAGCCAGTTCCAGTGCCAGCGGAATGCCGTCGAGACGCCGGCAGATCTGGGCTACGGCAGCTGCATTGTGTTCATTAAGAGTAAAGGTTGGGCTTACCGAGGTCGCCCTCACAACGAAAAGCTGTACCGACTCGCTCAGCATAAGTGCGTCAGGCGTGATCTGCGTTGGTTCGGGCAAAGAAAGCGATGGTACGCGATAGATAGTTTCACCGGTGATCCCCAGAGCCTCACGGCTGCTAGCGATGATCTTCAGGTTTGGGCAGGCATGCAGCCATTGATCGATCAATTGCGCGCAGGCTTCGACCAGATGCTCGCAATTGTCCATGACGAGCAGAATATTCTTTGCGCGCAAATAATCAACGACCAATTCACCCAAAGGCATCCCCAGCTGCTCACGCAAACCCAGGACCAAGGCGATGGTTTGCACAATGAGAGCCGGGTCGGACAGCGGCGCCAACTCGGCCACCCAAACGCCATCGGAAAAAGAGGGCAGCAAGTCAGCTGCGAGCTGAAGCGCGAGGCGCGTCTTGCCTGTACCGCCAGGCCCGATCAATGTCAGCAAGCGGGCTGAATTGAGACGATCTTTGGCGTCCTCCATTTCGCGTTCCCGCCCGATAAAAGTTGTAAGTTGAACAGGCAGGTTATTCGGAAATGCGTCGATGGATCTGAGCGGAGGAAAATCGGACGGCAGGGCCGGATGGTTCAGTTGGTAGATGTGCTCGGACCGCACGAGGTCTTTGAGGCGATGCTCTCCAAGGTCGCGGATGGATATCTCATCCGGCAACTGATCGCGTACTAAATCGGCCGTGGTGGTCGAAAGCAGGGTTTGGCCGCCATAGGCAACGGACATCAGCCGCGCGGCGCGGTTGAGTGTCGGCCCATAATAATCGCCCGCTCGCTCTTCCGCCTCGCCGGTGTGCAATCCGATACGGATCCGCAGGTTGTAAGGCTCGAGCTCATCCCATTTCGCGGTGAGCAGAGCTTGCTGGGCAGCCAAGGCTGCCCGGATACCGCCGATGCCGGTTCCAAAAGCGGCGTGAAAACCATCCCCTGTATTCTTGATGATGGTGCCGTTATGACTTTCAATGGCTTGCCGTAGAATTTCATCGTGCCGCGCCAGAGCGGCCTTCATCCCTCCAGGAAATTGTTCCCAGAGTTTAGTACTGTTTTCAATATCGGTAAAAAGAAATGTGACGGTACCGGATGGAAGGTTGGTTGTCATAGTGCGTCATTAATAAGAACGATAGACACTGAGAGGCTACCTTACAAGCACGCATCAGTCAATTCTTAAATAAGTAGGGGGGGGGTGCTCAATGTTTATATGTCTAATAGTCCGAAGCACCGTTGTAATTACAGCTCCTGCCATCCGTGAAAATCGGGGATTGCCCTTGAAGACCACAAGGATCTTCGACTTCAGTCGCTGGGTCTCGATGGTAGGGCGAGATCCTACCACTTTGGTAGGGCAAGAACCTACCACTTTACGATGGAAGAACACCGGGTCTCGATACGACGGGAAAGCACCGTCTACTCGACCACCAACTCAACCACCGACGGGCTACCCTTCGATACTCCCTGGTGTGCGGTCGCAGGGCAACGCTCGACCACCGGCTCGTCGCAATGACACCTGGAATCTGTGATTTACTTAATTTAATTTCTTAACAAATATTAATAATGATCCATCAATGCCAAATACTGGTATAGGCATGTGCACCCACGATTTGTTTTCCTTCTGCGAATCTTAGCGGGGCATAGATAGAAAGGTCAACTGTCTTTGACTTTCCGTCCAAAATCAACTCGGACATACACAACCCTACCGCAGGCGAGATTTTAAAACCCGTGCCGCTGAAACCGCAGTCCAAGTAAAAACCGTCGGGGCCGGCCGCGCCCAACAAGGGGTGTTGGTCCGGCGTGATGCCGTCGTAACCCCCATGAGCGGAATGCAAGGCTCCGTTCTCCATGATCGGAATACGCCTGCACAGGCGGTCAATCCCGCGTTCGACGAATCCGTCTTTAGCGTGTTCGCTGTCGCTGTCCGGCGATTCGCCCAACGGATTGCCATCCTCCAGACCGACCAGTGTTAAATTCCCTTCGGGACGAAAATACATTTCATTCGCGAAGTCAATAACCGTCGGGTGACTAGGACCGACCTGAGGCGGACGCGCCACAAACATTGTGTCGTGCCGCCAGGTATCGTAAGGCAGATCGAGCCCGACCATTTTGTTAAAGGCGCCTGCCCAGGCACCTGCCGCATTGACCACTACCGGCCCACTGAATTCGCCCTGGGCCGTCTGCACGCCTGCCGCTTTGCCGCCG
>JBGQIO010000255.1:0-5481 GCA_041498515.1 Anaerolineae bacterium
AGGTTTTCGAACGCGGTCAATATCTCCTGGGTGGACGGATTCATCGTCTGGCCGCCTTCGACGATGGCCGCCACCCCCAGGCTGGCAAAGATGCGGCTTAACCCCGGCCCCGGTGAGACCACCACCACCGCTATTTGATTCGGTTCGATCTTCGTCAGTTCGAGTTTCGCGCCCCTGGCCCTGGCGTTGATGTCGTCCATTTGGGCCACGAGGTTTTCCATCGCCACTTTGGTGATCGTGCCGATGCTCATGATGTAATCGATGGGCTCGTAGCGTTTTTCGAGCGGCAGGTGGATGTGCATCCGGTACATGCCTTCGCCCTCGCCCACTTGAATGGACGTGCCCATCGCTTCGAGCTTGCCGTAAAATTTCTGGAGCTCGAACTTGTCATTCGGAAAAAAATCCACCACGACTTCGTAATCCTGGCCTTCTTCAACTTCCTGCATGGCATTCGCGAAATTCAGGGCGGAGAGCGGCTGGACGGTTGCCAGCGGTGTATCGAGCGGCAGGCATTGGATATGGCGCAGCATTCCCTCCAGGATAAAGAACAACCCCTTGCCGCCGGAATCGACGACTCCGGCCTGCTTGAGCACCGGCAGCAGTTCCGGCGTGCGGTTGACCGACTCGTCTGCCGCCGGCACGCAGCGTTCCAGGATCGCGATCGGGTCCTGCGTCTCGACCAATGCGCTCTCTGCGGCGGCAGCCAGGTCTTTCGCCACCGTAAGGATGGTGCCTTCCACAGGTTTGACGACGCCCTTATAAGCGGTATCGCGCGCCTCGGCCAGGGCTTTTACCATCACAGGCGCGTCGATCAGTTCATTGTCCTGCAGCGCGCGCGCAAAGCCGCGCCACAACTGCGAAAGGATCACACCCGAATTGCCGCGCGCGCCCATCAAAGCGCCTTGGGCGATCAGTAAAGCCATCTTGCCGGCATGTTTCTCGCCTGAATTTTTGACCTCGTTCCAGGCGGAGGTCATCGTCAGCATCATGTTCGTGCCGGTATCGCCGTCGGGCACGGGGAAGACGTTCAACGAATTGACCGTTTGCTGGTTGGTTTTGAGCCAGGTCAGTCCCGCCTCCACTAGATGCTTGATAGCCTGACCGTCGAACGGCCGGCTGCGCATCCAATCCAATCGGGTGTTGTCCTGGCTCATTAAATAGGTCTCTTAGCCCGGATCGCTGACACGCAGCCCCGCCACGTGCACATTGATCTCATGGACTGGCATCCCCAAAGCCTTCTCCACATGGAACTTTACCGTGTTGGCGACGCTGTCGGCCACCGAGCTGATGCGCGTGCCGTACTCGACGATGATATAGAGATCGATGTCGATGTTCTCGCCGTCGTAACGCACCGATACGCCCCGCGCCGGCTCGTGTGTGATGGTCTGCGCCAATCCTTCGGCTATATTCTTGGGTGCCAGCCCGACCACGCCGTAAGATTGAAGCGTGGCATGGTATGCCAGGGTCGCGATCGCGGCCGGTGAGATATGGATCCCGCCCATGGAAGTAGTTTCTTCGCCCATACTATCCTCTTTGCCCTAATTCTACTGCCTCTCGCGAGCGCTTTTTGCGAAGCATAGATCCCCGTTCTTGTTCTTGGGGGACTTCCGCAGGTCGCAGACTGTCTCTTTGCAGCCGTTTTTCCCTGCCCGGAAGAAGCAAAGTCGTAGATCCTTGTATTCTTCAAGAACTATCTCATACAACGATTATCACACACCTTCGGCTTGCAATGACAACAATGTCTCGGATTTAGTCACTTCCTGTTGAGGATGGATACGATTTATGGTACAATGCCGTGCCTGCTAAGGCAGGGAAACATCTGGGATCGTTGAAAGGATTGTGTACGATGGCTAAATGTGCAAATTGCGGCAAAACGACCTCTTTCGGGCATAACCGCTCGTTCTCCTTACGGGCTACCAACCGGAATTGGAAACCCAATCTCCAGAAGGTATCCATCCTGAAGAATGGCCGCCTGGTCAAGCAGGTTATGTGCACAAAGTGCATTAAGTCCCTCAGCAAATCGGCTGTATAAGCTCGTCTTTCTTTAAAAAAATCGCAACAGGGAAACGCCCTTATTATAAGGGCGTTTTTGTTTTCTCAAGCGATCTCCAATGAAAATATGTTTAGACGGATGGGTTCCAGCCTATCAAGGGGGCTAAGCTCAAAACTCTTCATTAAACAACCGGGGGGGGTTATAGAAGGGGCCTTGAGAAGGGGTTGAAGGAAACAAGGTAAAATAATGAACTGTTGTTAGCGAAGGGTAGATATATAGGCTGATATCGATCGGCACATTCGTCCTATCTTCATCCACTGTTTTGCTGCTATGAAGATAAAAATTTCGAAATCCCTGCTTTTGCCAATCGTATTTTTGGCGATTTTCTTCAGTGGTTGTATTTTGCATTATGCCCGCGGCACCTATTACTATAGCCGGGATTTTCAACATGTTTCAGGGTCTGACGATGCCTATATCAGTTACCGTTACGGATGGAATCTCATACATTATCATATTTTGAGTTGGAATGAATCGGGATTTCGCCGAACGGAGGGCTTTACGAATCCCCTATGGGTTTTATTCAGCGCCATCTGGGCGATTCCGGGGAACAAGGATTGGATCTATCCCGGAATGGTGGTTAGCTCCGTTATCATTACGGCTGTATTCTTATCATTGCTGGGCTTGCAGGCTTTTAGGAAAACTAATTCCGTATTAGGCTTGTTTGGAATATTTCTTTTATTTGCCAGTCCTGTAATCTGGCTTCATGCCACCTCCGGCTTGGAGGCAGCTGTTTTTGGAGCCGGTAGTGGCTTATTGGCATATTATGCAATTACCGCGGATCCTCCAGGCAAATGGGGGCTCTATCTGGCAAATGCCCTGGCTTTTTTCCTCATGATTCTCAGGTCCGATGGCTTTGTTTACCTTCTAATCTTGCTCCTGGGCCTTATTCTAGGCAAAAATAAAAATTGGAAAACGCTTATTTATGGGGGAATGATCGGCTTGGTTGTTTTGTTGACCTGGCGCTTGGTCAGTTTCGGGCAATTAATTCCCAATACGGCGATTGCAAAAATGAATTTCGGGATTGCCGCTCGTATACCGACCGGCATTGTTTTGCTGGTCCAATCCCTCCTTGGTGGCGGACTAATTCTTCTTGTGGTTGGGCTCTTTGGTCTTCTTGCTGAATCAAGATCAATTCGATTATCGGGGTTGATTACGATGGCGGGATGGATAGCGTACTATGTTTACATCGGTGGTGATTTGTTCCTCGAAAGGCACTTGATCGGTGTGATGGTTCTATCCGCCGGGCTGTCGCAAAGTTTTTTTATGCGTATCTTACAGGAGAAGCGTGGATGGGTATTCGCCATTGCGCTGTGGATGGGCATCTTCGCTCCCTTTTATACGGGAGATCCGCGCTTTACTTATCTACAAGGGAAACCGCAGGATCCGTGGGTCTTGCTGGGAAAAGAAATTGCCTTACAGCGTGACCAATATGGAACCATTGTCACCTTCCCTGCGGGAAAAATCCCTTTTTATGCTGGGGGAGATTTTATCGATGAGCTCGGACTTAATGATCCGGATCTATCAAAAGTCCGGCAACCGAGGTTTATACCCGGCCATTCTGCTGGCAGCCATCAACTGGCGATTGGTCTGGCCAGGCAATATTCTCGAACATTCAGTTATTTTGCCTTTGGACTGGATCTGACGGCGGACAACGGGAAGGACGTGTTGCTCTGGGTAAACAACTACACGCCGGAAGCCGGTGTGCAGCATGGAATGACGGATGCTCAACGTGATCAGATCATTCACGCAGACCCTTTTGCGTATACTCTATTATTACGCGGAAAATAATAATGGTTTGATGTTTGGAAACAACAGAATGATCTGTTTTCGGGAATAGTTATTGATCGTAATGTAAGGCTAGTTAAAATGCCCGGGATATCAGGCGCATTGATTCCATCGCACTAAGGTTATGTTTTTTTCTTCCCAAAAATCCGTGCGTATCGAAATTTTCCGCGTAATCCGTGTTCTAACTCTTTTTCCCCGCTCAATTAATCCCTATCACATGTTCCGAACCCTTTTATCGGACGGTTGATCGATGGCCTCGCGCAAAGCCTTCATCCCCCCCTCGATCCCCTGCGGGTGGCTGAATATGGCATGCGCCGTCACAAAGACATTCGCCCCTGCCTCTTTCAACCTGGGCAGGTTTTCGGCGTTGATGCCGCCGTCCACCTCCAGGTAAGCGGACGATTTGATCTCGTCCAGCTTCCTGCGCACCTGCGCGACCTTCGCCACCATGTCCGGCAGGAAAGCCTGGTTCGAGAACCCGGGGTTCACGCTCATCACCAGCACCAGGTCCGCCATGTGTAGCACCGGTTCGATCATCGAGACCGGCGTGCCGGGGTTGAGCGTCACTCCTGCCAGGCAGTTCAATGACTTGATGACCTGCAGAGTTCGGTAAAGGTGCGGGCAGGTCTCCACGTGGACGGTTAAGTGCGACGCGCCCGCCTTCGCGAACGCTTCGAGATACCGTTCGGGTTTTTCGATCATCAGGTGCACATCCAGCGGCAGCTTGCTTGCGCGCTTGTAGGCTTCCACCAGGAACGGCCCCATGGTGATATTGGGGACGAAGTGTCCGTCCATCACATCGACGTGGATCCATCCGGCCCCGGCGGCTTCAAGTGCCTCGATATTTTCACGCAAGCGCAAATAATCTGCAGAGACGATGGAAGGGGCGATTATGGCTTTGGAATTCGGCATTGAAAGGTTGTGACTCCTCTTGTCATCCGGATGTGTTCCTGATCGCCGATCACTCCACTACCTATCTGACAGTTTGCTATGATGTAATTGCAAGGCCATCTTTAACTCGCTTTAATGGTCTTCTTCAATCTCAGTTGTTGCGCCTTATCCAAGATCCGCCTCAGGCGGGATTGAACATGGATTGGAATGGGCACGTTTCGCCTTTATTTTCAAAAAATTCCGTGCAGATCCGTTCAATCCGTCGCGTAGCACCTTGTGGGCAAAATCCGTGTTCTATTCTCATCATCTTATGTAAGCGTCGAGTGGCTGGATCACTGCACACTATTACTGATCACTTCTCTTATTTGATCGGCGGATTGTAAACAAAATAAACCAACATCCAGAAAGGGATCAGGCCGCCCACCGCAATCAACGCCAACAGGCCGAGCGCCACCGACGTCCAGTCAATGTCCAACGGCTCCTCACCCGGTATGGGTGTTGGGTCAGGCGGAGGCGGCTCTTCCCAAACGAAGACCGGCGTGGGTTCAGGCAGTTCAGTCGGGGAAAGGGTCTGGGTATCGCGCTGCGTACCGAACTTCATCAGCACGCGTCCAAGCTGGTCGGCTGTGCGATAACGCGCCGAGGGTTCCTTCGATAACACTTTCAGGATGATCTCTTCCAATGGCTTGGGGATATCGGGGATATATTCGCTCGGTGGTATCGGAGCGGCCTCTAGGTGCAGGCGGGCAAGC
>JBGQIO010000256.1:0-5445 GCA_041498515.1 Anaerolineae bacterium
GGTTGAAATTTCTTCCGCCTTTTAAAATAGACAACCCCATATTGGAACAGGCCCACTTACGGTAAGAAGTCGCTGCTGTAATTCGATTATCGAAATAAGTCCTGGTCCTTAGATCGAATCAATTCTTTTAGCGAACCCTCCCTTAAAGGATAAGGAAAACCGCGTACATGGATCACAGGGGTGCCTTCCGCCGCCTGACCCATAAGCAAGGAAGCGGCCGCGGCCAGTTCATCAGCGACGCCGACGACGGTAATTTTAAGCGTGTAGCCAAATAGGTCTTTCCAACCGCGTTCATCAAGAACTCCGGGGATACCGCTCAGACCGATGGACATGCCCACTGTGCCATTCCGCCAAGCCCGTCCATGTGAGTCAATAATTAACACGCCAATACGTTTGCCCGTTAATGCCTCAAGCTTTGAACGGATCTCTTTTGCAGATAAATCAGGATCCTTTGGTAGAAGTAAGACAAGATCTTCCGTTCCGTCACCTTTTACAGCTACGTTGGAGTGGTCAATGCCCGCGTTTGCGCAAATAAAACCCAGTTTATGTTCAACGATGATCGTCCCAGGACGAGTGCGTAGAACACTATTGCTTTCTTGAAGGATGAGTTCAACAAGGCGAGGATCTTTTTCAGTTTGGATTGCCAGTTCCGTAGCGCGAGCGCCTGCCGTTACCGAAGTCAGGTTGACCATGCGGCCTTCGGCTTTGCTCACTATTTTTTGGGCGATAACCAGAATATCGTTATCTTCAAGCTTAAGGTTTGACTTATGCAAAGAATTTTCGATGATATCTGCCAGCTCATCCCCCCGGCCAATGAGTGGAATGTCCTTCAGGCTGGTGAGTGTGATCGACATATTACATTTTACTTACTCCGGTTATCTTTATACCGGCATGCGTCGAGCCGTAGCGTTTGTTGATATTGATGAGCACACTTGTCAGCCCTTCGACCACGACAGAGTTTTCAAGAGGACCGGCATCCCAGCCCGTCAAACCAACAGCGCCAACAAGTTTTAACGCCTCTTCGCGAGTCGCCTTGCTGGTTCCCGTGACCAGCACATCACACTCCACATCAACATCTTGAAGCAACAACTCGTGAGAGGTGTTCTGAAATGCTGCAGCAATTTCCGCCTCTTCACCCAGGATCTGTTTCGCTTCCTGAGCAGCCGAACCGGCCGGAGGCATGTTTACTTTAGTCACTTTAGACGGCATCAGCGGAACCGTTACATCAATGAGGATTTTCCCCTTCAAGGCATCTCGAATAGATTCAAGAGTTTCCCTATGGGCAGAATAAGGGACGGTCAGAAGGGCAATGTTCGCTTGTTGCGCGGCTTCGAGGTTGGACATCCCGACCGTGGAAGAGGCGCCGTCGAGCAATTCAACGATCTCCGCTGCCGCAGCAATCGCCTTTTCCGAAGATCGTGAACCAATCACGACTCGATACCCCGCTTTCGCCAAGCGATAGGCAAGACCTTTACCTTCCTTACCGGTGCCTCCCAGCACTGCGATTGTCAAGAGGATCGAGGGGTCACTCATGTCTTGAACTTATCCATATATCTTTTCCAAACTTTTGATGAAAGTTCGCGTGCACGGCCGGCAATCTTCGATTCATCGAGAGTGACCAACTCGCGATCCTTCATCAATATTTTCCCGCCGACGATGGTCGTCGTTACCATATCCTGCTGAAAACCAAAGATTATGTGCCAGGGTAAGTTATCAACGGTAACCGAAGTAGGGGATTCATAGTCTACAAAGATCAAATCTGCGTAGGAACCGGGGCTGACCTGCCCGATGGGAGCGTTGGGAAAGAAAACGTTCGCCAACGCCGCATTATTATAAATCGCCATTTTCGCGACGTCATTTCCGTTCATCCGGCGCGGGTCGCGGTAGGTTGCTTTATGGAGGAAATAAGCCTCTTTCCATTCATCCCACATGGCGTTACTAAAACCATCATTCCCAAGACAGACTTTCACGCCGGTGCGCAACATCGATTCCACAGGAGCCGAGCCCACGGCATTGTTCATATTCGAACGCGGCTGATGTGTTACCCAAGTACCGGTCTCCTTGATCAGTTCGATCTCGTGTGCATCAATATGGACACAATGTGCTGCGATCGTTTTGGGACCGATAATTTCGTGAACCTGCAACCGTTCCACAATACGCATATTCGATTTGTTCAAACTATCATATTCATCTGCTTCATGTTCGGCTACATGGATATGAAATCCCGTTTCTTGAGGCGCGGCCGCGCGGCAGGCTTGGAGGGTGCCGCCAGAAAGGGTAAGGCTGGCATGCAAGCCAAAAGTCGCCGCCAAACGGGGGCGTGGATGAGAAGCAAGCTGTTTCAAAAAACGAACATTCTCTTTGATACCTGCGTCGGTCTTATCCGGCCCATCGCGGTCAGAGACCTCATAACAAAGCACAGCCCGCGCTCCAGCCTGATCCACGGCGTCCGCGATGATATCCAGAGAACCGTCAATCGCATTGGGCGAAGCATGGTGATCGATCAATGTGGTCGTACCGTGTTTAATGGCATCCACCAGACAAATCAAAGTTGAGTAACGAATGTCCTCTTCAAGGAGAGCTTTATCCAGCGGCCACCACAGCTTTTCAAGGATCTCGGGAAAATCTTTTGGCGCCGGGCCTGGAATGCCCAGGCCACGGGAAAATGCACCGTAAAAATGTGTATGGGCGCAAATATTGCCAGGCATGACAAATTGTCCATGCGCGTCAAGCTTGCGGGTTTTAGGATACAGCTTCTCAATTTTGGAGGACGGTCCAATTTCGTGAATGTGATCCCCCGATATATAGATGGCCTGGTCTTTAAGGATACGGTTGGGAGACTCCCAGGTGATCAGTGTAGCGTTAGTGATCAGCATTAGCCAAATCCGTATTGTGTGGGATGCGGTAGTTTATAGCCTGAAGCACCAATTTCCCAGAGGGTTAGAAAGGCAGCCTCCCGGAGGTCAGGATCATCACCATACATAGCACCGTAAATTTGTTTAATGATTCCATCGCTCGGATTCAGTTTAAGGTAGGCCAAGGCAGCCAGGCGCTCCTCCTCCTTCGAACTTTTAAGAGCGGCCAGAATGATATCTGTGGCAGGCGCGCCTGGCGAAATACCGCTTCCCTGGGTTCCAGCGAATTCGATCAGCCAGGGTGTTTCAGCCGGGGGTTTAAGCGGTCGAGGCACGCGGGGATCATTGGCGTGATTCTGAGACTCCAAGACCTCGCTGGCCGAATTCCGTACGACCCACTGATCATCTTCCACCAACATTTTCTTAAGAAGCTCGGTCGCCCATGGTTCTTGCACCCTTCTTAAGCCGTATACAATCGCGCGGCGTAACAATATATCCTTCATCGTAACACCGTCTCTCAACATGGCATGGCCCTCTTTCGGATCATTGGCCAGGGATTCTGCTGCCGCGCGACGCAGGTCTTCATCCGCATTTAGAAGAGTTTTAGCAACTGATTCAAGAGCGTCATTCGTTCCGATGGCGATCAAAGCGAGGCAGGCAGCCCGTCGAGCCGAAATGCTTGGCGCCTGGAGCATCCCATCCAGGATTTTGGTAGCTTTACCATCCCGTATCGCTCCACTTCCCAAGGCGACCAGCTTCATCAGTTCGAATGACAGCGTATTCATAAACTGCCTGAACAAAGTAGCTACACTTGGATCATTGCTCGCTGAAAAGGCAGCCAGGGCTTGTCCCCGAAGGGAGAGAGGCAAGCCTTCCGTCTGTAGCACTTCGGCGAGTGCCGCCATTACCTGTCCGCGCCACGGAGCCTCGCGTGGAGCGTCGCGCAGCCATCGAGCAGTTGTCAACAAAGGGCGATGCATTGGCAGGCGTGACCAATCCAGCATTTTCTTAACTAAAGAACTTACATCGCCGTGCGCCGCGAGATAACGCATTGCCAACAATTTACCGGTCCAATCGGGTTGGTTTAGCAATGTTTCATCGGCTTTAAAGCCACTTAATGCCCGTCCTGCGAGAAATCCCCCAATGACTGGATGGATAAACCTCATTCGATTATTAGAATGCGCAACGACCAATCCGGTGTTTGCCAATCTACCCAGCAAGCCCGGAGTGGGTGAAGGGGTATTCCGAGTCCTCTTTTTATCGCTCTTCTTTTTCTCTTTCGTTTCTGATTCACTGTTTTCGACTTCTGCCTGGGATCCTTCTGTCTGGATATCGGCCTCTTCCGGAAGTTCAAACGCTTTAACCCAGGCACGCGCCTTGTGGGGATCGAAAACGGGTTGGGCTGTGAGAGTCACTTGCATCGCGAGCGATTCGAGCGCGGCCAGCGGTGTATTGGAGGGCGCCAAGCGGCGAACATGCGAGGCGATCGCCTCGAGAATATGTGGGCCAAAAGAATCACCTGCATACGCTCCCCAAACCTTAAGGGTCAATTCAAGAGGCGTAAGCCTTTGGTTTTCAGTCCCTAACCAGATATTGAGCAAAAGCGGATCCACTTGTTCCGGTCCAGTCTGGGCCCAGGATTCAACGGATACAAACCGAGTCCATAACCTTCCCCATGCTTCAATAAACCTGGATTCAATTTGTTTGTTCCAAGCCGCCATTGCCATCGGTGTAAATCTAAGAGAAAGCAATCCGTCCAGATATTCAAGAGCCCCAGTAGTTACGATCCGGATTTTAGGGTACTCCTTCAGAAGAAATTTGAGATAATTTGAAACCGACTGCTGGGATTCGGAAGTTAATTCATCATAGCCGTCGAGTAGAAGCAATGCCCTTCCGGAAGAAAACGAATTTTGAACGAAGCCTGTGACTCGACCAAAATCAAGTACGGAGGCATGTTCAGATGTCATCTCAATGTAGGGATCAAGCAGATCCTTTGTATCATTGATCGGTAGTTTTAAATCTGCTACGTGAAGAAGAAATGGGACTGCATCCTTAAGCGCGCCGAGTTTTTCATTTCGGTTTGCCGCCAGAGAGGCAAGATGTGCAAGCGCCACGGTCTTGCCACTTCCCGGTTGGCCAATAATGACCAGATTCATTCCACCAGATAGAGCCTGGCCCAACGTCAGCGTTGGCGCATTATAGATTGCAGCCAGTTCCGGCCAGGCCGGCATATAGGGCAAAGTCAGTGTAACCGCGTCTTCCGTTGCAATGAGACCGTTCGGTTCAATGTGCGGCGGAGGAGCAAGAAGGCAAGGCTCCTGTAATATCTCGTCCAGTGCAAAAAGAGGCGCCGCAAGGTGCATTCCTTGAGCACGACGCAGGGTCACCCGCCGATGATTCTCTTCCACGCTGGAAGCACGGCGAACATGAGACTCATCCTGTTGCTTTCTTAGATTTTCACCAATCTCTTTCCATAATGGACGCGCTCTTGCAACAACCCACCAAAAAATACTCGCAATGACGAAACCAAAGAAAAATGATAAAGGGTCAATTGAAATCGCAAATGGAAGTCTCATGGCAGCTTCATTCA
>JBGQIO010000257.1:0-5430 GCA_041498515.1 Anaerolineae bacterium
CGATATTATGCGGGTGATGCACTTCAAAGGCTACAGGATGATATTGAAAGTGTAAGACAATCTGGGTATATAGAACTCCAAGATATTGATTTGAACAAAAGTTATTATGTAAGTATGCGTTATAACAATGGTATTCTCTCAATAGACGAGTGTGAATATTGGCAAACATATTATTATGATATGAGTGGAAATTATGTAAAAAAAGATGACTTGACACTATTTCCGCAAACACAATCCATCGAATTTGTGGGAGATAGTGCATATATCACTGCTTTTTCTTTTTACGAAAACAACGCTTTTTGCACAAAATAGAATTAGTAATCAACTTAAGAATAAAACCGCAGCCCAACAAGGCATGCAGGCGGACAAGTGCGGGCGTTGCCGCTAACGCCAGCCATTGGGCTGTTAGTTACCGTTTTCCCACTTTTTAGTTATCTTCAAATTTCCGTAGTCAATGCCGCAAGTGTTACCAAGCAGTTATTATGGCATTAGTGCAAATAACGATTAGAGTCGCCTTTGGTGATTTGGGTGGAAGAGGATGTAACCCCCTGGTAGGGCAAGATCCTACCACTTCGTCCGTCCTTTCCGCAAAGAACAGCGGACCTTCGGCGGGCACCTCCCCCAAATCCTCTACAATTATTTGGTAAAGTAAATATAATTTGAATCTCTGATTTATGGGAGGAAGAGAGGAGGGCGCTGCGCCCCGCTGTGCGGGGTAAACTCCGACCCACACCAAAAGACAAGCTAATGACAGACTCTTAATCAGAAACCTTTGATGAGTGAACGGCGAGAAGAACTGATGGTCGAGTTGTATGAATAGAAAGGCATACAAGACCAGTTTGACTCCGTTGATATATTCAGCTGTGATAGAGATCGGTTGCCTGAGAGGGTATCTCACCCGTAAAATCGACAATAATCCTTGCTCTATTATCAGGATTTATTCCGTACATTATTAGGAGAGGGGTTTTCATTACACCACTCAATATCTACACCGAATAACGAATATTTGGTGCCTACGTCGTCTATCGCTGATGACCGATCAGGGTCATATCTCAATGCAAAGGAGACAGAATTGAACAAACCCGCCCTGTATTTCGATAGGGCGGGTTTGTTTTTTTTGGAGCTAAAAATCGAATGGGTTCTTAAGGAGTAACGGTTGTGAAGAATACGTCGGTTCGATTTGAAGTATTGCCCGAATTGGTCTGAACGAAGAATGGGTCGAAGTTGGTACCACTTGTGTCCATTGCCTCATAATCGCCGAGGAAGAGGCCTCCGGCATCAGGTGCGTTAGATATGTCGAAAGAGGCAGGGGTGATACGGGTCTCGTTTCCAAAGGTCGCGCCACTGTCGGTCGAGGACGTGAACCAGTAATCAGCCGGCTGCCCCAAAGTTATCCCATCGGGGTTGCGGAAGTCATAGTAGGTCACACCGACCGTACCCGCCGAGTTGACGGCTATAGTGGGGGTGAAGGCAGGTTGGCTGTTGGGGTTGCTTACCAGAGCCGGGCTGCTCCAAGTCGCAGCACCGTCGGCGGATCTGGAAATCACCACCTGGTTGAAATTTCCGCCGGTGAATCGAGCATCCTCCCAGACCACGTACAGGTTCCCGTTACTCGCGTCGATGGCAGCGGAGGGAAGGCCATCGGCGGTGCGAAGGAGGGTGCCGTTCGGTGCGAAGTCATTCACCGTTTGCTGACTCGAGATGATCGTCGGCTTTGACCATGTATTACCGCCATCTGATGACGAGATGACTCCAACACTGAGACCCCTTGGTGTGAACTTGGGGGAGCCAGTCGTCTGGAATAGTTCGAAAAAGTCGTAAAGGACGCCTGTCTGGCGATTGACCACGATCATGTTGCCAATAGTCTGGCTGTTCTGTCCGGGATCGAAGATCGCTCGGGTGCCCGTCCAGGTCTGGCCGCCGTCAGTGGTTTTCGAGAACCAGGTCGGGCCAAGGAACGCGTGAGCGCGGAGCGCCGCATCGGGGCTTTGGCTCGGAGCCTTGAGCCGGTCCCACACGACATAGGCCGTACCAGCCTGAATTGGATCCGCAGTGATGGACTCCTTATCGTTGAAGAATTGGGTAAACTCAAAGACGGGGCTCGTTCCCTTGTCCGACTTGATCAGGCGCTGGTTGCCCCATGTTTTGCCGCCATCGCTCGAGGTGACGGTCGCGATTCCCGTGTCGTTGATGCCGCTGATTGTGTTATTGGTCGCCAGCAGACCGACTGCGTATGCGGTCCCATCAGGCCCTATTGAAACCCAAGGATCAGAAGCCCGGCCATACGGTGCTCCGGTGAACGGGTCCAGGATGGCGTTAGGCGCGCACACGCTGAAGGGTAGAGTGGTTTCGCCCCACGTCTTTCCACCATTGGATGAGAATCCAGCAACCAGTCCATGCGCACCCCCGTTATTCCAACGATCCTGCTGCCACACACCGATGATGTTCTTCGCGTTGGCCGGATTGACTGCCACGAATGGCTCAACCTCAGCATTAACGAAGACCGTGCCCGGCTCGCCAGGGTTTACACAACTTGCATATGGGCTGGGGCCGGAGACAGGGGTTAGAGAGGAAGCTGGGGTGGCAGTTGCGGAACCTACCAGACTCAGTGTAAAGATCATCACAAGCGCGAACATAAACAAAAACCAGTAAATCTTATGCTGATACATTACAAGCTCCTTGTGAAATGATTTGTAATTTTATATAATTGACGACATTAAAGGTAAGTTTTGACATTTTACCACGAGTCTCAAATAATAAGGCCCCTGTATTCAACACCTCTTGGTGGTGATACCGCTTCGCGTCCACAGGATTCGCTTCGCTTATGCTTCGCATCACAAATGGTAGGGCGAACGCCTACCACACGTAGGAAGGGGTGCTATTTTCCCTCCCCTTTAGGGGAGGGCTCTGGGGTATTGGTCTATAATTCGAAGGTGCCCGTACGCACTGATGTGAGAGGCATCAATAGTTTATAAAATGACCGAGGAGGTAACAGCCTATGCCGTATGCTGACAACAAGGGTATTCATATCCATTATCAAACAGAAGGTGATGGACAACCATTGGTACTCCAGCATTGGTCTCTGGCTACTTTGGAGAGTTGGTACGACTATGGCTATGTGTCCGCCCTGAAAGACGAGTACCGACTGATCCTGCTGGATGCGCGAGGGCATGGTGCCAGTGATAAGCCACACAGCCCAGACGCCTACGAACTCAAAAAGCGGGTAGAGGACATCGTCGCCGTTCTCGACGACCTGGGCATTGCGAAAGCCCATTTCCTTGGATACTCGATGGGCGGGTGGATCGGTTTCGGCGTGGCACGATATGCGCCTGAACGTTTCCGATCCTTGATCATTGGTGGACAGCACCCTTATGCACAAAACATGGATGAGGTGCGGCAGCTAGTCCGGTATGGTGTCGAGAATGGGCCGGAAGCGTTCGTTGCCAAGTGGGCAGCAGAACTTGGCGCGCTATCATCTGAGTCAAGGGAACGGATGCTGGCTTACGATTATGAGGCGCTCCTAGCGGTAGCCCAAGACCGGGAGAGTCTGGAGGATGTTCTGCCGACGATGAGAATGCCTTGCTTGATTTACACCGGAGAAATGGATGAGGCATACCCGCTTGCCAAGGAGTGTGCCAAGCAGATAGCCAACGTCACGTTTGTCACTATACCGGGGCTTAATCACTCGGAAACGCTTATGCGAATCGACGAAGTACTACCACACGTCAAGAGGTTCTTGGTGGCAGTGAACGGACAAACAGGCGCGGCCTAACAAGCGCTTGCAGCGGATGTGAATTTCAAATGCTATAGAGATCAGAGTCGCCTTTGGTGATTTGGGTGGAAGAGGACCTAACCCCCTGGTAGGGCAAGATCCTACCACTTCGTCCGCCCTTTCCGCAAAGAACAGCGGACCTTCGGCGGGCACCTCCCCCACCGAGAGAACACAGTGCAGGCAAATCCTCGACAATAATATAGTTAAGAAAATTAATTTAAATCTCGGATTTAGGGGCGTTCTACGCGGCAAGAAAAACGCTCGGCATCTACGACTCCGCGGGGTAAAATCCGACCTACACCGAAAGACAAGCTAATGACAGACTCTTAATCAGTGAGTTCACATTTAATTTACTTCATTCATAATTAAAATCCCATATCTAATTAAAAAAGAGAGCCTATCAAATCAGTGAAGCGAACCCCTACCTCAGTGATCGAGAAGAAAGCTGCCAGTCAAAGAAATCCGCAGACCGGTAAGAAATCAATGACCACCAATGTAAACTATGAGGCGGTGAGGTTTTCTTCGATGAATTTCTGCCAAACGGGATAATCCTCCGGGTTCCAGATCCGGCGCAGATCCTGGAAAGCCCTGGATCGTTCCCAGCCAAGCCGCAGAATGCGATACAGGGTAATGAAACCCGTTACGCGATAGTTTGCCTGACAGTGGACGAGCATCTTCTTTTCTTTATTTGCATCCATGGCATTCATAAAGTCTTCCAGGTTTCCATGCGTGGGGTTTTCCCAATCCACCGGAATGCCGATGTATTTCATTCCCAATGATTCGACCAGCTGATCTTCGTCCGGCAAGGCTCTATCCGAATTGGGCATCGCCAAGTTGATAACCAGCTGGACGCCTGATTTTGATACATCGACCATTTGCCCAGCGGTCGGCATACCGCTACTCAAGAGCGTTTCCGTAAGAGGCAGGAAGTTGTAGATATCTTCAAGCATTATTTCACCTTCACGACCTTTCCATCCGTCATTTTTTGCAAAGCAGCAGGGGTCAGTTCAAAGATGGCATTCGGTGTTCCGGCTGCGGCCCAGATGGCCTTAAATTGCAGGAGATCCTGGTCGAGATAAGTTTCCATCTTTTGGGCGTGTCCGAGCGGAGGCACACCGCCAATCGCAAAGCCCGTCACTGCGCGGACAAAATCCGCGTCGGCGCGGCCGATCGGTTCGCCCGCGTATTCGTTGATAAGTTTCTCATCGACCCGGTTTGCTCCGCTGGTTAGAACCAGGATGGGCTTACCAGTCGTGCGTCCTTTGAAGATCAGCGATTTGGTGATCTGACCAAGAGTGCACCCAGCACGGACCGCGGCTTCCTGGGCGGTGCGTGTGCTCTCCTGAAATTCAATCACCTGGCAGTCGAAACCACGGGAAGTTAAAAGGTCCTGTACTTTTTGTGCAGTGGGGCTGAGAGCCATTCTCTTCTCCGATGATAAAATATCAATAACTACTTATAAAGAAACTGATGGTGATTCCGCTTCGCGTCCACAGGATTCGCTTCGCTTATGCTTCGCATCTCATCTTCGCCCCAGGCTGTAAGCCTGGGGCGAAGAATTCCGGAAAAAGGATGTGCGCTGGGCGTACGCCCAGCGCACATCCTTTTTCCGGAATTCTTCGCCCCAGGCTTACAGCCTGGGGCGAAGATGAGATGCG
>JBGQIO010000258.1:0-5424 GCA_041498515.1 Anaerolineae bacterium
AGTTAGCCAGCCATTTTTGAGGCAACCCATGTGAGGCGAGCTTTGAATATCAAAAATCTTGAGAAGGAGTATGCTCGTACGATTACCGCCTTGAACCGAACAGGAATATTAACCCTGCTTCCACAATCGGAAAATTCAGGGGTGATCGGAATGGACGGAAAAGAGTATCCCGTACCCACTCAAGAACAGCTGCTCGAAGTCTTTACACGCAATAAGGAATTGGTCGACAGGAAAATGCGACAAGGATTTACCCAGCTTCAGTTAACGCCAATCGCAATGCCTACTTCACAACTTATCGATCGGGTAAAAACTGCCGTTCTTAATCATGCCACAGAGGGAAAAATCATCCGGACAAAACAAAATCCTTCTGACGCAGATATACCGGTTCGCGTAAATACCGGTGAACCGATCTGGATATGGGATAGGGTGCGTCAAGCATTGGATACTCCTCAGCTTGTCTATTTCCCTCAAGCCTATACCGAACGTAACCATCAAGGATCAACTAAAGAAGAAGTACTGCAGACTATCCGCTTATGTGCCGTGCCCGGCTGGAGTGTGGGACTCATTGAACCTATCCCCATCATGCCTCCACAAGGACAGGGTAAAGTCATAGGAGGAAGAAAACAGCTGGAGGCATATTCTACCCCTCGTGATTATTTACGAACTTTAAATACGCCGACCTATCAGGGAGAAACGGGATGGACACCAGAAGATTTTCTCACCCACTTTATAACTCAGCTTGAAACAACCAATCAAGTAAGTCATGACCGGTATGACAGCAATGCTTTGTGGCTGCTTGGTTCGTATATGCCCAATTCGATGCCAACACCGCATCTTGTGCCGGTTGGCTACTGGTCTCGGGATGCCGGGCGGAAGATGCACTTATCTGCGCATCGCACGGGTAACAGGCTCAGGGGTTGGGTGGCGCGTTCCACCGTGAGGCTTGGCTCTTAAGTTCCGGTTCAGAGGAGATAGCTGGCTAACGCCTGCGTGCAGTCCCCTTCGGGCGGCCGGGATCCAGCTTCACTTTTACCTGTGCCTTCTGCACGGTGCAGGCAAGCATCTTCCACGCCTTGAAAGAATCCCGCATACAAACAGAGTCCACGTCTGACCAGCCGCCCTTAACTCTAAGCTTCGCCTTGATTACAGGGCGATGATCTAAAACTGTAGTTTAATAGGACTTGAAACTCGAACCGTCTGGTTGACCACCGCCAAGAAAGGAACCGAAATGACAGCGTATGTAATTGTTGATATTGATATCTTTGATCCGGCGGGCTATGATGAGTATAAGCAACTTTCGCCAGCGACTGTCGCTGCCTATGGTGGCAAATATCTAGCGCGCGGCGGCAAGACGGAAGTCCTGGAAGGTGAGTGGGTCCCCAACCGGCTGGTTATTTTGGAGTTTGCAAGCACGGCGCGAGCCAAGGAATGGCTGAACTCGCCCGAATATGTAGCAATAAAGCACATGCGCCATCGAACGACGAAAACAAATATGGTAGTTGTGGAGGGGGTGTAGAAACGTTATGACGAATAAGATATTCTCACAGGAGTAATGGATGGATATCAGCTATAACGACGTGTTCAGGCGGCTGGCAAGCGAGATGGGAGCCGAGTTCGTGGACGGCGGTTTCCTGGGATTGCCCAAAGTCAGGGCCAGGGTCCGGAATTGGACGGTCATCCTGGATTACACCCAGCCGGAATCGCGCGTCTCCAGACCGAGCTTCCGGATCAAGGCTCCCCTCCGTTCCGGGGATGGCTTTCGTTTTATCGCCTATCACAAAGGATTCTTAAGTACCCCGAGGAGTCCCATGGAGGACGTCAAACTGGGGGAGCAGGAGGTGGACAGTGATTTCGGCGTGAAGGCAACGGATGAAACCAAGGCGCATGCATTGCTGGCTGATCCAAAGGTACGCCAGCTCGTTCAGACGCTGTCGTCCGTTGACTCCCTGAGCATCACAGACAAGGAGCACGCGGGCGGCAAGAGCCTCCCGGACGGAGTGTACCTGCTGTGGTTCTACAGGCGAAATTACACCGGCGACACCGGCGAGATCAAATCCCTCTTTGAGTTGTTTGCGGGGACACTGGATCGGCTGTGCGCCATCGGCGCGGCCTCCTCGGAAGCGCCGGGGTACGAGCTGTGAGTCAAGCTATATTTGTGATCATAGCGAGGAAGGAGGCCCAACCGGATTTGAGATTGAGTATGCTTAGTCGCTCCTTCACCCACCCCGACCCATCTCCTTTTTCCACGTATTTAAGAATTCTTTCCCATCTATCAGAGTAAGGGGCTTGCCTTTCGCCCAATTCCGGGCTTGATTGCTGAATGTTCCTGTTGTCACCAAGATACCCCTATCTGCCTTTTCGTGGTGCATGGTTCCAAAAAAATCCCTCACAACAGGCTCTCCAACCGAGCCGCGCCACCGTTTACACTGTATAACCCATTTCTTCCCATTAGGCGTTTGGACTATAACGTCAACACCATGATCGCCTGTTGCGCCTGTCCGCCTGGCTTTGTAACCACGCAGGTTATACAACTCAAGCACCATCTTTTCAAATTGGGAAGGTGAAATATTTAATAGATCCTGTGGATCGCTTGCTTCATCAGCAGTCCGATGAAGATATTGACGTTCCCTTATTTTTCGAATAACAGGCCATCCAAAAAGAATGACACCCGTAAGAAAGAAAAGGATCTCGTTCAACGGTTCAGGAAGGATCACGATAACCGGTTTAAAAGAGGCAGAATGGGCAAACATCCACCCAAAAAGCATAAACACCCATAGTGCGATCATCCCCCCGAGGATATTTCCTCTGCGCCATCCAAATGGCGTTAAAATGACCAAAGGCCAAATCGAATAAATAATCCCGAGGACATAGCCTAATACCTGAAACATGCCCTGAATCCCCACCACGTTAATTCTCCCTTTTATATAGTCATTATCAAAGACGATATTCTTGTCAGGATTTTATTTTACTTTATTGGTGGCGGTTTGGTAGTCGAGACCTGCGGTCTCGTAAGGGCGCTGGTCGGAACCACACGCCAAGAGGTCATTATCAAAGACAATATTCTTGTCAGGATTTTATTTTACTTTATTGGTGGCGGTTTGGTAGTCGAGACCTGCGGTCTCGCAAGGGCGTTGGTCGGAGACCACGCGCCAGCAGAGATTTATGATAAATTACACCTGATATTGGTTATATAAGGTGCAGCTATCCATTCATGAAACAAGGAGGCAAATATGGTGAAAATGGCGATTGTTTTTCTGGTTCTGTTCCTGATTGTGGGTTGTTCGACCCCACCCGAAGTAACGATCACTCCCACACCCCCCGTTAATCCCGCGGGTTCCACGGACACGCCCGCGGTGCCAACGGTCCCATCGGGCGACGCGGCTTATTTACCTAACCCGGCGTGGCAGCCGGGAGCATTAAACCCTGACGTGACGCAAGATACCATCCAAACAACCATCTGTGTCAGCGGGTATACGTCCAAGATCAGACCGCCCGTTTCCTATACCGATAAGCTTAAGGTCCAGCAGATCACGCAGTACGGATATACCGATACGAACCCGTCAGATTACGAAGAAGACCACCTGATATCGCTTGAAGTCGGCGGCGATCCTAAAGACCCGAAGAACCTCTGGCCTCAGCCGCGACACACGACACCTTATAACGCCTCAACGAAAGATACGCTTGAAAACACGCTCAAGGGATTGGTATGTTCCGGCCAGCTTTCGCTGGATTCCGCTCAGCGAGCGCTCGCGACCGACTGGGTGGCTGCCTATCGCCAGTACGTCGGCCAATCGATCATCGCAGTGACTGGCGTACCGACCGAACCTTGATCGTTTCATCTTGTGCGTATTGCTTTTTTTGGAAATATAAAACACCGTCATATCGACAGCCATGACGGTGTTTATTCAGTGGTCGGGGTGACGGGATTAGCCGCGCAGCGTCCTCGTAGAGGAAACCTGGGACCTCTTGCTCCATTTCCAGCTACTACTGGCTGTAGAAAATCGTCATGCCAACCAGGTTTTTGAGGTACGCAAGCGTTCATTTCTTCCACTATAGCATTGATATTAACAACTTACGAGGAGGCGTCCAGGTTTAAATTAGTCTCCTTTATCCGAAATCACTCGATTTTAATGAGACGATTATCAATCGGTATAAAAATAAAATAACCCTCCCGATAATCGGGAGGGTTTTACAAACTTAACCTCTTGGAATTATCTTTGACTTTATCTCTTTTTGAATAATCCTTGAACCAGTGCACGTGTCCCGCTTTGCACAACAGCACGATCTATGTAATTATTTGTGTTTGTATTATTTCCCTGTTTACCCGTTTGTATCGACTTTTGCGCGGTTGCCTTGAATTTTTCCTTGTCAAAATTGACTGAACTAATTGAAGTTTGAGGATGCGAATAATGTGGAAGGTAATATCCATATAAATTACTGAATTTAAGTATTTCATTTTCGTTAGCTTGAATTAATTGTACATGGCTCAATCTCCACTTTTTATATGTTGCCTGTTCTCCATAAGTATATATTTGGTATGCTCTGTTGCTCATAATCGCATCCAAATTCATATATTCAACAAATTGTTTTTTCTCGATGAAGGATGGGCTGTTGAAATATTGGTCCCAGCTTTTATTCCAGTTATCCTCCTGCCCCTCATGAAAGAAGATTTCTGCCAATCCTGCCCAACAAAGATCATTGCCGACCTTCGTACCATCCTTAAATGTGCTCCTGGCCTTTTCAACATCTGGTTTACAACCCTGGCCATTTAGATACATCCTTCCTATTATCCAGTAGGCTGGAATCGAGCCTAAATTCGCCGATTTTATATACAGATTAAGCGCCTCACTCTTATCTTCGATAGTATCGCCTAATCCATAGGAATAAGCACTTGCTGAATGGAACACGACTTTCCAAGTCGAGAGAGGTTTTGTTGCCATCTGGAGAAATTTCAAATCCTTGTTCGTGGTAGGCTCAGGTATTACCCCCAAACTACTTTCTGCCTCTCTTACAGCTTCAATCGCTTGTTGAACAGAAACCTGGAAAAATTCTTTGTTATCAGCTAACCGGTTATTTTCCAGTCGGGTATAGACAAATACCTCCCCCGCATCGCAGTCTTTGAAATAGGACGAATAAGCCACAATGAAGGGAGTAGGAACTCCAGCAGCAGACGATAATTCTTTAGCCCGTTCGTCGGGAGTATTTTGTGTTTTACCGATTTTGACAATCCCGTTCAATGAAGCATTTACTAATATATAAATATAGCCCGCTGTTGTATCCATAAGGGATCCCTCTACCTTATTTCATTATACGATAATTTTAAGAACTGCATATTGCAATATTGTAATGCCATAAAATCGCAGTCTCAAAAGACACCATCAGGTTAAACCTGCAAGCGGAATGCTGAAATACCGGCCTAAGAGG
>JBGQIO010000259.1:0-5411 GCA_041498515.1 Anaerolineae bacterium
AAATGAGAAAATGATTTTTAACAGCTCCATTTTTTTATAGTTAAGAAAATGGCTGTAAAGGGCGGGGAACCACTGATTGCCCGGACAGCCAAAGGAGAATGCAATGGCTGTTAGAAAGACTGTCCACGCCAGCAGTGACAGCAGCCGGCTGTCCGCTTTATCAATACTGCCCTCACAAACACAACCCTCACCACACTCACGACGGAATAAAAGAACTCACGCAGAGAGACCGCTCTTCATGATGTTAGCTCTGGTAGCCTTGCTGTCCATTACCTGCACCTTTGGTGGATTGCTGCCAGGCGCGGCGGCCTCAGGCAAATTGACGGATGCGATCATTTCGATCGAGCCAGGAGGGTCAGTGGACAATAATGGACAGGTGGCGGACGCCAAATACATTTTTGCCCCCACGGATCCGCAGATGGAGGTGGTTGTACAGGTGGGCAGCTTGAGCAGCCCCGCTCCGATGACCGTGACGTGGGTTCAAGTAACGGATGCGGGCGACCAGAAACTGTTCACGGACACAGTACAGGTGTCTGGGTTGGACCGCGCATTTTCGATTGGCAAGAATCCCGGGACGCTGGCGGAGGGGGATTACAAGATCGTCGCCGCTCTCAATGGGCAGACGCAGCAGATCGAGGTGTCGGTGGCTCAACCACCGCCGGGCGGGGTTCAATCCAAGAGCCAGGCAGCAACGACCGGTGCGAACCCAACAGCAGGAGGCCAGCCTCCCGTGGACGGTGGCAGCGGAAAAACTGCTTCGGCTGCCTCGTCGAACATGCCGCCCGCTGCAGGGAATGCGCCAGCCTCTGCTGGTTGCACCATACCGCTTACCGTCATCTCGAATGTTGCGTCCTATTTCATTCTTACTGTGGACTCATCCAAGTGTCCACCGTTCGTTATTACATTTTCAGTGGATGGAACACCTATACCGTGGGTGTATTCTATACCAGATTATATAGTTCCCTGGCGTGTCGACCCTTGCGATTTATCGGGTGGCAAGGATTTGCCGGGCACGAAGGTTCAACTTTATGCCGTGGGTCAAGGCGGCGAATCGTTCGCAACGTCTCCGGTGTTAGCGGGGCCATGGGTCGTCACGCTTGGACCGGACATATCCCCGCCTCACCTGGACGTCAAATCAACTCCAGAGCGAGGGAAAAAAGTGAAGAAGGGCGATAAGATCACACTGAATATCACATCGGAGGAGGTGCGGAGCGGTGAGTCATGGCAGATGGGAGTGCAGGATATCCAGATCATCGCCAACGGCACTCTGATCGACTCCAAGGATTATTCAAATAAGCGCGCGAAATGGTGCAGCGATAAATCCTGGAAGCAACCCTGGACGAAGGACTATACCGTCCCGTCCAACCCACCTCCCGTGATCACGCTGTGCGTACTTACCGAGGACTTCGCTGGGAACTCGAGAAAGAATTGTGGTGACTTTCCAACCGGTGACCACTGGACGGGTACGATCCGCTCAACCACCAATGCGGATTATGGAAAGCCGGGTACCTGCAATAACGAAAAATGGCTTTTTAAATTTGACGTCTATGTCGCCGCGGATGGGACAATTGTAGGAAAAGGCACGGGACAACTTACCTCGCCGGCTCAGTGCCATCTCCCTGATTCGCCAGATTATGGGAACCACCCAGCTCACAACGCCGCCTTCGATATAAGCGGCAAATTAGACGGCCAGAACTTTCAGCTGTTCTTTACGGAAACATATATCGATGATTCTACACCGGGTCTGATCAATTACAGTCTTCTCGAAAGCGGCACGCCGATCGCCAAGGATATGCCGCCCTTTGTGTTCTCGATCACGGGCCAGGGCAGCGCCGGAGGAATTGTCAAGATTGCGTATACCCCTGCCACTGTCCAGCAGTCATTTTCGGTTGATGCTGAGCACATTGTAGATATGAAGTGCCTGGACTGCGGCAAGCCCTAGGGCCGGAAGTTCCTGTACAGCAAACAGCCTTACCATAGTCCATGCTGGTTTTTTGGCAACAAATAACAAAAGCGCCCGATTGAAGGCGCTTTTTGAATTCGAGAAATTAATCCATTATATTAATTATTAGAGATTAATGCCACCATTAATTTCTGGAACTGGGCGGAATAGAATCCATAAGATATTATAGACCGTCTCTATAAGATCATTAGCGTTTATAGCGAGGGGAACCTAATTTCATACACTTCGCGGTAAAAGGAAGACACAGACTAGCATGAGCTGTCGTACGATCAGGTGCCACTGACAGGGCCTGTCCAAAGTCTGGGGTATACTGAGCAAGAGTCCAGTGTTTGATATTAAAGAAGCTAGTTTCTACCAGCTATCGGGGGATACAGAATAACCAGACCCGGTTCGTAAGGAGGTGATTCGATTAGTACAGACCAATCCAATTTCTGGAGTAAACAATAAATGAAAAGGTCAAGTAAATATTGGCATATGATCTTAAGGAGTATCCAATGAATGGTTTGCAGAAAGTTGCCGGTATCGCTTCCATTGTTCAGGCGGCAGGGTTTGCGGTCGTACTGTTCTTTCTGCTTGTCCTTCTACCCATTATCGGGATTAAGCCCGGCGACTTAAACAGCCCGGATAAAGTCCTGCCCGTGATCGCCTCTCCTGTTTTGAAGGTTTACTATGGTCTGTTCCTTGTATTCGGTTTAACGGTGGTTGTCACGCTTGGAGTGTATGATCGCCTGCAGGGCAATCCGCCAGCATTGATGCGAATAGCGCTGGCTGCCGCGCTTGCCAGCTCTGTCTTTTGGATCAGTTATGGTATGTTCGGCATCGCCATGATGTCCACACTTAGAAGCCTGAATGCTCAAAACCCGACCCTGTATCAAGGGTCTTTCATATCTGCAACGATCGTGATCAATGGATTGCTCAATTCCGCTCCATTCGCGGGAAGCTGGAATCATCTCCTGTGGGGCTGGGCGGCAGTGAAAACGCGCAAGTTACCGGTATTCCTGGGATATATCGTTGTAGCAGCAGGTTTGGTACGCTTACTTACTTTCCTCGTGCCCTCACGTCTGGGGTCCACCCTGAACTTAATTCAACTTTTGTTAAGCATCCTTTGGGGATTATGGCTTGGCGCGATTCTTTTGCAGGATCAACAATAAACCTGGGTTCCGAAGCTTGGGCACCGCTCGCCCTCCACTTAACTTTTCGACTTTTCTACCTACGGGTTATAAGGCCGCTGAATGGACGAGACCACCTTGATCCTCGAAATTTCAATCATGTCCGTTTTCGATGGGCCCAACAAAGGAATGATACAGTTCTCGAACTGCGGAAAACCGTACACTGCATAACTGCCATCCGGAAGCCGGACATTGCTACCGGTGGTTGCAAAGAAGTGCCTGGTCATGTCGATATCTTCAGGCTGCGCCGGGATGGGCGGTGGATCTTTCTGGCTGTTCAACGTGTAAATCTGCATATACGATCCCCATGGAACGCCAGTAACCATTTCATGAGTCGCACCTCCACAAGTAAGGCTGTGCAGAGCGAAGTCTCCAGTTTTAGGCCCCGTAGAATTCGTGAATGCCCGGTGTGAGTCGACCAAACTTTTCCATGCGTGTTCGAATTTAGCCTCGCCCATATCCGGATTACATAGGCGAAGAATGCCTTTCCAATATGCTTCCCACGCCGGCGTTACCGGATTCTTGGTACCCGAGTAAAGCGGACAGGTCTCTGGAAGAGGAGTATAAAGATTGCGCGGCCTAAAGTTGTATCGTGTCAGTTGGTGATCCCATAACACGAAGCAAAGTTTCCTGGGCGTAACAGTTATTGTTGAAGTGGGAGCAGATGTCCCCGTCGGCAGGGTTGTTGCTATTGGCCGCTTTGTCCCCGTTGGCAGACTTGTTGCGCTTGGAACTTGGGAAGGTGAAACCCGCTTCGGTGCACATGCATTAATGAGCATCGCTCCAGCGCCCACACCCGCCATCTTCAAAAAATCTCTTCTGGATAACATTGGACTTCGTCAATTTTGCCTCAATTTACGAATCGAAAAAATATTAAAGCATTACAAATCAATTTGACTTTACATAAAAGCCAACTGAAAACTTAGTACCGCTCCTGTTTTAGGCGCAATCAGTTTACTGCGCCGTAGAAACTATCGATTTTGAAAACTAATCAATCCCCGAATATAGAACTTTATACAATCTTTACCATTCTATAATCCCCGTAGATAAGCTAATGACCGAACCTGGATCAGACCATTCCTCCGGGTTTGAGAAACAAACTCCTTCAACAGAACTTTTCGAATTCCATAAACTACACATTATAGGGCCGCTGAATGGACGAGACCACTTTGATCCTCGAAATATCGATCATGTCCGTATCGGAGGGGCTTACGAGAGGAACGATGCAGTTCTCGAACTGCGGAAAACCGTACACTGCATAACTCCCGTCTGGAAGTTGGACATTGCTTCCAGTTGTTGCAAAGAAGTGCCTGGTCATATCGATATCCACAGGTCGTTTCGGGATAGGCGGCGGGTCTTTCCGGCTGTTCAGTGTGTAAATCCGCAGATACGAACGCTGGTGCGACCCCTCGGGTATACCGGTGACCATTTCATGCGTCGCTCCACCGCAAGTGAGGCTATGCAAAGCAAAATCTCCGGAGGCCGGATCGCTGGAATTTGTGAATGCCCGGTCTGAGGCGACCAAACTACTCCAAGAGTGTTCGAATTCATAGTCACTCATCCCCGGGTTACACAGGTGAAGGATGCCTCTCCAGTATGCTTCCCACGCCGGCGTTACCGGATTCTTGGCACCTGAGTAAAGCGGACACGTCTCTGGAACGGGGTTCTTAAGATTGCGCGGCTTGTAGTCGTATTGTGCCAGTTGGTGATCCCACAACACGAAGCAAAGTTTCCTAGCTTGGGATGCACCCAGCGGCAGGCTTGCACTACCCGAAACTTGCGCCGGTGACGTCAGCTGCGGTGTACTCCCCTTCAGGAGCACCGCTCCCGCGCCGACGACCGCTATCTTTAAAAAATCTCTCCGGGACAACCTTGAAATACTTCTATATTGCATAGCTTTGCGAACCGTTAAAATATTATAGCATTACAGTTCAATTTGACTTTCAACGAACTTTGTGGTTAATATTGATCCCACTTAGGCCACTTGAGCTATTTCTGAGTATTCCATTACCAAACACATATTAATGTAGAGCAACCGTTAAACAATGAAATGAAAGAGCGAATGACCAATGGACACACCTGAACAACTGTTAAGCGACCTGGTTTCAATCAATTCCATCAACCCCGACCTGGTCCCCGGAGGGCGGGGCGAAGGCGAGATCGCTCGATTCATTGCCAATTGGTCGGAGCAAGCCGACCTGGAAGTACATTTGCATGAACCGATTCCCGGAAGGCCGAATGTAGTTGCCATCGCACGCGGCAGCGGGGGTGGTAAGTCG
>JBGQIO010000260.1:0-5317 GCA_041498515.1 Anaerolineae bacterium
AAACGGGATTCGATATTCTGGATCGGGTACGTAGCCCGACTCCTGACGCCCAATTCCCGAATATCGAATCCAGAGCATACTTGGTATAATTTACGCTCTATGAAATACCATATCTGGACCGAGGGTTGTCAGATGAACGTAGCCGATTCCCAGCGAGTTGGCTCGTCGCTGGAACACCTGGGTTACGCCTCTACCGATAAGGCCGAAGAAGCCGATGTTATTGTCCTGAATACCTGCGTCGTGCGCCAATCCGCAGAAGACAAGGCAATCGGACGTTTGACCTCCCTCCGCCCGTTGAAAGAAAAAAATCCAAATCTGGTTATTAATCTGATGGGCTGTCTGGTGGGTGTGCGCGGCGCGGAGAAACTGCGCGAACGGCTGCCGTTCGTGGATGTCTTCTCACCACCCTCCGATCCCGGTCCACTGGTTTCATTTCTAAGCCAGGGTGAGATCCGCGCCATTGAATCGGATGAAACCACCCGCCGTTTTGCAGTGATGGATGGGGAATTTGTTCTGCCGCAGCATGAACGCGGTAGCCTCGTCAGCGCTCATGTACCTATCGTGTATGGTTGTTCTCATGCCTGCACATTCTGCATTATTCCTTTCCGGCGCGGCGGGGAACGCAGCCGGCCGGTCGGTGACATCACGGCCGAAATCCGTTCGCTGGCTGCACAAGGCGTCAGGGAGATCACTTTGCTCGGCCAGATCGTGGATCGTTATGGAAAAGATATACCCGATGGTCCGAACCTTGCCGGGCTTTTGCGCGTTGTTCATCAGGTGTCAGGGATCGAGCGCATCCGCTTCCTCACTTCGCACCCGAATTACTTCTCGGAAGAACTGATGGAAACGGTCGCCGAGCTACCAAAAGTAATGCCTCACATCGAAGTCCCGATCCAGGCCGGCGATGATGAAGTGCTCACCAACATGAAGCGCGGCTACACCCAGAAGGACTATCGCATACTTATCGATAAAATCCGCAGGAAGATCCCGGATTGCTCCATTGCAACGGATATCATTGTGGGCTTCCCTGGCGAGACGGAACAACAGTTCATGCAAACTTATCGCGTCTTGGGGGATCTCAAGCTGGATGTCGCCCATTTGGCGCGTTACTCGTCCCGTGAAGGTACGGTGGCCACGCGCCGTATGGACGATAATATCTCGGACGAAGAGAAAATGAGCCGCTTCCGTATGTTGGAGCAACAGCAGGAAGGGATCGTGGACGAGATCAACAAAAAGTATCTTGGGCGGACTGTTGAAGTATTATTCGAAGATAGGGTTAAGGACCGCTGGAAGGGACGCACTCCTACCAACAAACTTGTCTTCATCGAATCAGACGAAGACCTGAAAGGCAAAACCCTCCCTGTAACCATCACTTGGACCGGACCGTGGTCTATGCAAGCGAATGTTTTACCTCAGACGGTACCGGTCCCGCAGGAGATCGCGTTCGACCTGTGATGAACCACAACATTTACTGAAGTAAAGTTATGGCTGAATCACTTAAAAACGGGAGGCACTCGAATAACAAGGTAACCCGGGTCCATCGCGAGTTCAGCCGCGAGGAATGGCTGAGTATACACAATCGTTCAGCCGGTGATTACCAACGCGGTGAGTGGGTCAGAGAAAGTTTATTAGGCGTGGGGAAATACCGGGAGCGAATGTTTACCAATGCCGGGGGGAAAGTGTTGGATGTAGCCTGCGGCTATGGGTTAAATTTTGGTTATCTCCCGCATGACATACAATTAACCGCAATTGAATTTAGTCCTGTTATGCTCGCTATGGCTAAACGGCACGCGCATCAACTGGGCTTGTCGGTGGATATTCGAGAAGGTGATGCCGAAGATCTTGGCTTTACAGATAACAACTTCGATACGGTGATTTCCGCCTTATCCACTTGTTCATTTACGGATCCGGTTGCAGCTCTAAGGGAAATGCGCCGCGTGTGCAAACCGGATGGGAAAATACTCCTTGTAGAGCACGGACGTAGTCAGAACGAGTTATTGGGTTGGTATCAAGACCGCAACGCGGCTCAAATGGTTGAGCAGGGTGGCTGTCGTTGGAATCAACAACCACATGAATTGGTTAAAGAGGCGGGCTTGGAGATTCTCTCAAATAAGCGCTCGCTGTTGGGTATCTTTCATTCCATACAAGCGATTCCGGGGAAAACATATTAATAGCCACACCACAATTTGTAACGCCAATAAAAAAAACTGTATCTACTCACAACTCAGGCATGAAGTACCCGAAAAAAATGGACGTGTGCAAGGCGCTCGCCTTGCACACGTCCATTTTTCCGAAGGTGCAGTGTTCTTTCTGCTCGGTATCTTTCGTCCCAGGCTGAAAGTCGGAGATCCGCTGTTCTTTGCGATCGAAGATCCCGCGCAGCGGGGCGTGGGACGAAAGGGGGACGCGAAGCGGAATCACCACAAGTAGACACAAAAAACTTCCATCAATATTACGGGAAGTTTTTTTCTAGATCGCAGGCATTTGCACGCCGGGGAGCATAAAACATACGCGCTGTTCGCTCTCCTCGGCCAGCTCATGGATCCTTTCCATGAGCCGGGCAGTCACTGAACCGACCAGGCTTTGGTCTTCGGTTTCGCCGCTGAATTGCATTGGCTCGCCGATCGTCATCCCATATGGACCGTGTAAATACCAGTAGGCCGCAGTATGTTTACCGCTCAGATTGGAGGTGATATATAGATTTCGGTCGCGCGGCAGATAAATCCCAACCGGAATTACCGGCACTCTTGTCTTTAATGCCAGGCGCGCTGCGCCGCTGCGCGGTGCATGATAGCCTCCTTCGCGCGGACTGACCAGCCCCTCGGGAAAGATACCAACCGACTGTCCCGAGTGGAGGCGCTGCTCTGCTTGATTCAAAGCTTCCCTGCCCTGCCCCGGGATCACGGAGATTTGGCGGCAGTGATGTAGAAAATGTCCGAACAACGGCATTTCAAAGGCATTGCCGCTGACCAAAACGCTTAGGTGTTTTGACGTAACCAGGTGGATGAGAAATGGATCGCTGGCACTCGGGTGATTTGCAACAAATAGCTTCGGTCCGGCAGGCATTTGGCTGCGGAATCGAATATCAAGCTTGAACATAAGACGGACATATAAACGGATGAGTTGGACCGTCAGGCTGTACACGTGATTGGATGACATGATTTCCTCTTTGATACTATGGGGCTTAACACTGAAGTCTTCATATAGGTGTACTGGTGAGTCGGATTTCGGATTTAAATTACGGCTAAAACAAGTGACTCTAAATTTTTTTTAATTTAGGTTTCTCGAGATGGATTCGGGAGGGCAAGAAGCTACATGTTCGGTAGAGCGAGAGCACTCACACTTCGGCGGTTATAATCATTTTTGTTCCCGGACAAAAGAGATCGAGCTGACTCACCATGCAGACTAAATCAGTACAGACGCTCGGCGGTGTCATCTTTTTCATCGGAGTTATTCTCGGTCTTGTACTTTCTCTTGCCGCCATATGGGGTGCTTTCGAGGGAATTTCCTATTATTACACTGGAGCCGGATATCCATCCTTCAATGGATTGGATTGTCCCATGTTAATGACCCGTTCAGAAACCGGTACTGTAACCGCCAGCTTCGATAATCCAAGTGACCAGGAAATTGAACCCTACTACGAAGTGACAATTAGCGGACAAACCTCCATGCGGAAATTCGAGGGTCAGCTCTCGGTGCCAGCGCATACCTCGAAAAGAATCCGGTGGAAGGTGGATGCCAACGATATCGACCTTGGCTTTTTCATTTTTATCAATATGGATGTATTGCCCGTCGCGGGTTTCACTACTCGGGAGGTTACTTGCGGGATCATTGTGCTCAATCTCGCTGGCCCGACCGGTGGACAGGTATTCAATTTAGCCCTGGCAGTCAGTTTAATGGGTATTGGGATCGGTCACGGCCTTTGGGAAAATGCCGCCAGCATGAAGTTCGATAATTCTTTAAACCTGCGCCGGGCTGTGAAAACTCTTGGCATAACGGTTTTATTGACCCTCCTTACCAGCATTATGGGATGGTGGTTGGCAGGCCTCCTCTTCTGTGTATTAACGATCCTGTTGCTGGTAATTATCCTGCGCCTATTTATTGAAAGTTTATAGCTGGAAAGATACAAGGCGTTAAACCGACCACTTCCCCATAGAGTTCTAGTGGGCGAACCAGCCCTAGTTGCAAAGCAGATTATTCGTTTGTGTCTGGATAACCGAACTAAAAGCAAAACCGGATTTCTGCATGCTTGTCAAAGTGTGGCATGCTTCCGATTTTGCGTATGGATCACCATTGATTCTGTGGGCAGTACCGTTGAAAGACTGGACATCACCCAAATAAGCATAAGCCTGCAAAAAAGGTATCCATTCGACACTTTCTTCCGGATGCAGACCTGCCTTGGCTGCTTCATTCCCCAGTTCAGCAACTTTCTGCCAGTCGCCGGTTTGAAGGGCTAAATCTGCCTTTTCAAAATAAAAGCACCACTGGTGAGCGGGCTCAGGGCCAAAAATAAATTGTGCCGGTTTCGGGGATGTTTGACCTGGCAGGATGCTGTTAATATTTGAATGACCTCCGATCAATAATACCTGGTCAGGTTCGCTGCTGGAAAACAAAGGCCAGCGCGGGTCCATTACGTGGACGCAGGCATTGCTGGAAGGCTGGCTCATTACCAGAAATTGTGCGAAATTAACGGTTGCAATATGAGTTCGATATCCGTCGCTTCTATTTTTTCCCGCGAGGACCTCATTCGTGGTGGAGCTTGTCTGGGGCAGGGCAAAAAGCTGGTAAGTAACCGGGATCTGATTGGTCCGTTCGGGATAGTAAATGAAGTTGGCGGGTCCATCGACAGCGTCATTATTATCTCCATAATTGATTCCGGGATAATTTACGAACAATGTCGTCCCCTGTTGTATTCCCGGCGCCCGCCAGGCGACTTGCTGCCAGAATTCATTTATTATTTTTTCTTCATTGACGACTTGATTTGAATAAGTGAAATGAGTTAGCACAGCGAATACTATTACAGCCAAAATCGAGATAAGGCGCAGCCGACTCGAACTCAGTGAATAGATCAACCCTACGATCAGCACCGCAGCTGCCAGGGAGGCCGGCAAGGCATAATGTGAATAACTTTGAAAGTCGACGTAGCGATTGGCCATGATGACGGGTAATACCCCCATAACCACACCGATCAGTCCGATCCAGATGGCTTGCGTCTGCCAGGCAGCCTGGGTTTGATCGCCTCGCGCGTCCTGCCCATCAACCTTTTCCCTTCTCAGGAAGAAATAAGCCAGGCATACGCTGGCAAGCACCAATAATG
>JBGQIO010000261.1:0-5306 GCA_041498515.1 Anaerolineae bacterium
CTGTCAAATTCAGATTGGGTTTCGATTCGAGATGCATCGACAAAAGGTAAAACAATTCGGTTCATGCCAGCTAATTCACAACGATGCATAAGCCATTCGAGAGATAAGAGTCGGTCCTCCACTTCCAATTTAACCGCCCGGACCAGAGGCTTGTCCATAAAATAATCTGCGCAAAGGGAGCGTACCGGAACGTCATAGTCCATGGACAATGATTTTATCTTTTTTATTCCATCATCAGTCGCTAGTGGATTTACATCTGCGCCATATTGATCATAGATCCACTCGATGCAAGACAAGTTCGCCTTTGCAGCAAGTGCGAATTCATGTTCCCAGGTATCGCGTGGAAAGCATTGAATTCGGTTTTCAGCAGGTGGGACCAGCCGTCCCTGCATAATTCCAATTTTTGCCATTCGTTACTCCAACTAGACGATTAATCGACCTTTTTTTATTCTGATTCATCCAGGAGGGGGATGATCATGTTCGAGAGTAACTCTTTCCGATCGAGGAATGGCCATAGATCTTCTAACGGCCGTGATACCATTGAACCGTCGGGTTGAATGTGAGATGAAACACGAGGCCCAATCGGATGGTCAGGATCAGTGACTATTTCACAAATTGTGGGTCCAGGCATTTGTAGAACTTCTCGAATATTTTCCTTCATATTAATGTGAGAGATGATTTTTTTGGATCGAATCCCGTACGCGTTCGCTATCTTGATAGTATCGGGAAGCGTTAATTTGCTCGAAGGATCGCATCCAACCAGATGTCCGCTGAAGTGATTTCGCTGTGATGCCCGGATTGAAGCGTACCCTTGATTATTAATAACAAAGAATTTTATGGGAAGTTCTAATCGCGATATCGTCTCGAGTTCTTGTATATTCAGTTGAAAGCCTCCATCGCCATCGACAACGATCGTACGTTTACGACCGCTTGCTAAGCATCCGCCGATACCTGCGGGTATACCAAAACCCATTGCGCCTAACCCACCGGTACTGAATAAACGCTGTCCAGCTTTAACCTTTATTGATAGCCAGAAAACGTCGATGTCTGCTCCGGAACTACCTGGTATTATCAAATCGTCTTTGGATAATTCGTCAGCCAAAACAGAAGTAAACATATAAGTGTTAACAGGCTGGTCCTGATGCCGGAATTCCGGAGTGAAAACAGGGTATTTATCCTTCCATTCTTTGCAACGATATAACCATTGACTTCGATTACGGGGTTTTATCAGATTGATATTATCGAGGAGTTCCTGTATAAAGTCTTTGGCATCGGCACATACAGGTACATCAATTGTCATCTTTAGTTTGGATATTTCATGACGATCTATATCGACGACAATTTTTTTTGCTGCCCGTGCGAATTTCGTCTGGTCAAAGCCTGTAACTGCGAAATCCAAACGTGCGCCAATCGAAAGCAAAAAATCACAATTTTGTATAATGAAATTTGCACCGCGCGCAGCTACAGTACCCGGTTTGCCAAAGAATAATGAGGCTTCATCCGATATAAGGTCAAGGCCCATCCATGTTGTTAATACCGGAATCCCTAGACGATCCACTAATTGTAGAATAAGTTCTTGTGAGCCCGATAGTCGGGTACCATTGCCTACTAATAGAACCGGGCGCTCTGCCAGATCGAGGAATTTTATCGTCTCTCTTACTCTGTCTAGCAATAAATCGTGGCTATCACAGTCAATATCGATTTCTTTCGGATTAAATGACACCAACTGGCTTGGGTCGATGAGTGCAGCCTGAACATCGAGCGGAATATCAATCCAAACTGGCCCCTTTCTACCGGTTGTTGCTAATGTTATTGCTTTTTCGAGGTGATAGCGGATAGTTAAAGGGTCGGTCACGGTAACAGCATACTTGGTAATGGATTTTACAATTGATACAATATCTAGTTCCTGAGGTCCCAATTGTCTCACCCCAAGAGTTCCCTTCATATCGGCTCGTTTCACCTGGCCGGAAATAATAAGACACGGTGTAGACTCAAGCCAAGCTCCAGCTACTCCTGTAATACCATTTGTCCCTCCTGGCCCGGTAGTAACTAATGCAACACCGAGATTATTTGTAACTCGTGCATAGGCTTCCGCTGCGATAGTCGCTGCTTGTTCGTGAAGATTGCATACATATTCAATCCCCTGGCATCGACCCACCGAATCATTCAAATGCATTGCGCCCCCTCCAGGTAACATAAATACGTGCTTTACACCCAAGTTGGCAACAAACTGAAAAACGTAATCTGAAAGTTTTACAGTCAACTCCATATCTCCAACACTTTATTTTCTACCGTTCATACTGTCGACTCGCCTAAGCTTTTTCATAATGGGCATTTCACGCTCAAATACGGTTTTTATACCATTACCCATTGATGTTTCGATCAACCGAATATCCCGAACCAGGCGGATAAGCCCATTTGGCTCGAGCGAGGCAGCCTGGTCGGAGCCCCACATAGATCGGTCCAGCGTTATATGACGCTCGATCACGCAAGCTCCTAATACTAACGCGGCGGATGTCGATGGCAATCCGGTTTCGTGACCGGAATAACCGATGGGTACCCCATAGCGCTGCTTTAATACCGGAATAACACGCAAATTCAATTCTTCATAATACGCAGGATACGTGCTGCAAGCGTGCATGATCAGTAAATCGTTTTTTCCCAGTATTTCAACGGCATGGTCGATTTGTTCCAAAGTACTCATACCGGTAGATAGAAGAACCGGTTTGCCTTTTGCACGAGTATGACGTAATAATTTATCATCAGTCAAAGACGCGGATGCAATCTTATAACAAGGGCAATTAAATTGTTCGATAAAATCTACAGATTCTTCATCCCAGCAGGAAGCCAGCCAGGGAATATTTTTCATTTTGCAATAACGATCAATTTCTTCATAATCCAGCTGACCGAACTCCAAGGCATTCTTTAAATCGCCATTCGTTGTGCCAAAAGGACTATCTCGTGGTGCGGTAAGTTCTTCCGAGGAATATACAACTTCAATTGTCCGTTTCTGAAATTTAACAGCATTACATCCGGCGATTGCTGCGACATCGATCAGTTTCTTCGCGATATCGATATTTCCATTATGATTAATGCCGATCTCCGCAATTATGTAACAAGGGTGGTTGTCTCCGACCCATTGATCGCCAAGTTTTATTTCAGCCATTATGTTCTCCTTGGTATTGGGATTCTTGGAAAAGAATCGTCTTCTTGATGGCTCTATTCAAATCTACTAATGGAAATAATCCTAATTCAGATTTTGACCTTTGTATCGAAGGGACATAACGCTCCGTGGGATTTCGAGGATTTGAAACCCCCCTTCTTTCTATTCGAATACTTGGAATAAATTCACCGGCGACACGGTCGGCCAATTCCCCTATTGATAATTCTTTATCGCTTCCAACGTTGTACGGTCGAATTGATTGGCCTTTTAACAATATTGTCCAAAGCCAGATCGCTAAATCTGCCGCGTAAAGATAGGAGCGATAAGGTGTGCCGTCTCCTTTTACGATGATTGGCCCGCCGTTCAATCCGTCCCGGATGAAATTCCCAATTGCGAAATGGACATCCGAAGGGAGATATGGCCCAACGAAGGCAAAGCAACGAGCTATCTTTGTTTCGAACGAAGAATTTGCATAAAGCGCAGAGAGTTGTTCTGCCATTCTCTTACCTTCGCCGTAGGCGGAATGCGGAACGAGCGGATCCGGCGCTCCTGTGAAGTCCTCCGGAATGTGGGTCATTTCAGGGGGTTGTTTACCATAGACCGCGCCTGAACTGGTAAGCAGGAATTTTCTAGCGCTGCTATTTATCGAAAAATCAAGGGTATGGCGGGTACCGTTTACAATAGCATCAAGCAGTAGTAACGGATTCTCATCATTGAGTTTTGTGCTGGATTCTGTCGCGGCATGGATAACGTGAGAGAACTTTCCAGTGGGAAATTCAAAAGTGCAGATATCGCCCTCAATAAGAGAGATAGCTTCGTTCCCAGCAAGATGAGGCTCTTTAACTTTAAAAGCCGAAGGAGAGCGTGTTAACACGGTAGCCTGGCAATTGAGGTTCAACCTGTCATTTGCCCAAATGAAACTCTCCAATAACCAACAGCCGAAAAAGCCTGTCCCACCGGTGATAAAAATACGCTGTCCGCGCAATTCATCCCAGAGCTCCCGGGTATGGTCAAGGATATGGTTCAGGTCAGCAGCGAGGCGATTTTCCACATCAATTATTCCCAAGCATCCATCAGGATATGTTCCACCGGGATAGCGCGTTCGGCCAAATCAGCAGAAAGAATATTGAGCATGACGGGCGGTCCCGACAGATAAAATGTTACTTTTTGAGGATAGGGAATGATCTTCCAAACTTCATCAAGATTAATCCGGCCCTCGATAAAGCCTGTCTGCTGACCCGCCTCGATAAAATAATACCGGCGTAGTTTGGAACACAGTTCCGCTGCGGACTCAATCAACGTGCGATAGACCAATAAATCAGTCCGTCGGGCTCCATAAAACAAATAGATCGGATTCGGATAGTCCGCCGTTAGGTTGGAAAGGAAGGCTGTAAACGCAGTGACTCCGGTGCCACCCGCGAGCAGACACACATCAGATCTTGTATTAACGGTAAATTCACCGTAAGGAAGTTTTACCCACACTTCACTTCCGCAATGCAGTTCAGATTCCATACGGTGAGTGAACACCCCTTTTACGGCATAAGTAATGCGCAAATAATTACGATCCGTTGGAGAACTGGCAATTGAAAAGACCCGTGATTCAGGCCAAAAATCGCCCGAAGAATACGGATCCAATGCAAGATGCAAGAATTGACCTGGAAGGAAGCGTGGCGCGGGCGAGTTAGGCTTCAGAATAATACTGTAGACGCCATCCCCATGGTCCATGACCTCTGCCACCTTGCAATACAATTTCTGCGGCATCAGTTTGCTCTTTCTCCATCCATAAAACGCTTGAAAACCGCGGCCATATAATCAAGGTGATCATCTACGATCCCGGGATAAACGCCAATAAAAAAGGTGCGTTCCGTGATAATGTCTGTGTTTGTGAGAGTGCCTACTACGCGGTGTTCGATATCCTTGAAAGCAGGCTGGCGCAGCAGGTTTCCACTGAACAAGTTGCGTGTTTCAATGCGGTTGATTTCCAAAAAGCGGACGAAGTCGTTACGCGTAAAACCCGCGTCCGCCCGAACGGTGATGACAAAGCCGAACCAGGAGGGATCGGAATTTGGAGTAGGCGAAGGCAAGATCAAGCGATCCTGATATGGGGTGAGCATTTCCATAATTTTTTTGAAGTTAGTCTTCC
>JBGQIO010000262.1:0-5306 GCA_041498515.1 Anaerolineae bacterium
AAACTTGCTCATGAGAAGCTGGGTTATCGTCCTTCCATCAAACTGGACGATGGGCTGCGCCTCACCCTTCAACGGGATCCAAAATTTAAATAAGTTCCCACAAAATAAGGATACTCCCTAATTGTACTCATCGGTTCTGTTGCGTTTTTCAGGCTGGAATATTTGAATGTCACCCAGACGATGAAAACTTTCAAACTCTTGATCCATAATGATCCTGCTGCGTGAATTTTATAACCGTCCAACGCTGAAAGTTGCACGCGAACTGATCGGTGCACGATTGATCCGGATCCTGGACAGGCAAAGATTGGTCGGCATCATCACCGAGACCGAGGCTTACATCGGTGAGAATGATTTGGGATGTCATGCCAAAGCCGGGCGGACAGCGCGCACGGCCGTTATGTTTGGTCCTCCCGGACATGCGTATGTTTATTTCACGTACGGCAATCATTGGATGTTGAACGTCGTCACGCAGCGCGAGGGATATCCCGCAGCGGTGCTCCTGAGAGCGATCCAGCCAATCGAAGGTGCAGAGGTCATATCTGCACGGCGGAATGGACGCGATACCTTTGGTCCTGGCAAACTTACCCAAGCCCTGGGGATCACTAAAAGCGAGAACGGCGTTGATTTGACGCAGACCGGTTCAGGTTTATGGATCGAAGCAGGTCAAAATGTCCGCGATCCTCTCGTGACGAAAGGCCCGCGCGTGGGTTTAAATACTGTACCGGAGCCGTGGAAGTCCAAGCCCTGGCGTTTTTTAGTCGATGGTTGGAGAGTGGAGACCGGTAATTAGTTGACCGGCCGCCCGCTCTCTTTTACCTACTTTCTTTTTTTGGAGGAGCTATGGGTTTACTTGAAGGTAAAACCGCGTTGATTTTCGGACTGGCGAATGAGCGGTCGATTGCCTGGGGTATCACGCAGGCCATGCATCGGGAAGGCGCGAAGATCGGTATCAGTTATGCAGGCGAGGCTCTGGAACGGCGAGTAAGACCGCTGGCCGAACAGATCGACTGTAAATGGGTGGAGGAATGCGACGTAACGAAGGACGAGCACATTACCGCCATCGCCGAAAAAGCCAAACAGGATTTTGGTCAGGTAGACGTGGTGGTGCATTCGATTGCGTTCGCGGGCCGCGATGAACTGAGCGGTCCCTACTACAACACCAGCCGCGAAGGTTTTAAGAACGCCATGGATATCAGCGTATTTTCGTTTGTGGCGCTCGCCAAAGCATTTCGTCCGGTGCTGCGACCGGGGGGTTCGCTGCTCTGCATGACCTATTACGGTTCGGTAAAGGTCGCCCCGCACTATAATGTCATGGGCGTCGCCAAGGCTGCCCTGGAATCCAGCACACGTTACCTGGCTTACGACCTCGGCCCGGAGAAGATCCGGGTCAACGCGATCTCGGCCGGACCGATCCGAACGCTGGCTGCTGCGGGAGTAGCCGGCTTCCGTGATATGTACAAGCAATTCGCGGACGTCTCTCCGCTGCGCGAGAACATTACCATCGAGGATGTGGGTAACGCCGCGGTGTTCCTGGCTTCGGACCTCTCCGCTCGTATCACGGGTGAGGTACTGTACGTTGACTCGGGCTTCAACGCGGTCGGCGTGCAGATGAATATAGACGCCAAAGAGAGCAATTGATAAGCAAAAGTAGTATATTAATCAACGGGCGGACAGTGCGTCCGCCCTTTTTGTTTCTAAGGTAAAATTATAATTACATGTTTAAACGTAATCCTGCTACAACCGAGACTGCTTCGTCCATTCAAGCCGTTGAGCGCATCACCTCCGTGCTGGGGTCGGGTGTGATCTGGCACGGGGCCATCAGCGGCTCGGGCGGTGTCCGCATCGAGGGCGCCTTCGAAGGCGAGATTGCCTTGCGCGGCATGCTGGTCGTCGGCGAGACCGGACGGGTCACCTGTGAAAACGTGCGCGCCAATACCGTCATCGTGGCGGGTGCGGTGCGCGGCAATATCACCACCCAAAAGTTGGAGATCCGCGGCACCGGTCGCGTTTGGGGCGACGTGGTCACCACAGCCTTTGTGACGGACGAAGGCGCATTTCTGCGCGGCCAGATACGCATGGAAGAGTCGGTGGATCTGAACATCGAGCCGGTCCCTGAGACCACCCAGACCGAAGCGGCCGTGGCTGAATCCATTTCCCAGCAGCCTGCTCCGGCGCCGCCTCCGCCGAAAGCGGCAGGGGGCACTACCGTTGTGAGGAAAAAGAAAAATGCGACATAACCGGGAGCAGACCCTAAAGGCCTCCGTGACCTTTGGGGTCTTTTTACGAAAATGAGATACCACGACCTGAAAATTGAAACACTGCGACAAGCCCCGTCCAATTCACGGACGGAAGGCTTTGCTTTCCTCGTAAGGGCAGGTTATATGACGCGCGCTGGCGACCCGACCCTGTTGGGTGAGCAGGCTTTATCCCGATTAGAGGAGCTGGCAAAAGCAAGCTCGGACTTATTCGTGGAACTCGGCCTACCTGTGTTTCGATCGGAAGAAAGTGAAGTCTATTTCTTGATCCCGACGGGCGAGTTTGAGATCCTGCGTTGCCCGGCCTGCCAATATGCTAACCGGCGCGAAACCGCCCGTTTCAAAAAGCAGGCTCTGCCCACCGAAGCTGCCCTGCCGATCGAAAAAGTCGCGACACCCGATTGCAATACCATTGAGTCGCTGGCAGGTTTTCTCGGCATCCCCAAAGAAAAGACCGCTAAAGCGTTGATGTTTACGCGCCCATCGGATGGCAAATTCATTTTTGTTGCCGTGCGCGGCGATATGCAGCTGAGCGAAGAGAAATTGAAAAAAGTTGTCGGTGATGTACGCGCGGCAACCGCAGAAGAAATCGCAAGGTCAGGCGCTGTAGCTGGATACGCGTCTCCGATCGGCCTCAAAAATTCGTTGATCGTTGTGGATGACCTGATACCACAATCTTACAACCTGGTTGCCGGGGCCAATGAATCGGGCTATCACTTGAAGAACACAAATTACGGGCGTGACTATAAGGCCAAGGTCGCTGCCGATATAGTGATCGCCAACGCCGGGTATCCCTGCCCGAATTGTGGTGCTGGGCTTATCGCCGAACAGGCCGAAGTTTTGTTCGACAGATCCGGCTTTTGGTTCGAAGATATCCTCGATGCCCTGGCCGAGGTCCACCACGACGACAAGGGCCTGACCTTACCCACATTTGCCGCGCCGTTTGACGTTTATCTCATGCAGTTGCCGGGCAAAGGAACAGACACCCGGGCAAGCGCTGAAGAACTTTATACGGTCTTGCAATTTGCGAATATCACGGTCTTGTTCGATGACCGTGCCGAGCGTGCCGGCGTCAAATTCAACGATGCAGATTTGATCGGCTGTCCCATCCGGCTGACGGTGGGGGAGAAAAACCTGAAAGAGGGAATGGTAGAATTAAAGCTGCGCAATGGCACGGAAAATCAACTCGTGCCTCCAGGTGACATAGCCCACACCATTCGATCCTTGTTAAAGATAACCAAATGACAATGCACATCCCAATGAGCTCTCCGGACCTGACCGAAGTTGAACGTCAGGCGGTTCAAAATGTCCTCAACACGCCCAACCTGAGCATGGGCCATTGGATCCTTGATTTTGAAAAATCGTTCCGGGTCTTAACCGGTGCAAAACACGCGGTAGGAGTTTCGTCGGGTACCTCGGGCTTGCATCTCTGCGTCCGCGCCGCGGGCATCGGACCGGATGACCTGGTGGTCACCACGCCGTTCTCATTCGTGGCCTCGGCCAATGTGATGTTATATGAGAATGCGGTTCCCGTGTTCGTGGACGTGAATCCCAAAACGGGAAACATTGACCCTCAGCTTGCCGCGCAGGCGGTTTGTGACTTGACCGAAGGCGGGAAGAAGGCCGAACGGTGGCTGCCCGGAAAAGGCTTGGGAACGAAACGGACTTTGAAAGCCATATTGCCGGTGGATGTCTTCGGCCAGCCGGCAGACCTCGATCCGATCCGCAAACTGGCTGATGAATATGGGATCAAGATGATCGAAGATTCATGCGAGGCCTTGGGCGCGGAATATAACGGCAAGCCGGCGGGCACGTTCGGCGATTATGCCGTGTTTGCATTCTATCCGAACAAGCAGATCACGACGGGCGAAGGCGGCGTGGTGATCACCGGGGATGACAAGGCGGCGGATTTGATGCGCGCCCTTCGGAACCAGGGACGCGCGCCCGGTGATACCTGGCTGCAGCATACCTATCTCGGTTACAACTATCGGCTCGATGAGATGTCTGCCGCGTTGGGCGTCGTGCAGATGGGGCGCCTCGACGAGTTATTGAATAAACGCGATCAGGTTGCCGGATGGTACGCGGAACGCCTGAGTGAGATTCCCGGCGTGGAGCCGCCCGTGATCGAACCGTTCACCACGCGTATGTCCTGGTTTGTGTACGTGGTTCGTTTCGATGTAAAGGTCGATCGCGATGCCCTTGCGAAACGATTGGACGCCCGCGGTATTCCTGTCCGCCCTTATTTTCTGCCAATCCATTTGCAGCCTTATATGAGCGAGCGCTTTGGATATCGTGAGGGCGATTTTCCTGTTACGGAGGACCTGGGCCGGCGCGGCCTTGCCCTGCCGTTCTCAGGCGTGATGGCGGAGCAACAAGTGGAAGCAGTCTGCGCCGCGCTCCGGGACGAGTTAACGAATTCCAAGGCCACCTAAATCGGTGGAGTTAAACGTTAACCCGGTAAAGGTCAAAAAGCAAATTATCAAAGGTGAACGCGCTCAAAAATCATTGCCGTCGCGCCCCAATTCACTTAAGGGGTTTATCTGTGATTAATCCGAAACTCCAAATGTTCTAATAGCATCTTATTAACTGACTTCACAAGATTAACAGTTATATCGATATGAAAACCGGTTTTTTTCCTCCATCCAAGCGCAGTGGACTCATCCTGCATGGAATCCTGCTCGTTTTATTGGCGGTTGCGGCGGGCTGGGGTTTCTTTAATCTATTGCGGGCTGGAGGCGGGCTGAACTTTGTCGTTTATTTGCTCGTAGGCTTAATCGGCTTTGCGCCCATCCCCTTGTTAGGTTATCGAGCTTACGCGCTGTTTCGTGCGAAATACATCCTTGACCGCGACAGCCTCGAGCTGCGTTGGGGTTTACGTGATGAAGATATCCCGCTCACGGACATTGAGTGGGTGCGTTCCATGCGGGATCTTGCTCAGCCGCTGAGCCTGCCTCCCATGCCGATGCCGGGTGCCATCCTCGGCCTGCGCCGGCATCGCGATCTGGGCCTGGTCGAGTTCATTGCCAGCGACAGAAAGAAGCTCATACTGGT
>JBGQIO010000263.1:0-5290 GCA_041498515.1 Anaerolineae bacterium
AGCCGCCGAAATTTATGGGAATATCTCGGTAAAGTGCGGTATGAGAGCGGCACGACGATTTTCCTCACCACGCATTATTTGGAAGAGGCCGAAGAAGCGGATAAGATCTGCATGATCAACCAGGGGCGGATCCTATCGTTCGGTTCACCGCAGCAGGTAAAGGCGAATTTGATCGAACATTACTTATTGATCGATGCCGAGAATCGCGGGCAGCTGCGAGCAGAGCTGAAACGCAGGGGCATTGAGTTTTCCGAAACACCCTTATTCAAGATCAGCCTGACCGAGAGCAGCGCCCAACAGATCATAAAGGCGATCGATACTCCATTAACGCTTGTAAAAACACACATACCTACCCTCGAAGACGCTTATCTTGAAATCATGGAGCACGCATGAGAGAAGTTTACGCAATCCTGACCATTGCATATCGAGATCTGTTGAAACTGCTGCGCGATCCCGCACGGCTGATCTCCAGTTTGATCTTTCCATTGTTGTTCATTGCTATTTTGGGCGGGAGCATGCAGTCCAACTTGGGTAACGGCTTCGGGTACAACTTCTTGACCTTTGTATTCACAGGTGTGTTCGCCCAGACGCTGTTCCAATCGGCAGCCATGGGCATTGTTTCCCTCATTGACGATCGCGAGAATGATTTTAGCCAGGAGATCTTCATCTCGCCCATTTCGCGCTACTCGATCATCCTGGGAAAGATAGTCGGCGAAACCCTGGTCGCACTTGTGCAGGGGGTTGGAATCCTTGTTTTTGGTTTGGTGGCCGGTGTACGGTTCTCGTTGAGTCAGGTTATCGGTCTTATGGTGGTTGGTGTGATAGTCTGCTTGTTCGCGGCAGCGTTTGGCGTGATCATTCTATCCAACCTGCCCAGCCGGAGGACGGCCGACCAGATTTTCCCCTTCATCATGCTACCGCAGTTTTTTCTGGCCGGCGTTTTCAATCCGATCAAGGTCTTGCCTCTTTATCTGGATGTCTTGTCCAGAATCTCACCCATGCGATATGCAGTGGACCTTACGCGCGGGGTCTTCTATCTTGGAGAGCTGGATTATCCCAAGGTTGTATTGGCAGAACCTGTTCTCAATCTGATCGTCATGATCGCTGCTTTTCTCGTTTTTCTGGTCATTGGGACGTTCATCTTTGTGCGCAGCGAGCGGAATCGCTGAGCGTATTTCGACTTTCTTTTCGTAGTCTTATATCGTTATAAGCTTGTGTCTTCCGCCTGCATTCAGGTCTGGTTGGTAGAGGAAGAGGCCCGATTGAGATTTTCTCAATCGGGCCTCTTGTTAAATCAGGTAGCATAGGTCCAGGGCTGGTGAGTTTTGAATCAGGACTTTTTCAGAATAATTTTGGATGAATGTCGGTACGCGCCTCGAAAGACGGCCTGGCAAAATAAAATCCCTGGAATAAATTGATCCCCGCTTCGCGCAGCCATTGATACTCTTCTGCGATTTCGACACCCTCTGCCATTAGTTCTATCGATAATTGCTTGCAGATGGTTCCGACCCCTTTGACAATGGTCTGCTTGATATTATCCTCGTGTATATCGGCAATCAGGTGTCGATCGAGTTTGATGTAGTTAGGCTGATATTCAGCCAGCATTCTCAATCCCGAATAGCCGGTCCCGAAGTCATCGATGGCGGTCCGGAAGCCGTATTCCTGATACGCTTTGAAGACTTCGATGATGCGCGGGTAATTTTCCACTTTTTCGGCTTCGCTGATCTCGAAGATGATATTCTCTATTGGAAAACCTTCCTTCATGGAAGCCTGAAGAGTCGCGCGAATATTCAACCCCGTCCGGTGGATGGAGTTCGGGAATAGGTTGATGTTGAGTCTGGTACGTATGTTTAATCGTCTTGCCATATGGATGGCTTTCGAGCGGCACGCCTGATCGAAGCGGTATAGGTTTTCCCTGGGTACCCTGGCGAACACTTCCGCGGAGAGCTCCCCGGAGGGTCCCCGGACTAACGCTTCGAATGATATGATCTTTCGCGTGGAAGCATCTACAATAGGTTGGAAAGCGAAAGTGAAATAAAAGTTCACTCCCCCTGCAGCGGAGAACTCATCAACTGTTGGATCATCGGCGTGGTATGGAGAAGGCATCTTGTAAGTGTCCATGTTCGATGAATTTGTCCTTGACCCAGGATTTACGTGAGATTGCGCCAGAGCTTACCGGTTCTTCTGCTTGCGCTTCAAGGTTACACCTTTCGCTTGCTGGTACAAACCTGAAAAAGAGCCCTTCCATATGGGCTTTTTTGACCCGATTTCCCTCCCCGGGAGCGGTCACAAATAAGCAGTCATCTTTATCGTAAATAAAACAAGGCTCAACTTATTGCCAAAGCCTTGTATAACATGTCGCCTCGACCCATCCGCTCCAGACCCGCAACCAACATCCGCATTGTGATATATTAACAACAGAACTAGAAGACGATTCCTGTGCTCACGGCCTTAGATAAGACAAGGTAAACCCATGACTTCCTCAAATAACCGCAATCCCGGAATGCCCCTGGACTTGGATTGGGTGATGGGCGCGCACGTCAACCGCAGCGCAGTGGAGCGGCGTGTTGAGACTCTGCCAAAACGGCGCTCGATCAAGAAAGACTGGCAAGCTGCCTGGCTCGTACGCGCTGTCACCTGCATCGATTTGACCACACTGGCCGGCGACGATACACCCGGCCGCATCAAACGCCTGTGCGCCAAGGCCAAACAGCCCATTCGGCCCGATATGTTAATACGACTCGGTTTTGATGGAAATCAGGGCGAGAAGATAACGGTCGGCGCGGTTTGTGTTTATCCAAGCCGAGTCAAGGATGCGGTCGAAGCGCTGCGTGGGTCGGATGTTCCGGTAGCCTCTGTTGCAACGGGTTTTCCCGCCGGGCAGATCCCCATGCCCCAGCGCATCGGCGAGATCGAACAAGCGATTGAATCGGGTGCGCGTGAGATTGACGTGGTTATTTCGCGCAGCCATGTTTTGACAGGCGATTGGAAATCGCTATATGATGAGCTCAAACAATTCCGCCAAACCTGCGGCGACTCAGCCCATATGAAGACGATCCTTGCCACCGGCGACCTGGGTACGCTCAAGCAGGTCTATCAGGCCAGCCTGGTGGCCATGATGGCCGGCTCGGACTTCATTAAGACTTCGACCGGCAAGGAAACGGTCAACGCCACCCTGGAATTCAGCCTTGTTATGACGCGTGCCATCCGTGATTACCTGGAACGGACGGGGTTCAAGGTCGGTTTCAAGCCGGCTGGCGGCATCGGCACAGCCAAGCAGGCTATGGCGTGGCAATCATTGATGAAAGAAGAATTAGGCAGCGAGTGGCTGATGCCGAACCTGTTTCGCATCGGCGCCAGCAGCCTGTTGAACGATCTCGAGCGGCAGTTGTATCACTATCTTACCGGTCACTACGCCGCACGCCATCACATGCCAATGGGATGAAAAGTGTGGCACTGTGCGAGCTTGTGAAGGAATCACTTGTAAACTGGAATTTCTTATCGAGGAATCTTTTCTGCTTAGCGTAAGACCGGCTCGCAAGGATCGTTGAACCTGGAGTTAGCCATGAGCACACTACTCGAAATATTTAAAACAATGGAATATGGCCCGGCGCCCGAATCGCCGGCAGCCGTCCAAGCCTGGCTGGATGAACATGGACGCAAGTTTGGCTTGTTCATCAATAATCAATGGGTGCACCCCAAGGGCGCAAAATACTATCCCTCATATAACCCTGCTGATGGGGAACTGCTGGGTGAGACGGTACAGGCAGGTCAAAAAGAAGTGGACGCGGCGGTAAGCGCGGCGCGCGCAGCCTTCGAAACCTGGAGTAAAACACCTGGTGTTGTCCGCGCCCGTTATCTTTATGCCATTGCACGGGATATTCAGAAGCATCACCGCCTCCTGGCTGTTCTCGAATCGCTCGATAACGGCAAACCCATTCGCGAATCACGCGACATTGATGTGCCTTTGCTGGCACGTCACTTTTATTATTATGCCGGCTGGGCGCAGTTGATGGAAACCGAACTGCGCGATTATCAACCTGTCGGTGTTGTGGGGCAGATCATCCCCTGGAACTTCCCGTTATTGATGCTTGCCTGGAAGATCGCGCCGGCAATTGCCATGGGAAACACGGTTGTGCTAAAACCGGCTTCCTACACACGCTTGAGCGCGCTGTTGTTTGCCGAGATCGTAGCGGAGGCCGGCTTGCCGCCAGGCGTGGTTAATGTCATAACCGGCAGCAGCAGCGCGGGTTCGATGATCGTCACTCACTCCGACGTGGATAAGATCGCTTTCACCGGTTCCACTGATGTAGGCCGAACGCTGCGACGGCAAACGGCTGGTTCCGGCAAGAAGCTGTCGCTGGAATTGGGTGGCAAGTCTCCCTTCGTGGTATTTGAAGATGCCGACCTGGACGGAGCCGTTGAAGGGGTGGTGGATGCGATCTGGTTCAATCAAGGACAGGTATGCTGCGCCGGTTCGCGCCTGCTCGTTCAGGAAAATGTCGCCGGGAAATTCATCCACAAATTAAAAGCTCGCATGGAGCATATGCGCGTGGGAGACCCACTCGATAAGTGCATAGATATGGGCGCCATTGTGGACAAGACGCAGTGGGATACGATCGATGGCTGGGTAAAAACAGGCGCCAGGGAAGGCGGGGAGGTTTTCCAGCCGGACATCCAATTACCTCAAAAGGGACTCTTTTACAAACCGACTTTGATCACCGGCCTTGACCCGGCGGCTGCTACCGTTCAGGAAGAGATCTTCGGCCCGGTGCTGGTTTCATTAACTTTCCGCACCCCCGAGGAGGCAATTGCCCTGGCGAATAATACGCGCTACGGACTGGCAGCCAGTGTATGGAGCGACAACGTCAACCTGGCGCTGGACGCGGCCAGCAAAATAAAGGCCGGTTCGGTATGGGTCAATAGCACAAACTTGTTCGACGGCGCTTCCGGATTTGGCGGTTACCGCGAATCCGGTTTTGGGCGTGAGGGTGGTAAGGAAGGGTTGTTTGAATATATCCGTCCCAAGTGGATGCCGCGCCCGCGGCCTGAATTCGATCCGCCTGTCGAAGCTACGACCGCCAAGTGGGGCGAGCACATCCCGGCTCGACCTACCATGCCCTCCACGGAACACGTAAATGGACATAACTTACCGCGCGTGGACCGCACGCCAAAGATGTACGTTGGCGGCAAACAAGTCCGTCCGGATGGGGCTTATACGATGACGGTACTGGGCGCAAAGGGAGAGATCGTTGGTCAGGTCGGCGACGGCAACCGTAAGGACCTGCGC
>JBGQIO010000264.1:0-5285 GCA_041498515.1 Anaerolineae bacterium
ATCCATCACGTAATTGTTGTTTTGTTTGCCGGCTTGATGGCAGGACAAACAATAACGTTTGACAATCGGTGCGATATGCACCTCATAGGATGGGATCTCGTTCGCCGCCAACGGTGGATAAAGCGGCTTTAGGGCTCCCGGCGGGAGCTTAAAACGATCGTCCCAACTATAGCGCATAAAAGTGACAATATTATCGATATCGCTGGTCGATAGTCCGCCGCCATAGGCTCTACCAAAGGGGGTCATGCCTGCAACGGGCCGGCCGTACGTAATGACCTCCGCGAGTGAAGCATCGTCCAGTGTATACAACACATCATTTCCGTTGATAGGCGGAATCAGCTTGCCTTCCAGGCCTTTCACTCCCGTGATCTTGGTCACCTTGCCATCGTCACCATGACACGAGGTGCAGTTCACGGAATACAAATCCTGACCCGCGACGACCTGATCGACGAGTGTCGTTGCGACAGCTGCTTCCTGTGAAGTAACCAGAGGAAACAGGGCAAGGGTCGCCCCGCTCAGGCCAATCGTCAAGATGACCGAGATGGCTGTTGTCCAGATCATGGTTTTGGCAGAGGTGTTCTTGAACACAAAGGTCATCAAAAACAACAAAACCATCGCCACACCCGGGATCACCAAGGTGGCGACCGCCTGGAGGAACCCAGGGAGCAATGAACCTTTTTTAGTTATAGTGGGAATATCCGACATCAAGGTCAACATAACAATATCAACCACCATGATCGCCATGATCGAAATCGGCAGGACACGTTTGCCATAATACCGGTAGGGACTACGGTCAAGGAAAGGAATCAAAGTCAAAACGAGGATGGCCAAGCCGGGAATTGCAACCGTGGCAACCCACTCGATCTTACCGAGCACAGGGATCTGCCCGTATATCGCCAGGAACTTGAACAGGAACAGGAAATACCATTCCGGGCGCGGTATAAACGAGGTATCACTTGGGTCCGCTTTCGGTTCAGCAGCAACACCGAGGAAAGTCGCCAACAAGACCAGCAAAACAAAAATACCTAAAGATACGATCACATCCTTGAAAATACTATCCGGCCAGAAACGTTCCCCTTTATTGAGTTCGCGTTTATAACGGTTATTAATTTTCTGCTTGGTTTCGTCGTCCATGGCAGGCACTTAATCTTCCTTCCCCGGCCAATACGACTCGCCGTGTTTGATGATAAGAAACAGGTGCATGCCGATGAGACCTGCCAGCGCAGCGGGCAGCATCCAGATATGGGCGGAGAAAAAGCGCTGCAAAGTGAGAGCGCTCAGGTCGGGGCCGCCACGCAGGGCTTTCAGGATATAGTCGCCGATGAACGGGACACTGCCCGCGATCTGCGTACCGACCGTGGTAGCCCAATAAGACTTTTGATCCCACGGAAGCAAATATCCAGTGAAGCCCATACCGAGCGTTAGAAGAAACAAACCAACCCCAATCAGCCAGGTCAGTTCGTGCGGGTACTTAAATGAAGCGGTCACGAACACACGCAGCATGTGGATGAAGACAACGATGACCATCAGCGTGGCACCCCAGTGATGAATACCGCGGATCAGCCAACCAAAAGCTACGCCGTTCATTATGTAATTAATACTGTCATAGGCGTGATCGGGTGAAGGCGTGTAATAGATCGTCAGAATAATCCCCGTCACACCCTGCAGGATAAATAAGAACAAACTAGCCGAGCCGAGTGTGTTCCACCAACTGCCTTTCGGTTCAGGCCTGTCGAGGAGGTTCGTATATAAGTCCCCCAAGCCAAGCCGTTCATCCAGCCATCGGTAAACTCTTTTCCACATGGCTAACCTGCCTTATAAAAGATCTCGAGCACGCCGTCTTGAGTTACCCGGAAGTCCGTGAAAGGGTCGAGGGGACGAGGCGGTGGGCCGCCTAAAACTTTCCCGTCCACACCAAACTTCCCGTCATGGCAAGGACAAATGAAGGCCTGCGCATCCTCCCTCCAATTCACAGTACAACCGAGATGCGTGCAACGACTGTTTAAAATGATCATATCGGAGGGATCGTCCGACTTGCGGAGCACGAACCCGCCATGACTGGTGGAGGTACGTTCCCAGCCATTCACCTGAACGCGGGTGAAGGAGAATGGATATGGTTTTCCGACTTGCATATCGGAGAGTTTACCCACAGTGATCCAAGCTGCTTTGGTCGTGGATTTGAAAGCGGGGTCGAGCAAATAAGCAATCGTAGGCAACCCAATTGCCAAACCAATCACTCCCCCAATGGCGCCCGTTGTGACTTTGATAAAGTCGCGACGGCTGAATCCGCTATCAGACATAGAACCCTCCACGAACAGCATGCCATTGCAATTTCAGTAAATCACAGAATCGTGAGGAGAGGTCGTCGAAATCGTGATTTACTGAAGTTACAGAAAAACCAAAACGGTAAATTGAATGCGTTTCCAAGTGGGGCCTGCAGCTCCTCACAACAGCATGGCAGTTCGATAATAATCATGCAGCATATAAACAAATCACCGTAGACGGATTATAAGGGTGTATCTGCCTCTTTTGTAGGAAGTGTGGGCTAAAAATCAGGGACGAATGTCACCATTCTAGTCCGAAACCAATATAAGATAATCACTTCGTTTTTATCAAGCTGTTTCAAGATCAGAATTCACTACAACAAGAGGTAAAATATGGGCTCAAACAATGCAATTTCAAGGAGACATAGATGGGCCTGAATAGGAACGTGAGCCTGGCCACCGCCCTGCGATATAAGGGACGAGGCCCGATGCTCACGTATATCCTGCATCGCATCGGCGGGCTGGGCATGGCCATCTTCATAACGATACATATCCTGGCCTCGTTCGTAGGAGGGAAAGGCGGAGTATTCGTCAACTCCATTTACGAGAACTGGCTCTTCCAGATCTTTATTTTCTTCTGCGTGCTGTTCCATGCCATCAACGGATTGCGGATCACCATCGAGGACCTATGGCCGAGATTGATCGAACATCAACGCGAAGCCATCTGGGTGGAATGGGCGGTCTTCCTGCCCGTTTACGGCTTTGCCGTGTACGTCATCATTCACACTGCGCTGGGAGGCTAGCATGTCTGCGAAATCAAGAAATCTCTCCCTGGCTCAACGCGGATTGAACTTTGAAATGCTTATGTGGCTGTTTACGCGCCTGTCTGCCCTGGCGATGTACGGATTCATCCTGTTGGCGTTGATCGGCGCGCTGATCATGGGTGCCCGCACCCAGATGAATTTTGCGGACATCATGCGCTGGGCTTTCACACCCAACGTGACCCATGTGCAAAACACAAACCTAACGGACATTGCACCCTGGTCCTCGCTTTTCTGGAAGTTGGTGGCCAGCGGGCTATTGCTGGTCGCAGTGGCACACGGCGTGCACGGCCTGGTTGTGATCGCAGACGATTACCTCGTGACTCCCCGGGCGCGGCAGATCGTCCGCATCATCAGCATAATCTTCATGCTGACCATGAGCGTCATCAGTGTTTACGTAATCTGGACCTCCTAGAAAACCCACTGCCAAGCCGCAAGAAGAAGCGAAGGTCTTTCTTTTTTTCCTGGTAATCATCGTGATCGAAAATTTATAGACCTGGATTCAGGAGTCATAGATGGCAAATGTTCACGAATTTGAGGTAGTGGTCGTGGGCGGGGGCGGGGCGGGACTCATGGCCGGCTTATACGCCTCGCGCGGCGCAAAGACGGCTGTCATCAGCAAGCTATACCCCACGCGTTCACACACCGGTGCGGCACAAGGCGGAATCAGCGCGGCGCTGGGCAACCACGAAGAAGACAAACCCGAATGGCATACGTACGACACCGTCAAGGGCTCCGATTATCTCGGTGACCAGGACGCCATCGAATTCATGTGCAACGAAGCCATCGACGCCGTGCTCGAACTGGAGCATATGGGCCTACCCTTCGACCGTACACCCGAAGGCCGTATTGCACAGCGCCCATTCGGGGGACATACCAACCTTGAGACGGGCAAACCCGTCCGCCGGGCCTGCCATGCCGCGGACCGTACAGGCCACATGATCCTACAAACGCTATACCAACAATGCCTGAAGAACAAAGTCAATTTCTTCGATGAGTACCAGGTTTTGGATTTTCTGATCGCCGAAGGCGGCAAAGCTGCAGGCGTGGTGGCCGTGGAACTGGCTACGGGGGACCTGCACACCTTCCATGCCAAAGCCGTCATCTTCGCCACGGGCGGACACGGCCGCATCTTTGAAGTGACTTCGAATGCTTATGCCTATACAGGGGATGGCGCAGCCATCCTGCTGCGCCGCGGCCTGCCGCTCGAAGATATGGAATTCTTCCAAGTCCACCCGACCGGCATTTACAAACTCGGCATCCTTATCACAGAAGGCGTGCGCGGCGAAGGCGGCGTCCTGATCAACGACAACGGCGAGCGATTCATGCCGAAGTACGCACCGCACGTCAAAGACCTGGCTTCACGCGATGTGGTCAGCCGCGCCATCTATACCGAGATCCGCGAAGGACGCGGAATCAAAGGACAGAATTATGTTTATCTAGACGTCCGTCCCGAATCGGTCATCAAGTATGCCGCCATGGATGGACGCACCAATCCCGACGGCACACCTTACACGGTGACCGGCGAAGAGATCCTCAAGAAGCTGCCCGATATCATTGATTTCTGCCGCGTGTACCTGGGCGTGGACCCGGTTACACAGATGATGCCCATCCAGCCCACGGCCCATTACACGATGGGCGGCATCCCAACCAATAAATATGGCGAGGTGGTGTTGGATGACAAAGGCACGCTCTTTCCGGGCCTTTATGCGGCGGGCGAATGCGCCTGCGTTTCGGTCCACGGTGCGAACCGCCTCGGCACGAACTCGCTGCTCGACCTAGTGGTGTTCGGCAAACACGCCGGACTCAAAGCCGCGGAGTACGCCAAACAAGCCAAGTTCGCGGATCTACCCCAGGACGCAGAAGCCGAGGCAAGGTCCCAGTTTGAAACGTTAAGAAGCGCTTCAGGCAAGGAAAACTCGTTCGACATCGCCAACGAAATGAAAAAGGTGATGTTTGACAAGGTCGGGATCTATCGCAATGAAAAGGATATGCAGTCCGCGCTCGAGAAAATCCGCGAGCTGCAGGAAAGATATAAGCATGTCAGCATGGCGGATACAGGCAAGGTGTTCAACACTGAACTGCTCAACGCCTGGGAGCTAGGCAACCTGCTCGACGTGGCCGAGGTCGTGACGGTCAGCGCATTGAACAGAACAGAATCGCGCGGCGGACATTCGCGCGAAGATTTCCCGAAGCGCGA
>JBGQIO010000265.1:0-5271 GCA_041498515.1 Anaerolineae bacterium
AAATTCTCAGGCGAATTCTGGATCGTCGGCTCGTTTACTAGGAACACCACACCGCTCGCCGACACTTCAGGCGTAACGCCGCCTGACCGACGTAATTCCCAAATCCAACGTAACACTGGCGGAACGCTCTTGAACCCAATTTCAGTCTTGACCAATCCAGGATCCGCCGCAAAGGCTCGCACAGTTGAATGCTTGCCTAAACGCGCATTTAACTCGGTGGTGAATAGCAGGTTGGCAAATTTCGCCTGCGCATATGCCGCCAAGCCATTGTAATGTCGGCGCAACTGAATATCGTTCCAATTTAGATGCGAACTGCGATAACCGGAAGTGACGGTGACGACGCGTGCGGCGGGTGCTGCTTGCAGGAGAGGCAACAATTCATTCGTCAAGAGAAACGGTGCGAGATGATTGACCGCCCATTGACGCTCAAACCCCTCCGGCGTCAACGCCAGCCAGAAGGAGAATGTGCCCGCGTTGTTCACCAGCCCATCAAGCCAGCTGTGTTCTTCGTTTTCAACCAGTTTCTGGATCTGAGCCGCCAGTCTGCGAACCTGACTCTGCAGAGACAAGTCTGCCGTCAAGTATGTGACTCGCACTGCGGGATTTAGTTGAGACAATCGTTTCTCGACCGCTGCGCATCTTTCGCTTGACCGGCCGGTGCCGATCACATTCGCCCCCTGCCGAACCAAGATTTCCGCGATAGCTAGACCGATGCCTGATGTAGCGCCTGTGACAACGATAGTTTTCCTGAGTAATGTGTTCGCGTCCATTGCATTCTCCTTTTCTATTTACAAATCATTAAATCAGGCTTTTATGGTCTAACTAAGGCGTTTTCCGATATAATTAACGATATAAACACCGATATTTAATTAAGGGTAAGTTATGGGTGAGAGACCTGCTTTCGTGAAATGGCCTCGTCATTGTCGCCGGTAAAAATGTGGAAATTATTTTAAGTTCGTGATCAATACCGTTATTGTGTAATTCAACACTATAACAATATATAAAAAAACCTTCTCTCTTTAGATATTAAAAAAAACATAGAACTGTTTCACTGAGCGAACGGTTCGGATCCGTGAAGGCCCGAGTTCAAATCTCGGCGCCCCGACAATCATCATTCACCGCCTGGAAAAGGCGGTGAATGTTTTAAAGAAACGTCGAGTTCCTTCTAAAGGGGATTTTGACCTCTGATGCGGATCTCCGCGACAATTCTCTATAAACAGCCAGATAAAATCTTGCGATATCCAAGGTGTTTTTTTGTTATCACTCCTCCTCACATTACCAAATTGACGACTTTTAACTCTTGACGAATAAACAAGGGCAGGGGTATAAGTCAAAAGGTTAGAATGAAACTAATTCTTGCACAAAACGGAAAGGAGGTGATCGCATTGGACGCGGATGACCATTTATTGCGCCCATTGATGATTCGATTGAATGTCTCCGAAATGCGACTATTCCCAATGCGAGTGGATTGCGTTCGAACGCGCCGCCTCCTCATTTTCCATACGGCATAAGAAACTTAATAAATCCGCTGCCTCTGCCAATAGCCACCTTCGGAGAAGATCCAAGGTGGTTTTTATTTTCAGCCAGGAGGTACCATGGCATTTATCAGCGAACTGACCGGCCGTCCGGTAACGGATATTGACGGGACACAAATCGGCATTTTGAAAGACCTGGTGGCAAGGCCCATTAAAGAATTATCGCATCCCATCGTGGAAGCAATTATTATGCACGATGTAGACGGGGATCATGCTCTTCCATATTCAGACCTAGCGGCCCTGCTGTCAGCGGCTATTCCATTGAAGCGGCCTTTTGCTGATATCCGTGCTTATGAATTCCAAGAGGATGATATTCGGCTCGTCCAGGATGTGCTCGACAAGCAAATCCTCGACACCGATGGAGCCCGCGTTGTGCGCGTCAATGACATAGAATTGATACGTGTCAACGGAGATGTGATCGTAAGCAACGTGGACATTGGATTACTCGGTATTCTGCGCCGCATCGGACTCGAGAAACTAGGCCAATGGGCTGCCCGGCGCTTCAAAACTGACCAGTCATTAGGTACTATTTCATGGGAATTTGTGGAGCCGTTGATCCATGACCAGTCCATGCGCCTTAAGGTCCCTGCCTATAAATTAGCCGGTCTGCATCCTTCAGACATCGCCGAAATTATTTCAGACCTCAGTCGGACCGAGCATAGCGAACTTCTTCACAAACTCGACTTGAAGCAATTGGCCGATACCCTTGAAGAAGTCGAACCGGATTTTCAAGCCAACCTTATCGAGCATTTCACAGACGATAAAGTGGCTGACGTACTTGAGGAGATGGCTCCCGATGAAGCGGCAGACCTTTTGAATGAACTTCCTCCGGAGCGCAGCCTGGGTCTGCTTAAACTCATGGATACGGAAGAGGCGGATGAAGTCCGTGAATTGCTCAGCTATGATGAGGACACGGCAGGCGGTCTGATGACGACCGAATATGTCACTGTCACTCCGGAATTGACCGCTGCAAAAACCATCGAGCACCTTCGAAAGGTCGGCGAAGAAGCTGAATTAATCTATTATGTCTACGTAACGGATGCGACCGAGCACCTTATTGGCGTCTTCTCGCTTAGCGATTTGATCATTGCCCAACCTGAAACACCTATCACCGAATTCATGCACAAGCGTGTGGTAAGCGTCGAGCTGGATACCCCGCAGGATGAGATCGCGGAAACAGTGGGCAAATACAACCTGATCGCTGTTCCCGTTGTGGATGCGGAAAATCGTATGCATGGTATCGTCACTGCCGACGACGCGCTCGATAAAATACTGCCCACCTCCTGGAAGAAGCGTTTGCCCCATTTCTTTGGTACACACGAATGAAGGAACCACTCGTTGTTCTGCGAGAGAAATGGATGACGAACCGCTGGCTGCGGCGTTTCCTTATTTTCCTGGCCGTTTTTGGGCCCGCCACGATAACTGGTATGGCTGATAACGACGCGAGTGGTGTGGCAACCTACTCTATTGCCGGCGCGACTCTTGGATATCCCATCCTTTTTTCGTTGTTGATCATAACTTTTCTTTTGGGTATAACGCAAGAAATGGGAATGCGTCTAACGGTAGTGACGCGTCGTGGTCTTGCTGATCTGATCCGTGAGAAGTTTGGAGTCAAAGTTTCTTTATTCATTTTTATCGGGCTGCTGGTCGCTAATCTCGGCACCATCGTTGTCGATCTGGCTGCAGTCAACACAACCAGCGAATTGCTGGGAATCCCGGCTATTCCTTTTCTGATCGGAATCTTAATTCTCGCGTTCATATTTATAACCTGGGGCAATTACAAGATGACCCAGAACATCATGCTCATCGTTTGTCTGTTCTATTTTGCTTATATCTTCTCGGCGGTAAAAGCGAACCCTGACTGGGGTCTGGCAGTAAGCAATTTGCTCTATCCTCACGGTGTCAGCTGGACAAGCCAATATATTCGCAACTACCTGATCATTGGCATGGGCGTGCTCGGCACAACCGTTACACCCTGGGGCCAGTTCTTCATAAGCAGCTTCGCGTTTGATAAGAAGATGGATAAGAACACCCTCCTTTACTCTCAATTCGAGACTTACTGGGGCGCGTTTCTGACAGATTTCTTCTCCTTCTTTATGATCGTTGCCACGGCTGCCACATTGTTTGTACATGGCATCCAGCTCGAGTCCGGAGACCAGGCTGCTCTGTCGATCAAGCCATTCGCAGGAGAACTTGCCAGCACCTTATTTGCAATAGGCATCCTGGCGGCGGGCTTCATGGGAATAGTCATTGTCTCGTTGTCCACAGCCTATGCTTTCTCTGAATTTTTTGGGCTTTCGGGAAGCCTGGACACTGATTTTAGAAAGAGCAAAACGTTCTACACTTTATTTTTGGTCCAATTGTTATTCTCTGCCTTGATTCTATTAATCCCTGGCGTTTCATTGTTCAGCCTGGCTATTGCCTCACAAGTGTTGAACGCTATGATCCTGCCACTGGTCTTTTATTACCTTATAAAATTGACCAGCAGTCAAAACCTCATGGGTTTATATGTCAATAATGGTTTCCAGAAGTATTTCACTTCCGCGGCGTCCGTATTTATCGTGATCGCTTCAGCTTTCACGGTCGCGGTCGTTGTGCTCAAATGGTAGCTTGAAGATCGAGAACAAACGGGGGAGGACCCCAGAAATTTTCAGCTTGCCAGCCTTCTGATTCGAGCCTATACTTTATGAAATCTTAGCCAAAGGAGAGACCGCTATGATCAATGTTCGTGATTTAATCCGACAGAAGGGCAGTCAGGTCTTTGCGGTTAAGCCCGATGCAAGTGTGCTGGAGGCTTTGAAACTCATGGCCAGCAAGAATACTGGCGCCGTAATGGTAATGAACGGCGACAAGGTAGCAGGTATTCTGTCCGAGCGGGATTGTGTCCGTAAGTTGGAATTGGCGGGTAAAACAGCTACGAACACCAAGGTCAGCGAGATCATGACCAGCAATGTCCTTTACGTCGAGGCCAGCCAATCGCTTGAAGAATGCATGGCTATTATGATTGATAAGAACATTCGCCATCTGCCCGTATATGAAGATGGAAAGTTATTAGGCTTGATCTCTGTAAGGGATGTACTCAAGGAGGTTGTTGATTATCAACAGTTCATGATCTCCCAACTCGAGCACTATATTTCCGGCGGTCGCCACTAGAAATTAATCTATTTAATCCGTCGCTTAGTCCAAGCGCCGGTTATTTTTTAACCCTTTTTTATTGCCTGCACTCTTGATGCTTGCGCGCGCTTTCATTTCGGTCTATACTCCCTAAATTGGAGAGATCATGTCTGAAATTGATCTTGCAGCTCTTCATCCCCTGATCGAACCTTATATTCCGTTGAGCCGAACTGGGTTGTTACCGGCTCTACATGCTGCCCAAAAAGCGTATGGCTGGCTGTCTGAGCCGGTCGTTGCGGAAGTTGCCAAAGCGCTGCATGTACCGTTGGCAGATGTCCACGGCGTGATCGAATTCTATACTTTATTCTACAATAAGCCAGTTGGAAAACGAATCATTAGGGTTTGTACCGACCAAGCCTGCGGACTAAAAGATGGAGAGGCTCTCCTTCAGCATCTCTGCTTAAAACATGGACTTCAACCAGGGCAAACTACAACCGACGGCTCTTTGACAATCGAGGCTAGTCCTTGCCTTGGGCTTTGCGAGCAGGCGCCTGCCGCGTTAGTGGACGATCAGGCTGAGACAAATATAAAACTTGGGACCGACTCTTATGAATTGGGCCGA
>JBGQIO010000266.1:0-5263 GCA_041498515.1 Anaerolineae bacterium
CGTACGTCCTGCGCATTTCATTTTTCCGTAGGCCGAAGGCCGTAGGTGCAAGTGATCTTCCTGCAAAAGGCGCTTTCCCTGCAAAGACGTTCTTACTGCTCGGGATTCTTCGCCCTCGCAGACCGAAGGTGCAGGTGGTTTCCCTGCAAAGGTGTATTTCCTGCCACGCTTTTAGCGTGGGGCGAAGGTGTGTCGCGAAACACAGCGGAGCGTACCGCGAAGCGTGCGGATAAGGGAAGCGAATCTTGTGGAGGCGAAGCGGTATCGCTACCAGAATCACTGCCGGTGTCACAACCAGGAGTCACATTCCTGGTATTAATCTTTCTTCATCGCCTCTTTGAAATGTACTAAAGCTTGGATGGGTGTGGGATCGACGCCGTACGCCATGGCCAGATAATAGGCCATATAATCTCCGAACAGAATCATCGTCCACATATGAGCCAGAGGGGAATTTCCTCGCGCGTCCAGGAAGTCGGTATTCAAGCCCTCCAGCATGAAAGCTTCTTTGGTCAGGTCGAGACGTTTGCGGTTGCGCGGGTGATCGGAGGGTGCACGCAGGAATAGGTTCATCGTGTGCGGCATCAGCACTTCTTCGGGGTGCATTGTACCGGCCAGGGTGTTGTGATCTGCTTCGGGCAGGAATTCGAAGTTGGCGGCGGCTTTGGCCACCTCATTGATCTGTCCTTTGAAACGCCGCGCCACCGGCGCAAGCAGTCCCGCTCCGAACACGGTTACCCAGCGCCCCATCAGTTGGCCCGCGTACCGTTTGGCGGGATTCTTCACAGCCGGAATATCGGAGCGAAGTCCTTCTTGTGTTTTTTTCATGGCGGCGATCGTTTCGGCTACATCCTGGGCCGGATCGGGGATCAGTTTCAATCTTGCGAACAATGCTAGCAGCAGTCCAAACGAGAATCCTACCGCTGCACGCGGCTGGCCGGTATGATGGAACTTCCATACTGGGATATTGTTTGCCTGTGCGCGCTTCGCCAGTTCACCGCCCGTACAGATGACCAGCAGCGTGCAATCGTTTTTCAGCGCGGTCTCAAAGGCCTCGAGGGTCTCCTCTGTATTGCCGGAATGAGAGGAGGCGATCACCAGCGTCTCTTTGCCTCGCCCAAATGCCGGCAGGCCGTAATCGCGGTGAACGCTGACCGGTACGGAACAGGTCGGTGAAACGTACGTCGTTACTAGGTCCGCACCGATGGCTGAGCCGCCCATACCCGCAATGATTACCCTTGAAACTTCCGATGCTTTTAAGGCTTCCGAAGACCGCCCGGTTGGTAGGGACAGCGTCTGCCCCAGCTCCCAGGCGGAGTTCAATTGATCGGGCAAACCGTCGATCTCGCCCATCATGTTCAGCGTATCGAGTTGTTTGAAACGATCGAGATCATCAAGGTTCATGGATTTACCTCCTTTTGTTTCGGCCAAGGGATGATTTTATACTCGTTTATGCAGGTCTCCCAACAGACATAGGGAGAATCTTTTTTTAGAAATATGGTCTTTACGCCGGACACACCGTGATATTCTACCCGCACATAATTCTTTACGACCCAGGGTTTGACGGTTTGCTCTCCCCACGAATACGCCTGGATGAATGTGGGCTGCAGTTTCACAATGGAATAATTTAGATCGTACTTGTTATGGCCTGGTACGCTGCGGATGCCTGCCCAACTGACAGCACCGGATAGATCCGGTTTAAGCCGGGCAATGATCGGGTCCGATTTACCCAGAAAATCGACCCCGTAAAGGTCCGTATAGTATGGAAGAGTGCCCGCCCATATTACGCCAACGCTCGCTTCCGGGCTGGTGAGTGCACTGATGGCCAGCGCGGCATTGGTATTGACACGGTTCGCGATTGCGGCGGAGGTCGGACCGGTTACAGATATGTCTGACAGGAAGGGCTGATCGGTAATCGCAAGCGGCACCAGCAAAATGAGAATGACCAGGGGGATGGCTTCAAATTTGTGGTATGCCATACGCGGCCAGCGCGCGATGAGTTCGGCGCCTGTCATGATTAGCAGGATGAACAGCGCCGGCATGGCAGGCGCAAGCATCCGCCACAGTGGCCAGGGGTCGCCGCCGACGTATATCTGATAGAGTATTGCGGCAGCTATAAATGAAAATAAAAATACTTTGATGCGTCGCAGGTCAATTAAAAGACCCACTACGGCGGCTAAAATCACCGGTGCACTTTGTTGGAAAAAAGGCTGGAGGAAACCGTACCCGCCAACCACGCGAACGGAAAGTGGTATACCGATGAGCTTGAGCACGTATGTATTGGGCAGGAGTTCGCCATAATAAAGGATTCGAAAAATGATTTGTGCGATGGCAAAGAGCGCCAGCAAACAACCGGCGTAAAATATTTTCAGGAATGTCTGCTTGTTCCCTTTGTTTATATAGGTCTCTAAGGCGATAAAAGCGAACACTAAGGCGGAGTAGATAAGCGAGTCGTTTCGGGTGAGGAAAGCCAGCCCGCCTATGATTGCCAGATATACTAGGTCTGAGGTTTTGTTCGTTCTCAGCCAACGCAGGGCAAACAAAATGTCTGCCATGATAAAGAGGCTGACCAGGCCCGTTTCCATACCCATCAGGGTCCAATAGCTCAATGGGTAGTAAAGAAGTACGCTGGCGAACGCAAGGATCCCGATCAGTTGCCGGTACAGCCGGTCTGCATTGATTTCGTCTGCAACTTGTTTCGTAACATACGCGGTAGCCAGGATAGTGGGCAGGCCAAAGATTTGCACCGCCAGCACGGCAAATTTTTTATCGAGAAAAAAGGAGGCCAGCGACATCACCAAAGTCATCAATAAATTCGAATAACCTTCCACGCGCTGGCCTGCATTCCACACCAATCCAAGTCCGTGTGCGAAGTTCCATGCATAACGCATGGAGATCATGGCGTCATCAAAGAGGCCGAAATAGCGCTTTCCGTCAATCGCAATATAAGAGCTTTGGTAGATAAAAAGGCTGCCCCAAACTATATATAACCCGGTAAGAATAGCGGTGCTGATTTTCCCCGATAAATTTCCATCATTGTTTTTCATAACTGAGTGATTTTATCAAAGAAAGAACCAACCCAGATATTTGCTTCCTTGTTCGAATTCATGGAACCCTATTAAAAGTGTTTTTGGATCCATGCTACGCTACAGGGTTTCAAACCGGGCTGGTAGTGGGTTTTGGGTCCATGGTAATAAATCACAGAGGGGAAGGCTTGACAAAAATCGTATACGATAATATCATAAAGCCTAATATCGTATACGATTTATAATCATGAAATATTTAACTTCTTTAACGGACCCCATCTCAACTACCATAACTGAACAGATTGCAGATTCCCTGCGGTCGGATATATTGCGGGGCAAATATAAAAGCAAACAACCTTTAAGGCAGGATGAAATCGCTGACCAATTCGGTGTAAGCAAGATTCCGGTTAGAGAGGCCTTATTCCAGCTAAAGGCCGAGGGTCTGGTGACCTTTTATCCAAACCGCGGTGCGGTCGTCTCAGAATTATCGGCTGTCGAGGCAGACGAAATCTATATCATGCGAATTGCCCTGGAGGCTGTCATATTACGCCGGGCAATTCCGCGTTTGACCGTTGCTCACTTCACAAAAGCGGAAGAAATTCTTGCTGAAATGGACCGGGAGGAAAATATAGCTAGATGGGGTGAATTGAACTGGGATTTTCATGCCACTTTGTATTCCCCTGCTTCCATGCCGCGGCTCATGGAAACCATAAAGACCTTGCATATTAATATCGCCCGTTATTTAGTCCTCTATCTTGCGGGCCTGAAATATCAGAACGCATCCCAGCAGGAACATCGTACGCTTCTCGAGGCCTGCCGGCATGGGAATATTGAAAAGGCCATAACAACTTTGGAGGATCATCTTCGATCGGCTTCAAGCCAGCTGACCGCGTTTCTTCAACTTCCTTCTGTGAAAAGCTAAACATCTTTACATCCATGGCAAGGCAATGAACGGACTTTAGTCTAGATCATGACCCGTACCCTTTCACCAGAAAAAGATATCTCAAACTAGGAAAGAAGGAAACATGACAATCAAAGCTTCTGAAACTAACCAATTCGAAGTTCATGATCCGGAAGTTCTGGCGAAGGCCAGGGCGATCATGAACGCCACCGAATCCCCCAGGATGTGGGCGCAGGCAGTCGTGGACGCGGTCAAACGGAACGAAGAATGGCGCGGCGAGCGTTGTCTCAATCTTCTGGCGCCTGAAGCTCCGACCAGCCCGATGGTGCGCGCCCTGCTCTCCTCTGAAATAGGAACCCGTGCGGCGGAGGGTCATATCGGCCGCCTCAACCGTTGGTTTGCGGGTACTCAGTATATTGATGAAGTGGAAGCGCTGTGTGTTGAATTATTAAAGGTCGCATTCCGTTGCAATTACGCCGACCATCGCTTGATGGGCAGCATGTTGGGAAATATGACGATCTATCATGCTCTCACCCAGCCGGGTGATGTGATCATGTCTGCCCCGCAGCCTTTTGGCGGTCATTCCAGCAACCGCCGGGATGGACCGGCCGGTACACGCGGCTTAAAAATCGTGGATGTTCCCTTCAACATGGATGAACTCGATGTGGACCTTGATGGTTTCGCTAAAATCGCCCGTAAGAACAAACCAATATTAGTCGTTATGGGTATGTCCATGACCCTATTTCCCCTGCCCGTTCGGGAGATGAGCAAGATCATCGAGGAGTGGGGAGGAAAGCTCATTTTCGACGGCGCCCATCAGGCCGGCTTGATCGCCGGTGGTCAATTTCAGGATCCGTTGAACGAAGGGGCCGTCATCCTGACCGGTTCGGCCGGCAAAACTTTCAGCGGACCGCAAAGCGGCATGATCATGTGGAACGACCCACAATTCACCAAGCCATTGACCGACGCCATCTTCCCGGCGCTGGCGGCTACACATCAGGTCAACCGCGTCGCGGCTTTGGCTGTAGCCGCGGCGGAGATGATCGAGTACGGCAAATTTTACATGGCTCAAATCGTGAAGAACTCGAAGGGCCTCGGCAAAGCGCTGGACGACCGCGGGATTCCTGTCTTGTGCGCGCACAAAGGGTACAGCCAGAGTCACCAGGTGATAGCCAGGGTAAAACAATTCGGAGGCGGGCTCGAAGTCGCGCACCGCCTGGCAAAGGCGAACATCATCACGAACAAGAATCTTGTCCCCGAGGATAAACCCGAGGATTGGGTTCGTCCGAACGGCCTGCGCATTGGAACCATAGAAGTCACCCGTCTGGGGATGAACGAA
>JBGQIO010000267.1:0-5257 GCA_041498515.1 Anaerolineae bacterium
CAGGGTATTCCCACGCTGGTCGCCGGCACGGCGCTCGACATCATGTCCAAAGTCGCGCCTCCGCGCGGCGCTTTCGTCGATCACCCAGTGGGCCGGACCTTCGGCCCGCCTCACGACCGGGCGCGGAACGAAACGGTTCTCCTGAAAGCGCTCGCTGAATTCCCGCGCTTCACCCGTTCAGGCGAAATTCGTGATTTGCATTGCGAGTGGCAGGCCGGCGGCAGCCGCGCGTGGGAAGACGAGCTGCGCGCGGAAATGCTCCACTAACGTTGACTCGGGTAATTCCGAGCCTCTAATCAGAAAGGATCGTCATTGCTCCTTGATGGAACTTGGCTTTTGGACCTGTTCCATGAGATCGTTATTCCATTCTCCTTCTACTTTTACATGGGCGGCGGCCCCCAGCAGAATTGCTTCGATGAGGTTGTGAGTGACATAGACATATAGGCCGGGCTGTCTGAACTGATACATCATTGCCATGGCAGAACCGCCTTCAACGAACCACGTTTCGAGATTTGTTGCCGGCTTGTCCCCGAAGGAACCGCCTCTCCACACAAGGTCGCCATGCCCCCCAATAAGATGAGGGCGGGAGTCCCTATTTGCTTGAGAGTGAATAAATAGCACCCTCTCTCCTACCTTTGCGGTTAATGCGCGCTCGCCTGTGAGCGCACCTATCGCTCCGTTGAACACAACGTGAGTGGGTGTCAGCGTCTTCATCACCTCGAGCGTATCCGCCATGCCGGCAATCGGCGTCGGGTACTCTTTGTACTTGCCGCTCGCGTCCTTCGGCACGTAAAAGTCCTGCTCACCTACGTAGTACGCTCTGTCGTATCTGACCGGATTCCCTTCGGCATCTCTCAGGCCGTCCCGTGGGAGAACCATGATCGCTCCGTTCATCCCAGAAACAACGTGCCACGGAATCATGGGGCCGCCGGGAGCGCAGTGATAGACAAATACACCGGACTTGATCGCTTTGAATCGCAAGACCGCTTCCTGGCCGGGAGCTACCTGTGTAAGGTCTCCCCCGCCTAAAGCTCCCGTCGCCGCATGAAAGTCAATATTATGAAGCAATGTGCTCGTCTTTGGATTGACAAGCGTCAGCTCGACATAGTCGTCTTGATGCACCACGATGATCGGGCCGGGAACGCTTCCGTTAAAGGTCATGGCCCAGATTGACGGGCCATCCGGGCCTATTTTCATGAGCTTCTCTTCGATTACCATGCGCACTTGCACAACCTTGGGCGCGCCTGCCGCAATTTGCTCATGTGCAGGCAAGAACGGCGGAGCAACGAGTCTCTGAGTGATCCGTTCCAGCTTGTCGGCCTTGGATGCGATCTCGGCCCCTGTGTGCGTGGAGCAACCCAGTAAGAAACCGATGGTCAGAATCACATTCAGTATCTTTCGCATACATTTATCCTTTCCGTTCGGAACTTTTGCGCGTAGCGCCTAACTATTAAACAGACTGCGACATCGCTCACAGTCTATCTTCCTAAGTGCGCTTAATTTCATCGAGAGATAATCGAACGTAATATCGGCCACTTTGCGTCGTGCTGTCAAGGTTACCTCAGATTGGATGGACCGCTAAGTTGGCAGCCTATCCGGATAGCAGCCCGCAGTACCGTCTCCGATTAGAATTTTTAATACTACCAAAGCTTCAGGGCCACCGCGTATCCGGTAAGCAGCCCGTGGAAAAAGGCCTGCCTCTCCTTATGACTGGTACTCTGATAGTGTCGAGAGGCCTCGTCCAGCGCCTTCAAGAGTTTTTCCCGGCGTTTCTGTCGCGTTCCTCCACTCATCATCTTATCCAGAAGCACTTGGACTGCCTCGTTGTCTGCAATGGCATATTTATGACCGTGCAGCATAAAAATCATCTCCTTAAGCTATAGCTATCCAAAGCGCATGCCTGCCGGCTCCCCGACACACTTTACATTCTTCGGGGGTGGTGGTACACAACCCCCAAATTCGAACTAGGTGGCCGGCAACATTTTACATCTAGTTCTGGGAATAGTTCCGGCTGGTGTGGGATTCGGCATAAAAAATTCGTAAGGCGGCTCGGTCCCGCTTTAAAGGAGGTCAGCCAATATGAATGTACAAGATCCGGCCTTCTGGCGCGCTGGAGCTATTAGCATTACGGCGGTCATGTTGGTGGTGCTAGTTTTTTTAACAATCGACAGCTTGGCTGTGATCAAGCCGGGCGGCTCCCATGTACCGCCGTATTCCGTCATCAATAAGCAAATTAGATACGAGGCCAGCGAGGAACAAGGTTTCGATGTTCCTGTGATCGGCGATGAGGAGCTCCTGTTCAACAAACGGTACACGGAGTCGGAGGCTGAGGCTCTGATTCGAAAAGGGAAGCTTGTCATCCAGAGCAGAGCCTGTATGGATTGTCACACTTTCTTTGGAAATGGCGCTTACTACGCCCCTGACCTCACAAAGGCTTGGCTGGATCCGATTTGGCAGATTCTCTGGATGCCAATGACGCAGGGCAAAAGCAAGGAGGAAGCAATTGTCAAATTCCTGATGCATCCGGACCGGTACCCAACTTGGAATCGGAGAATGCCCGACCTGAAAATCACGCAAGAAGAGGCACAAGCGGTGGTGGGATACCTTAAGTGGATGTCTTCTGTGGATACCAACGGTTTCCCCAGCCATTTTGGACATATGCAGGTTAACCGCTAAGGAGGAAGGGTTTCCATGTACCGATCACAGCAACTTGCAGTGCGTTACCTTATTGCTTCAACCACTATTTTCGGCATCATGATTGTTGCGGGTCTGATAACCGCGATCGACTACGTTAATCCGAACTTCCTGTTCAACGTTTTCAACTTTAACACAGCGAAAATCCTCCACATCGACGGACTGATCTTATGGTTGCTGCTAGGGTTTATAGGTTCCATCTACTGGTTCCTTCCCAAGGAGTTTGGGCGAGATCTCGAGGGAATAGGACTTGCCAACATCCTGTTCTACGTCCTTTCCGCCGCCATACTGATCGTGTTTCTCGTATTCATTTTTGTGCAGTACGGCGGAAGCACCGAGTTTAGCCTTTGGTTTATCAATCAGGGACGGAAATACGTGGAAGCGCCTCGCTGGGCCGCTATAGGAATCACGCTCGTTGTCGCGGTTTTCATGTATAACGTCATTGCGACCGCCGTTAAAGTGAAAAAAATTTCCGGCATAACAGCAGTCCTGATTGTGGACCTTATTCCGCTCTTTGTGCTGTACCTGGATGCTTTTCCCGCCCTGACGAATATGCCCCAAGATTTGTTCTGGTGGTGGTGGCTTGTTCACCTCTGGGTCGAGGCCACCTGGGAAGTCCTCATAGGCTGCATCATGGCCTGGGCGTTAATGGAATTGCTTCACACCTCGCGCCGGATCGTTGAGACGTGGCTGTATATTGAGGTCGGTCTTGTTTTGGGAACAGGCATTCTTGGTCTTGGGCACCACTATTTTTGGATTGGTACTCCGTCATACTGGCTAAGTCTCGGAGGATTCTTCTCGGCGTTGGAGCCCTTGCCGTTATTGGGCATGGTGATTCATGCGGTGTACGATGCCGGCACCCAGCACATGAAGACGACCAATAAGCCCGCGCTTTACTGGATGATCGCGGAGGCATTCGGAAACTTCATCGGTGGGGGTATCTGGGGCTTTATGATGACCTTGCCCCAAATTAACCTTTTTACCCACGGTACCCAATGGACCGCTTCGCATGGCCATTTTGCCTTCTGGGGAGCCTATGCATGCGGAGTCCTTTCCGTGCTGTATCTAATGTTGCAGGAAAGACGAGGGGCGGGGATGTTGGATAGCGGCGGTTGGAAATGGTCATTCGCGTTGCTCAATCTGGGCATGTTGGGCATGGTTGGTTCCCTGTTGGTTTCCGGGATGGCTCAGGCCTTTTACGAACGCGCCATTGGCGGCTCGACATTCCAGGCGTTTGTTAATGGACAGAACAACCCGTGGTTCGTGCAAGGAATGTATGGAAGACTCATCTTTGGATTCGTTTTTGCCCTTGGCTTCGTCGTCTTGATTTACGATTTGGCAACCATTGGGAAACCTCAGCGGGTTGCCTCTTCTGTTAAATCGACCACAACCTAGGCAACACCATGACTCCAACCGAACTTTCTCTAACCATTCCCTTGCTTGGGGTATTTGTTCTGTTCGGCGGATGCTACGGCCTATTTTACTCTATAGGACAGCTCTATAAGAACGGGCAATTAATTGTGTGGGGATATGTCATGTATATCTTACAATGCCTTACAACCGCGACCATTTTGGCCTTGACCCCATTAGCACCGCTTTGGAAGTTATTCATCATCTTTAGCTGTCTTACTTACTTTATAATTCCATCGCTTACATGGCGTTATTTGAAACTTCTTCATCATTCCACGGAGGCCCAGCCATGATTCCGAACGCGATAAATACAATTCTGGGTATCTGGCTGGTCTATGCAATCCTCCTGGATCCAGACTCAATTGAATCACCCTGGCGTGTAACCGTTAGTGCGATTATTATATTCGTAATGGAACTTTGGGCGCGACGGACTGACTATAGCCCATGGCAGAGTAGGACGAACATGGTGTTGGCCGTGTTCCTGTTGCTGATAGCCCTGCTGAAATTTTTCTCCTATACGTATCTGCTAGTGAATTACTGGGGCGTATTTTGGATTGGGATATTGGTTGCCGTTCTCGCTCTGTGGGCGGAAATTTACCACCCTAAGTCACCAGCCAAGTGAACCGTAACACCCCAACCATGTTTATCATGAAGCTTAAAATAGGCGCTCTGTAGCCAACGAACAACGCTACCGGCATTAGGTACTGAGCTTTATCCTGGGATAGACCGGATATATTTAGGGTATATTTGGGGTCAGGCGAGAAGGAAAACATCCTAGCTGGTGCGGGCTTTTCTTTTACACCGCGATCGTTTCGATCCGCTGGAGTTCTTCGGGAGAGAGCGTGAGATGTTCGGCTGCGAGGTCTTCTACCATATGCTGCCGGCTCGTGGTTCCGGTCAACGGGAGCATGCCGATTTGCCGGGCGAAGCGGAAGATGACCTGCGCGGGGGTAGCACTCAATCGTCTGGCGATCGTGTGAATCTCCGGATCGGCAAAAACTTCTCGATTGGCGGTCAACAGCGAAAAGCCTTGATAGACGATGCCATTCGCTTGGCAAATCTCCCTAACCTCTTGGTCCCATCCGAGCGCGGCAAAACACCGGTTCTGCACCACCATGGGTTTAACCTTCGCCTGCTCGCACAGCTCCGCGAG
>JBGQIO010000268.1:0-5226 GCA_041498515.1 Anaerolineae bacterium
AACGGAGCGATGCTGATCATGGCCTCCTCCACCTTCTTCTCCAAGGGATTAACGCATATCGGGACGATTGAAGAGGCCTATCGTATATTGACGTTTTTGCTTGGCTCTTCGGCAAGCTTCGTCTTTGCCATTTCACTTCTCGCCTCAGGCCTTTCCTCTTCCACCGTGGGCACGATGGCCGGACAGGTTATTATGCAGGGTTTTATTCACCGCAGCATCCCCATCTGGGTGAGGCGTGTTGTCACGATGCTCCCACCCATCATTGTCATTGCAATGGGCCTTGATCCTACTCGGACCCTGGTACTAAGCCAGGTCGTACTCAGTTTCGGCTTGCCATTTGCTATCATTCCGCTCGTTATGTTTACCAGGCGCAGGGATGTGATGGGAGTGCTGGTCAACCACCGAATTACCACTATAATGACCAGTATCGTGGCAGGATTGATCGTAGCTCTTAACATCTTCCTTCTCTATCAACTTGCTTTCGGGTCATAAAACCATGTTCAAGAAAATTTTGGTACCCCTCGATGGTTCGCACTTGGCAGAAACTGCTTTGCCTGCGGCAGCCTCCCTTGCAGAAAAATTGAACGCGCCCGTCACTCTATTACATGTCATTGAGCAAAATGCGCCGGATGCTGTTCATCATGAACCTCATCTCAGACGCCCCGAACAGGCGGAAACCTATCTACAGGATTTAATAAAACAATCTTTCCCACCCGGAGTCAAAGCAAATTGGCACGTTCACGATTCCGGCGTCAAAGATGTAACGGCCAGCATTGTTGAGCATACCGGCGAATTTGAACCGGACCTGATCATTATGTGCGCACATGGACACAGCGGCATCCGGGATATGTTATTCGGTCGGATAGCCCAGCAGGTGGTAGCAAAAGGAATGACACCTCTGCTCTTCTTACAGCCAATGACTTCCTATAAGAAACCGTTCGACCTGCGACGTATTCTGCTTCCACTGGACAGTGAATCTATTCATGACGATAGTTTGCCCATAGCTAAGGTTTTAGCTAAAGCTTATAACGCAGAATTATATTTGCTTTGCGTTATCCCTACCTTCAGCACTTTGCGTGGCGATGAAGCTGCTGCGAGTACGATTTTGCCCTCAACAACCAACGCGCTTTTGGATATTAAAGAAGAACATGCCAAAGAACACTTCCAAGTTCATTTGAATGAACTGATTGGAGAAGGTTTTCGCACCTCGGCAGAGATCGCCAGGGGTGATCCCTCCCAAACTATTGTAAATGTGGCAGAACGCAGCCGGGCAGACTTGATCGTGTTGAGCACACACCGTAGGGCTGGGATAGATGCATTTTGGGCTCGGAGTGTCGCACCTAACGTAGCGCGTAGGACGAAAATCCCGCTCCTGCTCATTCCGCTTCCGGTAAGTAAATAATATTGATCTTTTCCTATTCCTGGTAAATACGACGTATTTTCTTGTATATTAGATTTGGTTTTATTCAAGGAAATGAAAGGTCAATAAACATATCGATGCATGATCCATTCTCTTGAATTCCAGAGATAAGAGTACATTTTTGAATCACAGGGAGAACTAAAATGGTTTCAAATGATAAATCAAAATTCATTAATGGCTTGCTTTTAGCGTTGCAAAAGGAAAGGGCAAGCCAGCGTATTTACCAGGCCCTCGCTCAACGTGAAACGAATGAAGCCCGACACAATGCGCTGCTTGGTCTGGCAGAAACGGAACGTCGTCATGGGGAAAGGTGGGCACAGCGTCTGGTTGAGCTTGGTGTCACATTGCCGCTCGACCAGGATACTTTTCGCGGCAGGATTTGGCGTTGGGTGCTCGTCCAAAGCGGGACGGATAACGCATTGAAACGCATCGAGAGTAACGAAGTAGACGATGCGCAGATGTACGAATCCCTGGCGCAATTAGCGCCAACCGATACGGATCGTGGAACTATTCAATCTGTAAAACACGACGAAGAGGTACATAGCGGTGCCATGCAAAAAACCGGTACCCGCTCTTCAAATACAGTTACCGGCCCCCAGGCGATGTTGGACACGATCCTTCACCGGGAAAGTTGGCACCGAAGTGGGGGCGGCTGGATTGGTCAAGCCATTTACGGGGTGAATGACGGCTTAGGTTCGGTCTTCGGTATAGTCTCGGGAGTGGCAGGCGCGACTGCTGGCGGACCTGCCGTATTGATCGCTGGACTTGCCGGAATGTTGGCCTCAGCCTTATCCATGGGGTCAGGTGCCTACCTGGCTACAAAAACTGAAAGAGAAGTGCAGCAGGCTGAGATTCGGCGTGAAAGGCAGGAACTGGAACAGAATCCGGAGGAGGAAGAAGAAGAGTTGGCTTTGTTTTATCAACTCAAAGGCGTACCGGAGGATGAAGCGAAGATTCTCGCCGGACGCCTTATCGCTCAACCAGAATCAGCTCTCAAGACCTTGGGAAGTGAGGAACTTGGGCTATCTGAGCAAACCTATCCAAATCCCTGGACAGCGGCCTTGTCTGCTACGCTCTCAACAGCCGCGGGAGCCTTTATTCCTATCTTGCCTTTTTTCTTTTCCAGTGGTTATCCGGCGATCATTTTATCGTTTGCGATCAGCACCTTATCCCATTTCTTGATTGGGGCAGCAAAGACGGTTGTTACCGGACTGAGCCCTTGGCGGGGTGGTGCTGAAATGACGATCGTTGGTTTGGGCGAAGCGATCATCACCTACCTGTTAGGTTTGTCCTTCGGTTCGATCATCAAGTGATGATACCAATATATTAAAACTAAAAACGACCATTGCATCTTTAGCCGCTCCCATAGAAATCCAAATATAGTATTCTTAAAATAGCGGCTTGGTTCTACAACCGTATTACCTGATCAACCTTCCTGGAAGATAGTAATTTATTGATTATTCCTCGCCTAACAGCAATTTGATCCTCTCCCAGGGTTTCAAGTTTGCCTCATCTGCCAGGATTGCTTTTAATTCATACATTTCGTCCCGCAGCGCTGCAGCTTTTTCAAAATCGAGATTTTTTGCAGCTTCCTTCATCTGCTTCTCAAGTTCCGCTACGATCTTTTGCAATTCGGAATTGGTGGTCTTGTCGCTCCTAGTCTTGTAATCAGCCTTTGCTTCACCAACCCTCATTGCCTTTTGTTTTGCATCGGGAGTTAACTGGTCGGTGATGTCGCGAATGGCTTTATGGATGCTTACGGGTGTTATTTCATGTTCCTCGTTATATTTTAATTGTTTGTCCCTGCGGCGATTGGTTTCAGAGATCGCGGCGTTCATCGAATCCGTCATTCGATCTGCATACATGATCACACGACCGTTCAAGTGACGCGCCGCCCGGCCGACGGTCTGGATAAGAGCGGTAGCGGAGCGAAGGAATCCTTCTTTATCTGCATCCAAAATCGCGACCAGGGAAACCTCAGGCAGGTCAAGGCCTTCGCGTAGAAGGTTAATGCCAACGATCACATCAAAAACGCCCAGCCTCAAATCCCGCAGGATGCCAACCCGTTCTAGGGTTTCGACTTCAGAATGCAGATAGTGGACTTTCGTCCCGAGTTCCATTAGATAATCAGACAGGTCTTCCGCCATTCGTTTGGTAAGAGTAGTGACCAGGATCCTCTCACCTCGTTCGACGCGTTGGCGGACTTCTCCAATCAGATCATCTATCTGGCCTTTGGTAGGCCTTACCTCGATCTGTGGATCCACCAACCCCGTTGGGCGGATGATCTGTTCTACTACCTGATCGGCGATCCCCATCTCATAAGGGCCGGGTGTAGCCGACGTATATATCGTATAGCCCATGATTTTTTCAAATTCGGCAAACTTGAGTGGGCGGTTATCTACCGCGCTCGGGAGTCGGAAACCGTACTCAACCAGGGTTTCTTTTCTTGACCTGTCACCGTTGTACATGCCACGGATTTGGGGAACGGTCATATGGCTCTCGTCGAGCACGAGAAGATAATCGCTGGGTAAAAAGTCGATCATTGTCCACGGATGGGTGCCGGCCTCTCGACGGTCGAGATGACGCGAGTAATTTTCGATACCGGAGCAATAACCGACTTCCTTGAGCATTTCTAGGTCGTATCGGGTCCGTTGTTCAATGCGTTGCGCTTCGATCAGCTTGCCCTCGGCCTTAAAAAGCGCGATCCTTTCCTCCAATTCCGTCTCAATGTCAGCAATTGCCTCTTTCAGTTTATCAGCCTCGGTCAAATAATGCTTAGCTGGGTAAATGGAGGCTTCTTCTGGTTCATCAAAGATTTCCCCCGTTAGGGGGCTGAATTGAGAGATGCGTTCAACTTCATCACCAAAAAAAGTAACTCGGTAACCCTTGCGGTCTTCATAAGCGGGTATGATTTCCAGTGTGTCTCCCCGCACACGGAAATTGCCTGGACGAAGTTCCATATCGTTGCGCTGATATTGCGACTCGACCAATTGACGAATGAGCGCATTACGCCGGTATATCTCCCCCACTTTCATGGTAACGGTTGCTTTGCCAAATTCTTCAGGGCTGCCTAGCCCGTAGATACACGAAACGGAAGCGACGATGATTACGTCTCGACGAGAAACCAAGGAAGTCGTCGCGGCCAGACGGAGTCGTTCGATCTCCTCGTTGATCTCAGTCTCCTTCTCAATATAGAGATCGTGTCTGGGAACATAAGCCTCCGGTTGGTAATAGTCATAATAGGAGACGAAATACTCGACGGCGTTATCGGGAAAGAAGTCTTTGAATTCTGCATACAATTGTGCCGCAAGCGTTTTATTGTGCGCCATGATGAGGGCTGGCATCTGTAATTGTTCGATCACCGACGCGATCGTATATGTCTTTCCGGTACCGGTCGCGCCCAGCAATACCTGACTCTTCATTCCTTTGCGAATACCATCGACGAGTTGGGTGATTGCCTCCGGTTGATCACCGGTCGGCTGGAAAGGGGCTTGAAGTTTAAAGGTCATAAGGTCTCATTTCGTTGAAGAACGTGCGTTCTATTATATCATACACACAGCGATAATCTTTCCTTATTCAAAAGTGGGCTTATCCCAGATTATGGAAAGATATCGAAACTTTTTAAACTATGGTAGAAAATGGACTCAATTTAACTTGACTTTAGAACATTTGTTCTGTATAATTATCGTATCTACTCACACCCTACGCGATGAGAGTGAGATTTGGTAAGATGGGTCAGGATGATACGCAACGAGCTGACCCAACTGAGCTACGAAGAATTGATAGATCTTGTGCTTGAGCAGTAT
>JBGQIO010000269.1:0-5218 GCA_041498515.1 Anaerolineae bacterium
CACAAATGGCATGATGAATTTATGGATAAAATGTGCGAACTTCTGCCATTTGAGTCCTTCGAACACAACCGGCGCAAATTCGATGGCCAATACGGTGAGATAGCTCATCACGCACAGACCGATTTCCAGCAGGACCGACGTTTCGTTCCAGTGGATCAGCATATACCATATGCGTTCTGGATGGCCCAGGTCAACCAGCAGGGCAATGACGACCATGATGTAACCGAGGAAACCCGTCAAGACGGAAGGCCTGAGCAGAGGTTGATATTCCTTCAATTCAAAGATATACACGGTCGCAGCCATGACAAAAGCACCGCTGCCAATGGCAACTCCGGTGAACAGATCGAAGCTGATCCAGAAACCCCACGGGTAGGAATTGCCCAAATTGCTGATGGCCCCGATCCCATAGATATAACGCACCATCGCCACAACGAAGGCGATTCCCATCAAGGTTAATAGAATCATGACGAGCGGGCTTATGCGGAGACGTGGAGGAATGTAAAACTGAATTTTCATCTGGTCTCCTTTGTCTGGCTTTCTGCTTCAAGGAGTTTCTTCTCGCCAGTTTCTTTTTTCTGATTGTAGGCATGCACGCCGACTGTGACTCCCGTCAGGATAGCACCCCAGGTAAGAGCAAATGGAATGGTGACGCCCATTACTGCTTCACTGACATCCTTGACTGGCGTCGGACTGAGATGGGGTAGGCCCAATTCATTGAACGGGACGTGCGAGAGAATGAGATAGGATGTTCCGCCGTTCTCTGCCTCACCGTAAACGTGATCGATGTAGCGGTTCGGATGAGCCTGGATGCGAGCGTGTGCTTCCTTTAGCAGGTCGGCCCGCTCGCCGAACATCAATGCGTCCGTCGGACAGGTTGCCACGCAGGCCGGCTCTTGACCATTGTCAATTCGCTGAGGGCACATCGTACATTTATCAATAAACGCACCTTGGATGAGACCTTTGTTGTAGTCAAAGTGTGGCACGCCAAACGGACAGGCATTCATGCAATAACGGCAGCCGATGCATTTGTCTTCATCATAAAGGACAGGCCCATCGGAGCGTTTGCTGTATGCACCGACGGGACATGCCGACAAGCAATCGGGTTCGTTGCAATGCATGCAGTGATATACCATGGAGGCGCGGTCCAGGTTGGGATACTCCCCTTTAAGCCCCACTCCCGCCACCCAAATCCGGGTCTTGTCCATTGGAATATTGTTTTCTACGCTGCACGAGATCATGCAGGCGCGGCAGTCAATGCAGCGTGTAGCGTCGAAGAGAAATGCTTTATGTTGGATATTTTTAATGTTAGTCATGCTGGCTCCTGGTTCAGGCCTTTTTTACCGTTACAAATGTCTGGCTTAAGGCTTGGCCACCACTGATCGGATCGGTGTATGTGATGTGCAGGTCTGAGTCGCTGGAACCGAGGCCGTAGGCTGTGGTGAGTCCCTTCGAAAGATGTCCGAAACCGGGGATCATATAAACACAATCAGGGCGGATCGCTTGAGTCGCCTGCAACTTGACATAAATCTTGCCGACATCACTGGTGACCTCGACCATGTCGCCGTCCTTCAGACCTTGAGATGCCACTGTCTTGACATTCATCCATAAACCGGGTTCATCGTCATACTTGTGCAGCAATTGATTATTCTGCGTACCGAACTGGGTCTGACGGGCACCTTTGCCGGTCAACAAATAAAACTGACCGGACTTGGGAACGGGCGGTTCTTCCCATTTGGGCACACCGTCAAAACCGGCTTTATCGAGAGTTGCAGAACTGAGCTCGATCTTTCCGCTGGGTGTATTCCATACGAGTGCTTCACTGGCAACATCCCCGCCTTCAGCTGGTGTGGTTCCGGTTTCTGAGGCTTCTTCTGCTGTTTCTGGTAGATCAACATATCCACGGACATGAATATCTTGAAGGGTGACACCCAGAGGTGCGAGTTGTTGTGTAATATAGTCCTCATCATCCTGATATTGGAAGTAATCGCTGATGCCCAGACGCCGGCCAAGTTGCTTATAGATCCACAACGCCGATTTGCCTTCTCCTTGTGGTTCGATAACCGGCTGGCGTAGAAAGGCATGCTTACCCAACACCTGCAATGGATCATAACGTTCGAGATAAGACGCCTCCGGCAGGACAACATCTGAGAACCACGATGTGTCATTCATAACGATATCTACAGTGACAATGAAATCCATCATGCCAAAAGCTTCCAATGTCTTTTTGCGATCAGGGATTGACATTGCAGGGTTCTGACGCGAGATGAACCAGCCGTGCGCGGCGTAAGGATCCTGGGCCACGATTGCATCGCGCATTTCCTGGAAGACACCGATCTTGAGCGGAACGAACGGATATTTCCACGGCACGCCGTCTAGGCGCAGCGCTGAAACGCGCGGATATGCCGGTTGGCTGGGAGCACCCAAACCGCTGTTTTCACCACTTGCCGACAACATCGTCGTTCCCCAATTTCCAACTATTGCGTTGAGAATGGTGATGGCGCGTTCAGTTTGGAATGAGTTGACGAAGTTCGAGGTGCGCCAGCCGTTGTGTGCTAGTGCATAAGGCGCGGCCGCCGCAAACTCGCGGGCGATACGCCGAATGGTATCCGCTGGGATTTCCGTAATACCCGACGCCCATTCGGGTGTGTACTGACGGACAGTGTTGGCAACTTCATCAAAGCCAACTGTATATTGGGCCACGAAGGAATGGTTATACAAGCTCTCGCCGATGATGACGTTGAGCAGGGCGAGATGGAAAGCCAGGTCGGTACCGGGACGGATGGGTAACCATTCGGTGGCTTTCGCGGCGGTTTTGGTAAAACGCGGGTCGAGGTAGACCAACTTCACGCCGCGGTCAACCGCATGGATCAAATCGCCGGTCTCTGAATTGGAAATGGCTTCGGCCAGATTGCGGCCCGTTAGGATTATATACTTGAGCTGGCTGTAATCGCGGTTCGGCTCTTCCATGCCGTAGGTCATCAGGTTCGAAACGATCATGGCATTGAAGCATAATGAACGCTGTGTGCCGTAATTGGGAGAACCGAATGCTTGCAGCAGGTTTTCGAACAAAGGCTGCGATAGGTTGTGAGTGGACGAAAAGACCATCGCTTCCGGGCCGTATTTTTGTTTGATGTCCAGCATATTTTTGGCGACGATATCCAGGGCTTCATCCCAGGTGGTTTTGCGGAATTTGCCCTCCCCTCGATTGCCTGCTCGAACGAGCGGGGTTAATACGCGGTCGGGATCGTACGTATTCATCAAGCCAGCCTGCCCGCGCGGGCATAATTTGCCTTTGGAATGCGGATGATCAGGGTTGCCTTCCAGTTTGACCACGCGGCCGTCTTTGATCTTGGCCAGCACGCCGCAGCGCCAGACGCACATTTCGCACATTGTAGTGATGGTTCCATCACCGTTTGCGTCTATTTGTCCGTTCTCACGCGCGGCTTGTGTAACCATCGGTGGGATAAACTCCCCCATTGCGACTGCACCGATCGCCGTACCGCTTAATTTTAGAAAGTCACGTCGTGTCAGAATTTTCGTCATGAGATGCTCCGCTCACCGCTATAAAATATATGGGGTTGGCTATCCCTTCGCCAACCCCAAAATCACTTGTGCCTATGTATGCTTGCGCTGCATACCCATCCGGTCGATTAGATAGAACAAGACCAACGCCATTCCGGCGAAGACGAACACTGCCAGAAACGGGTTGACATTCCATAGATCGGGGATAACAACGTTGCCATAATTAGCGATCTTCGCGATCGGAGGGAAAACCCACTGATAGGTGAGACCATACAAAATAGCGCCGGTTAGAAAACCCAGCAGGCCGGGGACGATGTAGTCCAATTTGCCTTCGCCAGCTCCGGCAACGCAAGTACCTGGGCAGAAACCGGCCAGGGACATTCCAACGCCAAAGACCAGGCCGCCGACTACGTTTCCGAGGATATAGGTAGCAGGAACGGTTGGGAAGGTGATCAAGCCCAGAGCTCGCAGGGGATACACGCCGAGCATGGTAACTACCAGGGCGGTCATCATGAATTTCAAGACGGCCATATCAGTGAGACGGAATTGATTGACGATCTTGGTATATCGGGTTAGGCCAGCCTTGTTGAGGGCGAACCCGAAGAAGACACCCAATATGAGCGCGACAAAATATTCGTTCATGGCTAGAACCTCTTTCCATAGACAAGCAAAGCGGTAAGGATGCCGGAGGCAAACATACCGGCAATGAAGAGGAATGCAGCAGGAGCGAGCAGCATCCCGCCTGAAATGGCCAGGCCGCTGGTGCAGCCTCCGGCGATGCCGGCAGCGTATTCAAGGAGGATGCCACCCGCGAAGAGCATCAGCCAGCGTTTCCAGGGCTGTGAGCCGTACGCAGTCTTCCATTGTGCGTCATCCATTGTGCGGAATTTGAATGTGCCGCTCGAGAACGCTCCCAGCATCCCACCAAAGAAGATTCCGATCAGCAGGACCACTGCGTAGGTGACCCCGGCTGGCATGACAAAATTGAAATATGTATTGTTGAAAGATGCCGGAGAAATAGCTTTCCCGAACATACCGGCAATATTCTCAAAACCGCCTGATGCACCCAGCAATTTATTGCTAAGCACAACTGTCAGGATACCCACTACGCCTAACAGGGCTCCCGCCGCGTAGGGTGACCATTCTTCTTTACGTACTTGATTGATGAACCAGTTCATAGTATCTCCTTTCAATCATTGTGAGGATCGGATGGTTCTTTTTCATTCTTTTCAATTGAAGCGGTTGTGGATAAGTCATCGATCGCAGAAAATAATTCGGCAGCGGTGCGCGGTTTGCTCAACAAACGGCGCAGTGATTTTCGAACAGCAGGTTTAAGCTTGGCTATCTCAGGAGCCATATCCGCCACATCAGAAGGTAGTTCCTTGTCAAGCGGTTTTGTTTCTTTAAAGGAGATCATGATCCATCCTTCTCTACGGAGGACAAGGAATCCGGCGCCGAGGACAATTGCTCCTAGCATAACCAGTAGGATAATATTGCCCCAATTGGTGGGTTGTTCGCCGAGGACGTTCTCGTTATAACGCTGAACATAATTGACCAAGTTTGGATCACTGGGAGCTGAAGTAGCTTGCGGCGCAGCTGCGGCGGTTTGTTGTGTTGCGGATGTATTGCTTGTGGCGGAAGCGGCAGAAGCCGTTACCGGCACGGCAGAGGTTGCACTTGCCAGGCCGGAAGCAGC
>JBGQIO010000270.1:0-5192 GCA_041498515.1 Anaerolineae bacterium
GTATTGGTGTGACGTCATGATCCAGCTCCCTGCCTGGCGGCTTGCGGTAGCCATAGGGCAGCATCCCCACGGTGTGCAACCCTTTATCGATCACGCGGCGCGGGATTCCCAGGCGGTATCTCCGGCGCAGGGCATTGATCTCGGCGCGGCTGGTCAATCCCGATACAAGTTGGATGGCGTTCGAGGTGTCCGTGGCATAGGCATCGAATTCCTCCGGCGACTGGGGCTCGACCGGCTGACTGATGGAATAGACCTGCACCCCATAGGCCGCCAGAGTCCGTGAGACCGGATCCAGCAGTTCGCGCAAGCGCGAGTAATCGTACACAACCAGGATATCAAAATCCCCTCGCTGGGCGGAGTCCAGCATTTCATGCAAGGCGGGGATGGCGCTCTCGGCGTCCCGCAGGTTTATCCATTTCGTCCGGGATTCGCCGGGCACTACATACGGACCTGCCGCCTCGCGCCATTTCTTATCGAGTGCACTGCCCCGGCATTTGGCTTCCTGCTCGGAGAGCGAGACCTTATCCCCCGCGGCCTGTGCTTCGGACGAAACCGCGGTCCAGATGGCATACTTCATGTTATAATATCTCTGTCTAGGTTGTTGGGCATCGTTGTTTTTATTTCTCTATAAACTGCCGTTAGCCTGCGTGCCTGATGACCTAGACAATCATCGAGAAATCAGACTGACGGCATTTTGTATTGGAGGTAGGATGAAAGAAATCCAACTTACAAAAGGAATGGTTACACTGGTTGATGATGATATATATGATTTTCTTAATCAGTGGAAATGGCATGCCCACAGAGGAGGAAAATCGAATACTTGGTATGCGGCGCGCACTGTAGGAACTCGGCAACATCAAGAGATGATCCTTATGCACCGTGTGATTGCAAATGTTCCTAGTGGTGTTCAAGTGGATCATAGAAATGGTGATGGGCTTTATAATCTTCGCGAGAACTTGCGAACTTGCACAAATGGGGAGAATCAACGCAATCGCGGCAAATATCATAATAACAAAGTGGGGTTCAAAGGCGTGTGGGCTCACAAAGATAAATACAGATCTGAAATCAGGTTCAATGGCGAATTGATTCATCTTGGACTTTTCTCCACTCCAGAGGAAGCCGCCCGCGCGTATGATCAAGCCGCAAAAAAGTATCATGGCGAATTTGCCAAACTGAACTTTGAATAATCTCATTCCCCCACTTCGGTGGGGGGTTTGTTTTAATGGCGAATCTCATTGGCAGTCTGCCGGATTAAAGGAAAATAGTGTTTCCGCAAAAACGCCGCCCTGGATTTGATCATCCAGATTCATGTAGGGTACACCGGACTGAACGCGTACGACATCGTTGACCTGAATGCACGTGCCAGGGCCGAGAGTCTTGCCGGATTTCGGGTCGATGATTTCCCAGCCAGCACTGATGAGGAAGAATCTGTTTGGCCCTTCGCTGAACTCGTAGCGCGTTCCCACCTTGCGAGTCTGTATAAAGTTGGTGATCACACCGCGCATGCAGACTTTCTGCCCCTTCATCGATGCCGTAATCTGGTCCCAGCGCAGGCAGGGATCGGCGGTATTGGTTGGCTGAGGATCAGCGGTTGGGTGAAAAGCGATCGTTGCTGGGATATATGTCTCGGCAGGGAGAGCAATAGTGGCGGTCGATGCGAATTGCGCAATCCCGACAAGCGCCAAATACGGTCCAACGATCGCTCCACAAATCAGCAAAGTGCCGGCGCCGATAATCGCCAATGCCAGGATCACAATGCGAGAAAGGGTGTGTTTCGTCATTTCACCCAATGTGCTTGCGCAGGAAAATCAGAGGGCTCCAACCAGTGACAACCCGAATGTAGATATTCACAGGCATGGAGGTAGTACAGATATTTAAGAAATATCCACTGCTTGAATCGGCTAAGACTTCTTACCTTTTTTATCATGGTTGCCCCGTTCTTCGGATGTTTGCAAAAATTCCAAAAACTCGAGTGCCTTCTGCTTATTAACCGGATCCTCGAGTGTGTGATAAAGGTGCTCAATGCGCCTGAGCGTGTCGTCGGCTTTATGGGGTGAAGGCAATACGCCAGCCACCCGAAAGACTTGCTCTGGTGGTAGGCGGAGGGCGCGGGCAATTGCAATCAATGTCTCAGGTTCCGGTCTTCTTTCACTGTTGAGAATTCGACTTACAACGCTTTTATCGAGATTCGCTTTTCTCGCAAGATCAGCGGGGCGCCAATCGCGGTTACGCAATTCGACTTCAAGCCAATTCACAAAATCAACGGTTGCCATTTGACAACATCTTAACATTCGGTTAGGAGCTCATGGTCACCTAAAAATTGACACTTGACTACTGTCGTATAAGGATGTATACTGTACAAAAGATTGACAGTCGTCAACTTTTAGGAGCGTATAAGCAATGACGAACGAAATCACCACAATGAAAGTACTAAAAAAAGACAGGGCATGGATGCAGCTTCTCTTCGGTCAGCCGACACATGTAGCCTTTCACAAGATGAGGAATCTGTGTCCGCACCCAGAAAACCTGCGGATATATACATCCGCGTTGGTGAAAAAGGATCGCACCTCCTTCGATGCCTCAGACGAATTGATTGATTACGAAACCGTGATTGGATTTCGATGTAGCGCCTGCAACCTGTATGTCTTTGCTCCCAGGGCCGAAGTGTGAACACCCCTGATCCGGTCTGGGCTGGGCGGTTGCTGGCAGCGGTAAAGGCTTGGAAAGAGAAAGAGGAACAAGATGCTAAGACCGATAGCGATCATTCTGTTGAGTCTTCTGATGCTGGCGTTACTGATCAGGGATCAGTGGTCATTCCTGACACCGTTGGAACGTGAACGCCTTTTGATTTGGGCGTTAATGTGCCCGTGGGTACCGATCTGGTTTGTTTCATCTAATTGGTTCGTCCATCTTTTTGCAGGGACTATGGGTGAAATCACAAGGAAGAAAAAAGAGGAGCGGAATCATGGATAACCTTTTGATTTGCGGAATTGTGATCGCGGTCTCTCTTGTTCTGGCCGGCGTCGTAGCGTTTGCCTCGCGCACGCGGGTGAAGAAACCCAAATGCTCTTGCTACTTCGTGGAGAGGGATAACCCGTATTGCAGTGTCCACGGCGAACCAGTACCTGCTCAACGCAATGGCCGCCGTCTCCTTTGAGTTTTTCGTAGCCGGGGAACCGAGGCCAAAGCAATCTTTTCGTGTGAGCAGTCGCGGTGGTGGATTCCAAACGGCACGTGTGAAGTCCTGGCAGGCAGATGTCGGCTGGGCAGCGCAGCAAGCCATGAGAGCGAAGGGCATGTTTGATCCGCTCACTGGCGAAGTCAATGTGATCCTCTTGTTCAAACTTGGCGATAAGCGCCGAGTGGACCTCGACAATCTTTCCAAAGGCACTCTCGATGGGATCCAAAGAATTTGTTTTGAAGACGACAGTCAAATAACCGATCTCCATATCCGAAAAGTCGTGGTCGATAAAGCCTCCGCCGGTGTGACGATCAGTATACGGCAGAAGGAATCATTGAAATGAAACAGACGGCCATCAGCCGACAAAAAGCAGAAGAGAAGCAATTTCGCGAACAATTTTCAACCATTGAAGAGCTTGAACAAATGACGGATAAGCCGAAGCCCTGGCCATACAACGCCGCCTATGCAAGAGATCAATCTGCGTATGCGGCACAGGAGATCCTAAAGCTCTTGGCTACCGGACTTGAAATGACAAGCAACCCTGATTTGCTGCGAATTTTTTATCTGGTCCAGAAATACGGCAACGTGATCCTGAGGCACATGGAATCTCAAGGTGCTCCTACCAGACCAGAAAAATTTTGAGACTGTGCATCTTACGAGCCTGCCGACTGGCACAGCAGCGGCAGGCAACCTTAACAAGGGAATATCAGGCGGCCGTGGCTCCTCGTCGGAAACGACCTGACTCCTATCCGCCCGATAAACCAACCTGCACCGTGTGAAGCAATATGCCTGCTACGGAGGCCGTAAGTCCGAGCGGTGCAGATGACATTACTGAGGAGGACTCCATGGAAATTGTTGAAGATTTGAAAGTCAAGATCCCGGTAACAGTGATGGTGAACCTGCTCCACGCAGCCAGTGACGGCCTTGTAGCAGAGGACCCGCACAACGAAGTTGAGATAAGTGTGGATGAGTTTGCTTTCTTCTCAGGACTCGTGATGCGTTGCCTGGTTCATTACCCTGACGCGCGGGTCAAAGCCTGGGCGGTGGATGAGCTTGAGCACTTCTGGAGGGAGGTTGACCATGATGGCGAACCGATCACAAACCCAGGTTAACCCCCTTCTGATTGCGCTCATGCTGGCACTGGTTGCGGCCCTGGTTGCAGTGGCCACACTCCCAGCTCTGCGCGACATTCCCTTCACCAATCATGCAAAGGATGGGCATGTGGATCAGGCATGGAACGCGACCATTATCTCCGCCAGGATCTCGTCTCGCCGGTGTACCCCAATTGTGGCCTATGCCTGTACGCGCCAAACTTTTGTCATGTGCCCGGTGGGATCTAACCTTGATGACTTATGGATGGGCCTGATCATTGGCACGGCTAACGGCGAGCCGGCGGTGGTCACTGGCTATGCTGCGCCGCGGTCGTATTGGATGAAGCGGGTGGCTGGTTGCCTGCCAGTCTCGTATATGCCATAGGAAAAAGCAAAATGACTAAAGAGATTCAACTTACGCAAGGCAAAGTTGTTCTGATTAGCCCTTACTCCTCCCCCTCCCCCTGGTGGTAGGCGCCAACGAGAGCGCCTACCACCAAAGGTACTCGGGAAGGTATGAGAACCATGCTTGTTATGGCAAATAACAAGAAACCTAGCCTCGGAACTTCATGGGACGACCTGGAACATCTCCGGGCGAAAACACGGCTTCTAAAGCTGTATTCCAAGTACAAGCGAAAAGGCGGCTGGCGTGGAGTGCAGAAGTACTTGAAACTGCCTAATGTCAGCTACGCCTTTGAGTTTGTTACGAAAGGAAAGCTGCCGGGCAATCCCGATATTCGAAAAGTTTTGTTGCGCGGGAGACCGGCGAGAGAAAGGAAATCTAAGGACATGAATCCGCTGATGGAAAGACTCGAGTACTTAATGAGGCAATGGCATGTCGGCATGGATAAGGCCATCAAGAAGAAGGATCTGCTGGTTGAGATTTACGGACCGTATGCTGTTGAGGACCAGTCTTACAA
>JBGQIO010000271.1:0-5155 GCA_041498515.1 Anaerolineae bacterium
GAAGCGCTCCCCGTTGGCTTGGGCGGGAAAATCCTGTTCACCACCGACGCCATACCGCCGGACATCAACGTCTTCATCGCCAATTTGGATGGCAGTGACCCGCGCGGGCTGGTCAGCGATTACTACCCGTCGTTTTCCCCGGACGGCACAAAGGTGCTATTCTCAACCGATACTGGCTTGAATGTTTTCGACATCAATAGTGGAAAGGCCACAGCGCTTGAAGTCATATCGGGAGGCATGAGCAATATCTGGTCGCCAGATGGTTCGCGTATTTTACTCGACAACCCACCAGATGGATTATATGTAGTCAATGCCGATGGCACAGGCTTGCAAAAAATCGAAACGGGTTCTCCGCGCATCAACTCGATTGGCTGGCTGCCGGATAATCGGACAATTGTCTTTGGCGCGCAAATTGGCGACATCTACAACCTGTACGAACACGTTTTCAAAACTTATAACCTGCAAACGGGCGAAACGAAATCGCTCTTTCCCATCACCATCAAGACGCCAATCGGCTCTATCTCGCCGGATGGGCAGTGGATCGCTTTCAACGACCGGATATTCGGAGCCAATCCGGATGGCGCGGTCTTTATCTCACGGCTGGACGGCTTGGAGCGCAAACTGGTCGCCATGCTGGATAATACACTAGCATTTCATCCAATTTGGAGCCCGGATGGGCAATGGTTGATCGTCAACGTCGTAGAGCCTAATAAACCAACCAGCCCGGTTTTGGTCAACCCATTTACCTGTCAAGTCGTGCGGCTGAATAATGTCAATGGCTCCATCGACGGTTGGAGTCCATAAAACCAAACACAGTATTCCCTATAAAATGATCGCTCAGCAAAATGATGAGGATGGTCTTGCGATCACGTTTGATGTATAAGGGAATCGCTCGATTTTCGGAAGGTCCATTCATGCCTTGACAGCTTTTACTGCTTCTTGCATCAAGCTCTAAACTTGTTTTCATCATTTATCAAGTAAAAACAAAATTTCGGTTTAGATAATTATGCAGTACCTTGTAAATCACGGCTGTACCGAATCGACCATCGGTAAGAAGACGGTTCGATAGATCGCATCGTGCTCGTCGTTGTTGCAGAACGACATGACCACCAGGGAATGACTTCCATAATCTGCTATGGCTATATCAACCGGGCGTCCATAGGAAGTGGTCGTATAGAGTGTCCAGGAAAGATTGTTCGTCTGACGCTGACCGGCTTGGACTAGTGCAGTATCGAGCCCTCGGTAGCCGTTTGCTTTTGAGGAAAACCAGGCTTCCAATCCTGCTGCGCTTACATTTACTTTAAGGATGCCTGCCTGGGTGATATCGATTGGTGATTCTCCTCGAAAGTAAAAACCATCTCCGGTCGGATACCAATTTTCCGGCACCTCGGCCGAAATCCCTCCGGTATCCACCGTTTTTAATGGGAGCGCAGGCGATCCGGTATAAGGTACAAGGAAGTTAACCCCACTCATTTTGTTAAGGCAGGAACGATCCGGCTCGACGGAGGGATTGTCGAGAAAGGAGACCACCGTTTCCATGGCGCACCCCGAAGAGTCCGCCGCCGTAGGGGTATGGCCTTGATTGGGAAATTCAAAATAATAGCTGTGGCTGAGTTCCTTGGCCACTTGCTGGGCATACATCGGCGGCGTGGTTGGGTCATACTTGCCCGTAATGATCAGTGTTGGGAAATCGCTGGTGACGGGGGCGTTCTCACCCAATACCGGACCTGTCGCCCCCCATGATTTACAGGTCCTGAATATATCCTCCGCGCTGCCATAGAAAGGAAGCCAGGCATATTCCCTGATATCCTTTGGGCTGGCGGCGGTGGTGGTCTGAAGTTCTTCCTGCGTTGTCGCCAGGATATGTTCATGGCACATCATGGAAATATATAGGCCGGGACTGATGCCTTCAAATGAGAACGGCAATGAAGATTGTGCGGAGATCAGGGTGGAAAAATCGCCGCCTTTAAACCGATAGATGGACTGCGGCGTGGTATCGATGAAAGCCGATTGCTTCAACGAACCCAGGATGATGTTCATGACTGTGGAGCCGTCCACGGTTTCGGTGATGCTCCCCGTCGTCGGGTTGGAGGTTGTGAGCGTGACAGGCTTGGCATCTAATTGGCTCAATAAATTCCAGAATTCTGTTTCAAGGTTGGGATAGGCGGCGTTGCATTCCGGTTCCGCGCCACAGTTGTCGAAAAGGTTTTTTAATGCAGATTCGATGGCCACCGGATATTCGGTGAAGAAGTTGGCTTCCACGGGTACGACGGAATCTAATATGACGCTGTGCACGATTTCGGGATGGTCCCGCATGATGACCTGCGCCAGGCGCGTTCCATACGAAGCCCCGTAGAGGTCGGCTTTTTGATACCCCAGCAGGTTGAGAATATCCCTGACGTCTGCTGCACTGGCGGCGGTCGTATAAGCATTTAACTTTATGCCTGAAACGCTCATCAAGCCGTTGCATGATACCAGGGCATTGGAATAAACCAGGTTTCTGGTTGAAACGGGGATGAGCCCCTCAATATCCTGCTGGTATGCCTTGCTCAATTCATCGCATTTGAGGGCCGGGTCAGATAACCCCGTCCCGCGTTGATCGAAGGTGATGAAATCGCGCTTCGCTAGGAAAGGGGTCACCAGGAGATCATATGCATCCGCGCTTAACTTGACCGCCTCGCCTCCTGGGCCGCCTTGCAGGAATAGCACCGGGTCGGGGGCCGGGTTGGAGCTTGTGGAGTGATAGACCGCGACAGCCAGGCGGATCGTGTGAGAGGGATCCCCCGTGCGATCTTCCGGCACGATTACATAGCTGCAACTTACGTTTGCTCCTGCGGGGATGTCAAACGGACAACTAACTTTCTCGAGTATAGGTGTGTAGCTCACCGTCGGTTTTGGACTGGGGAGAGCCGTTGGGGAAGCCTGCGTCGGTTCTGGTGTGGTAGTTGGGGAAAGAGATATTGGAGGGGTTGTCAGTGCAGTTGGAGGGACAGGCGTCGGAATAGGGACGAAATTTCCCGGCAGCAATTTATTTATCCCTCCGGAGAAGATAAAGAATGCGGCTGCTATCCCGCCTACCATCAGGGTTGCCATCAACCCCATGAGCACCACCAGGATGTTATTCGGCTTTTTCCTTTTGGGTCCGATTGATTTGGATCTGTTAACGCTTGCGGCTGCTTTTACAGCCGGTGGAGAGGGTACTTTTTCTTCCGGGTCAAGGATCGCCTCTCTCATGGGTAGCGGAGCAGGCACAGGAGACGCGATCGATGTGAATGGTTTCTGAGGACGCGGTGTCTCAGAAGAAAAGGGTTGCACTATCGGTTTATCGGATAGGTGCACTTTCGGCGCGCCCGCTTTCTGCACTGGTGGTGGTTCACTGGGTTCTTTGAGGATGTCTGCAGGAGACGTTGATGCCCAGGCAGGAGGTTTCGGAAGAGATCCCGTCAGGCTTTCCAATTGGGACTTGGCTTCAAGATTATTTGGATTGAGTTTCAGCACCCTTCGAAAACAATATTCCCTCTGCTCGGGTGTTGTACAACAAAATCCCAGCCACAACCAACCTAGCTCTGAACGTGGATCGGCTTGGACGACCTGGGCAAACAGTGCTGCTGCGCGTACCAAATCTCCCGATTTAGCCGCCGTGATCCCCGCTTGAAAGGTTTCTGCGTTTGACAATACCCCTCCATATCCTGGGTAGGACTGTACCAGGGTATTTTAGTTCTGCGCCGTAAATTTCGCAATTTTCAATAATGCAAGTTGACACAACATGGCGCGAGCCTGCGCACAGCTTTGCGGAAATGGCAACAAGACAAAGCGCCTCCGTACAATTCAGAAAAGGGTTCCTAAAGTTGGATCCATATCGCAAACCGAATGTACCGGGTTTACGCAGGCTCAGGAGTGTGGATATGTCAATATCCACAAATTTAGGAATGTGGACTGGAGAACACGCCCACATCCCAAAATTTGGAATTCTTTCCCTCCCCTTTAGGGGAAGGCTGGGATGGGGTCTTTGTCAGTGGATACCGTGATTAAATACGGGGGAATTATGTTTGGCTTCCTGGAGCGCCTGAGTCTATAACTCTGCCGAGCGCTTTGCGATTTTGTCCTTCACTCCTGCCTTGAACTCATCCAGCATGATATTATTTTTTTGCGAGCCATCGCGCGCCCGCAGCGAGACCTGCCCGGCTTTCATTTCATTCTCGCCGAGCACCAGCATATACGGCACCTTCATGATCTGTGCCGCGCGGATCTTGGCATTCATACGCTGGGCGCTGATGTCCGCGCTGACGCGGATGCCCTCCTCGCGTAACTGCTGCACGATTCCTTGTGCATATTCGTTTTGGGCGTCGGTGATCGGGATGACGCGCACCTGCTCCGGCGAGAGCCAGACTGGGAAGTTCCCTGCGTAATGCTCGATCAGGAAACCGATCATGCGCTCGTGCGTGCTGAGCGGCGCCCGGTGGATGCACAGCGGCACTTCTTCCATGCCCTGCTTGTTGATGAACTTCAGGTCGAAGCGGGCTGGCTGGGCAAAATCTACCTGGTTGGTGGCCAGCGAGAATTCCTTGCCGATCACGCTCCAGATCTGTACGTCCACCTTTGGCCCATAAAAAGCCGCCTCGTCTTCCGCCTCTACAAAAGGCACGTTGCCGTTTTTCATGGCGTTGCGTACCATTTCTTCCGTCTTCAGCCACAGCCGTTCGTTATCTACATACTTCTTGCCCAGGCCCTCTTTGGAGTGCAGGCTTAATCGCATGACGTATTTCTCGATGCCGAAGAGCTTGAAATATTTCAGGTACAGGTCAACCACACCCAGGAACTCCTGCTCGAACAGTTCTTCTGAGACGTATATGTGCGAATCGTTCATCTGCAGCGAGCGGACCCGCATCAAGCCGAACAATTCTCCGGATTTTTCATAGCGGTATACCGTCCCGTATTCCGCCAGACGGATCGGCAGGTCGCGATAAGAGCGCGGTTTCGAACCGAAGATTTTGTGATGCATCGGACAGTTCATTGGCTTGACGTAATACTTCACGCCTTCCAATTCCATGGGCGGGTACATCGACTCGGCGTAATAAGGCAGGTGACCGGAGTGTATAAATAGATCTTCCTTGGATAGGTGCGGCGTGCGGACTCGCAGGTAGCCGGCCTTGTC
>JBGQIO010000272.1:0-5126 GCA_041498515.1 Anaerolineae bacterium
ACGTAAGGCGGCTTTCGTCATAATGGAAGTGATTCCCACTCCCGAACCAATCGCATAGATAGCCGGGATAGCTGCTCACACGCCAGCCAAGCAGGGCCACATCGTAACTATAGCTGCTGAGGACTGAATAATTCAGTTCGTCGGTGGAGGTCGATTGTGCCGTCAAAGGGATCCCCAGCATGCGTGCCCGATGCTGGACATAGGATGCTGCCGCGGCTCGCAGGTCATCGGATGCTGGCGTGAGCAGGTTTATGTTTGGAAAAGCCTGACCGTTCGGCAGGAGAAGCTTCTGACCGGCGACGTCCGCAGCGGGTTCCTGCCTCCATGTATAACCTGCCGATTTAAGGATTTGAACCGCTTGCTCAATTCGAGAACCGTTGTCTGACCCTTTGCAGGGAAGCGAGGCATCTGCATTCTCCCACGACGACTCGGTCGATAGAACATATGACTCGAGCGGCAGGACCTGTCCATTTAAACGGCTCACCAATTGTCCCTGGTCGATCACACAGGCTAACGCTTGATGGATGGCAGGATCGTTCAATCCGGCAGCAAGTGGATTAATTACAAGGAATTGAAGGGTGTGGCTGGAACTTTTCATCACGTTTTGGAGAGAGGGGTTCCCGGACACGCTCTTTGACGAAAGGCCTCCCGGTGCCAGTATGGCATCCACATTATTATCCAGGAATGCGGTTAGAGCCGCCTCTTCCGTCGGATAAATATGATAGGTTGCACGGTCTATCCCCGGATGTTCCAATGGATATTTCAGATTGGATTCGTTTTCAATAACGCCGCTCCCTGATGCCGAGTAGTTCCAGGTCCCCAAATGCGGTTCATTCTGATCACTCAAGGCGTAGAGCGCATCGCGTGCCGCGTTCATCGCCGCATCAAAACTGGCCTGTGCCTTGGAAAGGTCATTGATGGCTTGATTCAAATCGCCTTCCTGATGCGCGAGGCCGGCCTGGATTTGCCGTGTTTCCGCTGGGGTTGTCGAGCCCGGCACAATGGAGGCCTTGATGGCATCGACCCTCTTCTGCAGGTCAGCGACTTTTATTTTCAGGGTCTCTATATTCGAAAGGAGGTCGGCGGATGGCAATAGGGCCGCAGGGTCAGCGGTCTTCGGTGTCCAATATGCTTTTTGTGCGATCGGTCCCTGCAGTGCGCCGTATTGCCAGACGCCCACATTCGGCATTTTCTTGAAATAGAATTTGACAGTGTGAGCATCGATTGCTTCCACATGATCGAGCCAATCGGGGTTGTAGTAATCATGCCAGTCGAAGCCGAGTTGGAAAGACATGGCCGTATTCACCGTAAAGGCTACATCATCCGCAGTAAGAGGCGAGCCGTCTGTCCAGTTCAGATCGGAACGAAGCGTGACTACAGCAGTGTAATAATTCCCTTCCGCCTGGACGGGTGAAGGCATGGCATTGGCAGCCACCGCCTCAAACTGCCTTCCCGGGATCGAGAGACGATACAGCCTCGGCCAGTATTCAGAGCGTACTGCGTAATTATTATAGGAATATCCCTTCGAGTCGAATAAAGCCCAGACGTTCGCATTTGTCACATCACCGATCAATGCAAAACGGATCTTTGGTGAATGCGGAAGGGAAGTCGCTTCAAGTGTCGAAGCAGCTGTTGGGCCGTTAACCGATTGCGGTGCAGAACAGGCGGCGAGCAGCAGCAAGAATGCAGCTGCCAAATGTCTAAAACTCGGACCTCGGGGATTGAATATCAGCAGCATTGCGGTCCGAAGTCGTGAGCGAATCACTACTGGCAGTCCTGACCCGTATCAAAGGCCTCAACGTTCCAAAGCGGATTGGCCGTTGGGTCAAGATCGAAATGACAAATGTCCTTGCGCGCCGCAGCTACTTTGAGCCGGAAATAGAGTGGAATGGACGGCAGTTCAGCAGCAAAGATCGCCTGCACTTGCTTATACTCATCCTTATAAATTGGTTCCCCGGCTAAAGCTAGACGTGCATTGTGGCAGGCCGTATCATAATCTGCATTTTGATAGCCGGTCACATTCGTCCCCACCCAATTGTTGGCTGCGTTCGGAATTTCACTGCTGGCGAACCAATCGCAAGGCGGTTCGATACTGTCAGTTGCCAGGCCATATTCGACCAGATCAAAGCGGCGGCCGAACAAGGACCCGGCCGGACCGGGCGTATAGAGCTGATTTTGATCGTAGTATTGTACGTTCACACCGATCCCGCATTGCGCAAGGGATTGTGAAAGGATATCCACAGTCTGGCGGTGCTGGAGGCTAGGCGTCAAATAATAATTAAGCGTGAGAGAAGTTCCCGCTGCTACATTCTTGACCGAAACCGCCTGGAGCGGTGTTGACGGATTTCCGTCAAGGTCTTTCCAGCCGACTTGTTCGAGCAAGTGAATACCTGTAGTTGGGTCAAATTTATAGGAAGGAACACCGGCACTATATAACGGATGATCGGTCGGGACGAAGGATAGCGGCACAGAGGACTGGCCATACAGGACCGTATCCACTACTTTCTGGCGGTTGAGACAGAGCGCAATTGCCTGCCGCGTGCGTGGATCGGCCAGGATGTCCTGTCGATCCCCTTTGGCGGTGTTATAGCCATCGTCATATGATGCAGGTCGGATGCCAAGACCCAGCCATTCGATCGCCGGCCCTTGCGCAATCGAAGTACGTACTTCTCCGCTCTCCTGCATTTGTTGGAGCAGGGCAATTTGCGTATCGAGATGAATACTCGGGTCGAGAATATCACAGCGGCCGGCGGCCAACTCGCTGATCGCCGCGTTCGGATCGGAAATGAAGCGAAAAATCAGCTCGTCAAATTTCGGATATCCCTGCGCGGACCGGAAGTAATAGGGGTTTTTAGCTAGGGTCATATGATCGCCGGCGATCCATTCCTGCATCATATAAGGCCCCCAGCCCATGGGGGCACGGGCAGCAACGTCAATTTGCGGCAGGTCAGCGGCCTTGAATTGACTCCAGATATGTTTAGGTGCAGGTGTCCAAAAGTTGGTCATGTAAGACGGATCAAAATAACCGGGGATGCCCCACCATTGCACCGAAGTCGGGTCGGCAGCTTCATAAGTTTGTGTACGATCGATCAGGAATTTGGGACCCGGGGAGTTTTTATCCGCGGCAAGTTGATAGGCGTACACTGAATCATCCGCTGTTAACGGAGTGCCATCCGACCAGGTTAAATCGTTTCGCAGCTTGAAGGTCACCATCATCTGATCCATCTGCAGGGGGGTGAAACCATCGTAGGTGATCACGCAGCCGTCCGTGCGGCAGCTCGCCGGGCGGACATGGGTGCCTGTACTGAGGGCCGTCAGGTTGCCCTCCGCGTCAACGATCGCCCTGCCGGCCGTTACAAGGACCGGTTCGATCTGCGCGTCGCCGTCAGACAGGCTCGGCAGCTTTTGCAATATCACCGGCTGATAGTTGTAACTGAGCGTGTCAATGGGTCCATCATCGATGGCGGCCAGCACGCTGAGGGCGGCGTCATTTGGCCCCGCGTACGGATACAGGGTATTTGGTTCTTTACCAAGACAAACGGTCAACACACGCGGGGCGGGTGTGGGAGTAAGTCGAGGCGGAGCCGATTGATTAGGGATGACAGTTGGCGCTGAAGCACCGGGCGGGAGTTGACAAGCGAGAAGTAAAAAAACAATGGCGATGAGAACAGGAATAGTTTTTCTGACCATACTGGCATCCATTTCGCACTTTGGTATAAGGTCATGTAATTTTACCGTGAAAAGAATGGCTCTCTGGAAATTTACGGGGAGAGGAGTGCTGACCACCAATATAAGATCGCGCAGATGGAACACCTTAAGGGAGGTGAGCCAGCGCTAACGCTTTTTCCTTTTACAGAAAGCTATCTTTGGTGGCTATGGAAATAATGATTTAAATAGTGCATAAGGAAGAAGGGTACTGGAGAAGAGTGTGTTGACCGGCCTTTACTTGCGGCGTGTCCGAACATAAAGGGAGGCCCCGACAATACCCAGGACCAAACCGATAAAAGAAGCCAGATAAGAAAAGAAATTCAGGAAAAAAGTTGAAGGGATGGTGTGCATGACCATCAAGAAAGGCAGCACCACCCCTGATACTGATAGTAGAAAACCGAAAAGGATCAAACTCCAGGGTCGCATATTGATCTTGACAACGTCACATCCGAAGAAGCCGGAGCTCTATTGAATAACCTGATATGGCCAACCTATTTATCGTAAAGCCAGCACTTCACCAGGTGACCGGGCTCAGGCTCGAAGTCGGGTGGTTCCTTGACGTCGCAGATGCCTGGCATGAATTTCGGGCACCGAGGATGGAAGCGGCAGCCGGTCGGCGGATTGACCAGACTGGGTGGTTCACCCGGTGGGATTTGCTTGAAGGTCTCGGCATTTTTGGCGTCCGGTTCGGAAGTACCGGTCAATAAGGCCATCGTATACGGGTGCAGAGGATGATCCAAAACCTGGCGCACGCTGGCTTTTTCAACCAGGTTGCCGGCGTACATTACAAAGATGCGCTCGGAGAAATAGCTGACCGTGGAGAGATCGTGAGTAATGTAGATGACGGATAGGTTGTGTGATTCCTGCAGGCCGCGCAGCAGCTTGAGGATCTCCACCCGTACAGAGGCATCCAGCATGGACACCGGCTCATCTGCCACGAGGAACCTGGGTTCCATGATCATGGCGCGTGCGATGACCACGCGTTGCTGCTGGCCTCCGCTCAACATGTGCGGATACTTGAGCAGGAAGTCCTCAACAGGGCTGAGCTTGACCTCTTCCATTGATTTGCGGATGCGCTGGGATCGCTCCTCTTTGTCCTTGACGCCGCCTACGATCAAAGGCTCTTCAAGGATCTTTTTAACATTCATAAAAGGAGGCAGCGCCCCATAAGGATCCTGCTGAACGTAACCGACGTGAGAGTGGTACCAGTGCATGCCTTTGCCGTCGAGTTCCGAGAGGTCCTTATCCTCAAAGACCACCTTGCCTCGCGTCGGTTTGTAAAGACCCAGGATGGTCTTCATCAGACTCGATTTGCCACAGCCGCTTTCACCTACGACGGCGATTGCCTCGCCGCTGTGAACTACAAAGGTGACGCCGTCCACCGCTTTTACGTATCCGGCGCGACCAAACCCGAAGCG
>JBGQIO010000273.1:0-5050 GCA_041498515.1 Anaerolineae bacterium
ACCCTGGGGGGGAGCGCTACCAACCGCACCCTGGTCTGGCATCCCATCGCCGCCAGTAACTTCGATACGGCGCTCTACAATGTTTCAACATTCCTTATGCCGGTCGAAGCATGGCGACGCGAACTGTTCAAATTCCCAGCTTTGTTCGTGGCCGCGGTCATACTTATCCTCGGAGCAGTCTTAATCTGGATCCTGGTCAAAGCGAAGAGATACTTATCCCATCCCACCATACCCAGCATGCCTCAGAAGGTGAAAGAGAATTGGGCGAGGGAAATTATAGCGTTCACAAGCGGCCTGTACGTTTTTGGTTATCTGGCGTCCATCCTGGCTTCCATGTCCTTCTTTGACGCTTCGACGAAATTCAAGCCGCGCATATTATCGCCCGTCTATGTTTCGCTCCTGATCCTGCTGGTTGTGTTTGGAGCCTGGCTATGGAGCAGGCGACGTGAAGTCGTGATCGCTTTGATGCTGTTGGTCTTCGGTCTGTCGGCCGTTGGACAATACGCAGCGGTTACAGAGTTGGCAAAAGGCGGGCAGGGCTACGCGTCGTTCCAGTGGTACGATTCGAAAACGATGGCGTATTTAAGGACATTGCCACCTCAAGTAATGATTTATACAAACCAACCCACCGCCGTCTATTTGTACACCAGGCGGGGTGCCTATGTGCTGCCGGATCGCTTTGACCCCGTCACTACCGAAGCAAGGCCAGGTTTTGACCGGGGTGTTGCAACCATGCAGGCTCAGATCAAAGCCGGCCAAGCAGTGCTGGCTTTATTCAGCGGCGGCGAACCTTCGGCTTCTGACGCCGCATTCATGAGCAGCGGCTTGTATCTTGCCCAAAAATCGGCAGGTGATGAAGTCTATACTGCCGCGCCATAAGTTACACCAGCGGTATAAAAAGGCAGGTCGTGATGGTTCCCGCCAACCTTTGCCGGCGTGGCTGTTCCGTGTCTTACAGCTTGTTGGTAAGGAGAGAACCTACCATAATGCATAGATCGCTCCCTTGTTTTCATCGGTACCAGGGTAAAAAACCAGGTTGAGATCCTGATATTATGCATACTGCATCGCATATTGCTGCGCAATACAACGCAAGAGGAAATATGAAGATCCAGGACAAGTTTGATTTGAAGGGCAAAGCCGCCGTTGTCACTGGTGGGGCGGGACTGCTGGGTGTTGAATTTTGCAAAACACTGGCTGAAGCCGGTGCCGCTGTGGCGGTCGTTGACTTAAATGCCACCGCGGCTCAAAAAGTTGCAGGCGCCTTGACCAAAGAGGGTTACCAAGTCAGAGGCTTCGCGACCGATATCACCAAACCCGGCTCGGTAGACGCATTAGTCGCTTCGGTCCTGACGGACTTCGGGAGGATCGACATACTCGTGAATTCCGCCGCTCTCGATCCGAAGTTCGACCCCGATGCGATCAAGAATGGGATCACTCCGGGGAGCTTCGAAGATTATCCGCTCGATCAGTGGAACGCGGCCCTGAATGTGAACCTCACCGGCATGTTCCTCATCACGCAGGCATGTGTAAAACCAATGCTCAAGCAGGGCAAAAAGGGCAGCATCATCAACATCTGTTCGACTTACGGGCTCAAGGGACCGGATCAACGCATATACATTAATAATGGGCAGCGCGTGGCTTATAAACCCGTCTATTACTCTGTGACCAAGGCCGGCGTGCTGGGTTTTACCAATTATCTGGCGGCTTATTATGCGGGAACCGAAATCCGCGTGAACGCTCTCACACCGGGCGGAGTATTCAACAATCACGATGAGTATTTCGTCAAAAACTATTCCGCCAAAACAATCCTGGGACGCATGGCACGCGGTGACGAGATGAACGGCGCTTTGTTGTTTTTAGCCTCGGAGGCCTCCTCGTATATGACCGGCAACAACGTAGTCGTCGACGGGGGTTGGACGGCATGGTAAAGGCGGCGCTCGAACTCCGGTACGCGACGTTCGTACTTTCAACCTGCCTCCCGGATGCTCCAATGTGTAAGCCCCAATCTCAATCATCGAGTAACGCATGACTGAAATCCTAGCTATTGTCCCCGCGCGTGGAGGCTCAAAAGGCATCCCGCGCAAAAACATTCGAAATTTCGCAAGTTGGCCGCTGATCGCCTGGAGTATCGCTGCCGGACGTCAAGCACAGGCAGTGACGCGCGTTCTTGTCTCGACCGACGATGAAGAAATCGCGGCGGTCGCGCGCCAATATGGCGCGCAGACGCCCTTCCTGCGCCCACCCGAATTCGCCCAGGATAACTCCACCGACCTGCCCACCTTCGTTCATGCCCTGAAATGGCTGGCAGAGCAGGAGGGTTATCAACCCGAGGTCGTAGTCCAACTGCGACCGACATCACCCCTGCGCTCGCCGGATATGGTGGATAGTGCGGTGAAGGTCCTTCTCAACCACGGGGATGCCGATTGTGTGCGCGGTGTAGTCCCCGCGGGACAGAATCCGCACAAGATGTGGTGTATCGACCAGGAGAATGCCCCGATGACACCGCTGCTCAATGTGGAGGGGATCGCAGAACCATATAACGCGCCGCGTCAGATTTTGCCGCAGGTCTACTGGCAGACGGGTCACATCGACGTGATCCGCGTCGATACCATCTTGAAGAAGGGCTCGATGACGGGCGACAAAATCTATCCGCTTATCATCGACCCGCGTTACACGGTGGATATCGATAACGTTAATGATTGGGTTAAATATGAAACAATCGTCAATTCGGGCAGCTTGAAATTAGTTTCCCCGGGCAAGGCCCAGCGCCCCATGCCCGAAACGATCAAACTTATTGTTTCGGACTTCGACGGCGTTATTTCGGACGGCCGTGTCTGGACAGACCAGGACGGCAGGGAAACGGTCGCTGCTTCGCGCAGCGACAGCATGCGCGTGAGAGAACTGCGTCAACGAGGCATCGAAGTAATGATCCTATCATCGGAACCCAATCCCGTCGTCCGCGCCAGGGCAGAAAAGATGGGCGTGGAAGCAGTACAAGGGATCGACCTCCTTGACAAAGGCGAGGCTTTGAAAAAATTGCTGGCCGCGAAAAAAATAGACGCCTCGCAAGTGATCTTTATCGGGAACGATTTCAACGACCTGCCGTGTTTTGAGATCGCAGCCTGGGCCGTGGCGGTTGCGGACGCGTATCCCGAAGTGAGGCGGGCAGCCGATTTCGTACTCAGAACGCCCGGGGGACACGGCGCGTTACGTGAATTGTGCGACCTAGTCCTTCAAAAATTATCCGGGAAATAAAGGAGTCTTGAATGGCCCGAGAAATCAAACTGGGGAATCGCCCGGTCGGCGATGGACATCCCGCCTACATCATCGCCGAGATCGGTATCAATCACAACGGCGACCTTGAAATCGCCAAGCAGATGATCGAAGCAGCCGTCCATGCGGGTGTGGATGCGGTCAAGTTCCAGAAGCGCACGCCGGACGTGGCCACACTCCCCGAACAGGCGAAGCAGATGCGCGAGACGCCCTGGGGTTACATCACCTACCTTGATTATCGCCATAAAGTGGAATTCAACGAGCCGCAATATCGCGCCATTGACCGCCATTGCAAAGAGCGGGGTATTGCCTGGATGGTGTCGGTGTGGGATGAACAGGCGGTGGTCTTCATGGAGAAATTCGACACACCTGCTTACAAGATCCCCTCCGCCTCCCTCACGGACCATAAACTGATCCAGTATGCCCGCTCCACCGGCAGGCCCTTGATCCTCTCCTCGGGCATGTCTACTATGGAGCAGATCAAAAAAGGAGTAGGCATTGCAGGCGATAAAAATACGGTGCTGATGCACTGCACTAGTACCTATCCATGCGAACCTGAAGAGTTGAACCTGAAAATGGTCGAAACGCTGCGCCGCGAATTCCCGAACCTGCCGATCGGCTATTCGGGGCATGAAGTGGGTCTTGTGCCTTCGGCGGTGGCAGTAGCGCTGGGGGCATGCGTTGTGGAACGCCACCTAACGCTCGACCGTGCCATGTGGGGCAGCGACCAGGCTGCCTCCGTGGAACCCGGCGGCTTCGAGCGGCTGGTCAAATATATCCGCGTCTCCGAAGCTTCGTTGGGGGACGGCGTGAAGAAAGTTTATGAGTCCGAAAAATCTTCGATGAAAAGGCTGCGCCGCGTTAACGGCGAGGAATAAATTATTGGGGCACAGCAGGACAAACACTCGTCAACGTCGACCCTGATTTTTCTATGCCTCCAAGATAAATACCATGGGAATTACTCATACAATCCGCCGTGCAATACGCCCAGCGGGGAAAACCTTGCAGGCCGTATTACGCTGGAAGCGATTGACTTTCCACGAAGCACCGCCCATCTTCGGCAATTCCAAGCCAAAGAGCGGATCGCATCTGCTGCTGCAAATCCTTAACGGCTATACCCGAATCATGCCCTACGCTTACGTGGAGGCGGAACCGGTGAGGACGATCTTAAAAGATGGAAGAAGAAAGACCCAAGAAGAAATCCTGACCGACCTGCGCCGCGTACCGAAAGGTGTGATCGGTTGGGGTTATGTTGAGGCTTCGGCGGAAAATACTGCCTTTCTCTGCAAGCCGGATAGAGTTAATTATTTTCTCTACCGCGACCCGCGCGATATGCTCGTATCGCATGTCTTCTATGCCACCGATATTTACGAAGAGCACGGTATGCATGAGTATTACAAATCACTGCCTGATTTTGGGGCGAGACTCAGGGTGGCTATCACCGGTATCGACCGCGACGGGCTGCAAATGGTCAGTATAAAGCAGAGATATGAAGGGGTCTTCGAGTGGCTGGGACAAAAGAATGTGCTGTGCATCCGATTTGAAGACCTGATCACTCTCCGTGACGTCACATTGAATGCCATGTTGGATGAGGTTGAGAAAACAGGCTATCAGATCCCCACGCCGCGCTCTCAGGCGTTGATGGTTCTGGTGGAGGCGATCCAGCCGAGGAAATCGCGCACCTTCCGTTCGGGGAAGACGGGCAGCTGGCGCGAGCATTTTACAGAAGAACATAAGAAGTTGTTCAAGGATGTGGCCGGGGATCTGCTGGAGAGAT
>JBGQIO010000274.1:0-5048 GCA_041498515.1 Anaerolineae bacterium
ATCTTCAAAGGCATTGATAAAAGCTTGCGCCGCGTCCTCCCAGGAAACTTTCCGCCCAAGGACCGACTCGACGGTGGCGGCGCGCTCATACAATCTGTTTGCGGCGTTAAGGCGGTCGGTCTCATCAACATAGATCAATGCTTCGGTGATGCGTGCCAGGTTTCCCTTGAGCGGGAGCGAGCCGTGTTGAAGCACACCTTCTTTGCGGCGTGCTTGTGCGGAACCGATCAATTTTTTCCCTTGAACCGTGATCTCATAGGCAGACGGCACTTCAAAACAGACCGGATTGAGCGAGTTGTGATTTCCACCAACTCCTTCTTTCATTTCAACCCTTAAACCCAATGATTGAACGGCTTGCAGCAAGGCGCCAGCCAACCGGTTGTAACTTTCCAGGACCGAACCGACCAGCCGGGGTTCATCTGCAGGTGCCGTAACGGAATATGTCAATTCGTCAATATGCAGAATGGCACGCCCGCCTGTGGGACGCCGCACAACCTCCCAGCCGCGCTCTTTAATACGTACCTCATCTACATCCGCATAAGGTTGAGCAGAACCCAAGGAGAGACAGGCGGGTTCCCAGGCATACAGTCGCAGGGTCGGGAGTGATTCATGTCGCCCAATGTGCTCGAGCATCGCTTCATCCACGGCCATATTCCACGCGCCATGCGCTGGTCTAGTAAGCAGGAGCCGCCAGGTATCAAACATGGAGATATTATAATGGGTCGGTATACGGAACCATTATGGTTCGTAGCAAAGAACCATGATGGACGTAAACGATAGTGTCTCCCTTAGGGAAACTCATTGAATTAATCGAACACAGTGACGGGATAAAGATAGGATTGACCGTGCATCAACCCAGAAGCAATGAGGAAATTCTCATCAACCCGGATGTTTCTTATCTTCCCGCCACTAAATTGAAATTCTATGTAATGTTGGAGGCTTTCCACCAGGCATAGCAGGGATTGTTTTTGCTTGATGTAACCCTCCTAATTAAGAATGAATTTACCAGCATTGCAGACGAATCGATACTTCTTGGAGGGAATAAGACCATGAGGGTCATTGCTCATTTCGTTGTTAACTCTTCGACTGCTTTGTCTTCATCTGCTTTTGAAATCTCGACCAGAGGAGGGCGGACAGGCCAATGCGGCTGCCCATAAAGTCGGGCTAACAAAGCTTTGAGAGAAGCAGGAAACGGTTGGTACTTTTCAAGGATATGGCGCTGTGCGCTAACCTTCGCTTGCGTGGTCGTAGATTCATTGCCGGTTACAAACAAATCGTAAACCTCACGCAAACTGGGAGAGATAAGGTTGGCAGGCGCCGTGATACAGCCGGCTGCATGATTTTGCAAGGCGAGGGTAAAGTCGGAGTCTGTGCCATTAAAGACGGTCAGGTCGTCGCCAAACTTTTGCCCCAGAGTGCGTGTGAAGTCATTGTCGTGTGATGAGTCTTTGATACCCGCGAATTGGGTGGGGAACGCATCTTTTAAACGGGCGAGTAAATCAAGGGAGAAGCCAACCCCAGACACTCCGGGAAAATGATAGCCAAGCAGGAATCCATCATGCGGAACAGACCCTTGGATGACCTGTTCAAACCAATGGAAGAGACCGTCATCTGTGGCTTTCCGAAAATAATATGGCGGGAGAGTCACAACGCCGTCGTAACCGAGGTCGAAAGCTAGCCTCGTCAAATCAATGGTCTCTGTCAGACTGGGCGTGCCAGTACCAGCCAGGAGACGAAAGCTTGGATCCTGCTCACGGATCTGTAAAGCGATTCGCCAAATTGCCTCACGTTCGCCTGGAGAAAAGGAAGGACCTTCGCCGGTAGTACCAAAGATCAGTGCGCCGTGGCAGCCTCGGGCAGCTAGAAAGGCCAGGAAAGGCACCACTGCATCAAGGTCAGGTGAGAGATCGGTTTTGAGCGGTGTGACGGCTGCTGCGTAGACGCCAGAGAGGGGATGTCGTGTCACGAAGTCTCCATAATAATTGTTTGTAGGCTTTTGGGTTCCCGCCATTGGACCACCGGAATAACGTGGTCAATCTTCACGCGTTTCGATAAATTCCCGGGCAGCTTCCTCGGGCGGTTGAAGAGATTGCCCCTCTTCAAAGAGATACCGCTGATGATCGAGCACCCATAGATAGAGATCGCCTTCGGTCCTGCCTGGGAATTCCTTAAGGATCTTGCTCTGACGGATCACTTTAACGATGGGCAAATACACGGTATCATACCAATGTGCAACGGCATCTTCTTCAGAAATATCGCGCTTCAAATCTATCCCCATAAAGTAGCGATGCACAGCGATGTGTTTCGCCATACGGTCGAAACCGCCGGGGATCGTCAAGCGGATCCTAGATTCCGGGCGTAAAAAGTCGAGGCGGGTGCGCTCGAGGAAATATACCTTCTCCCCTAAGATAACCAGATCCTCGGGCTTAAGGTCGGGCGTGATATTGACTTTAGTGGCACACTCTTGCACTTCGGCGTCTATGAATTCCTGCCCTTGTTCACGAGCCACAGAAACACGGTGATGTCCGTCCACTACAAAATATACCTGGCCGACTTTGTAAAGCAGGATGGGCGGCAGGCTGATTTCCTTGTAAAATGCGCGGTCAACGTTTTGCCAGCGTGAGGCGATTTGATCCTCTACGGGTAGAAATGCGCGGTCAAACTGGTGATAACGGTTCAAACTACCAACGATCTGGTCTACACGTACAGTCTTGACCCCGCGATAAACGGGCCCGCCGATATGCAGGTTTGCCTTCACTTCATCATAGGAAAGCAGGGTGGAAGGTTGGCCTGAAACGATGGAACGGATATGATTCAGAAAAGCTTTGAAGCGCGCCCGGCTGAAGTCGGCACGGACTTGAGCGGTGAGTTCATCAGACATTTATTAAATCTCGGTCAAATAATACGGAAATACATTGGCGACGGTCGTATAACCTATTTGGGTTACAGATGGCTCCAGATTTCGACGGTAGAAGTGCGTATGCCCGTGAAAGTGATAACGCGGGTGTGCCCAACGGAGAATCCAGTTAATAGCTTTGAGACCGCAGTGAGCCTGGGTCTGTTCATCATGGATACCATATGGCGGTGAATGTGTGATCAAGATATCGAGGCCACGGCCATACCGAATGCGGTTCCAAACCAGGCCGAACATAAGCTTACAAGCACGAAAATAGGCTTCGGATTGTGTATACTGGTTGACACCATCTGGCCGATAGCGAATACAACCGCCAAAACCGGCCACCAAAATCCCTTTGAGGCCTACCCCTTTTAAGTCGAGATTTGTGCCGCCTTCGACGTGCGCTGAGGTTAACTTAGGATCGTATACCGGATCATGGTTGCCCGGCACGTAAAATAAGGGCACATTCAACATCGAAATTAGATACTCAAGATAATTGTAAGGCAAATCACCGCAGCCCAGGATCATTTCCACACCATTAAAGTGACCCTGGGGAGTAAGTGTGAAAACTCGTTCCACCACCTGGTCGCTAACGGCGAGGATCTTCATCCGGGGTCATTTTGCCCTAGAACCCGTTTCCACGCAAGGGAGCCTTACACAACCGACAGGTTAGATAGTTGTCAATCCCGACAACGCACACTATAATTCAAAGCAACCGAGGCATTCTGGATACTCAACAGATCACCGTACCACAGGACGACGAATCATCGACTTCCCGTCGTCAATTACAATCCGGTATTACGCTGGTCAAGCGCTATCATATTCAAGAAGTGATCGGCGTTGGCGGTATGGGGTCTGTTTATCGCGCCCGCGACCTGCACTTTCCAAATGTAACCAAATTAGTGGCGGTCAAGGAAATGATCAATATGGCGCCTGACCCGCTGGTTAGGCAGACCATCGTCCAAAACTTCGAGCGGGAAGCGAATATGCTGGCTACGCTCAGCCATCCTTCCATACCTCGCATTTACGATTATTTCACGGAGGAAGACCGTTCCTACCTGGTGCTCGAATTCGTCCACGGCAAGGACCTGGAGTCTATCATTAACGATACCAGTGGCTTCCTGTCGGAAGAACAAGTAATGACCTGGGCTATCGAGCTATGTGACGTGCTTTCTTTCTTGCATGCACACAAACCCGATCCGATCATTTTCCGCGATATGAAACCCTCGAATATCATGATCAACAGCAACGGCGACGTGATATTGGTAGACTTCGGTATCGCCAGGACGTTCCAAGTGGGCCAGAAGGGTACCATGATCGGCACGGAAGGCTATTCTCCTCCCGAGCAATATCGAGGCGAGGCATCGCCATTCGCAGACATTTATGCGCTCGGCGCAACCATTCATCACGCATTAACACGCCGCGACCCGCGCCTCGAGCCGCCATTCTCATTCATGGAACGACCCGTTCGAAAGATTAATTCCCGCGTCTCACCGGAACTAGAGGCGGTGATCAATACCGCATTGGCATATGACCCCGCGGAGCGGTTTCCCAATGCAGAAGCGATGAAAGAGGCATTGTTGGGCGCCGCCCGTAAAACAGGCGCACTCTCAAAAATATCAACCACCTCGATCGCTCCCGCCAGCGGGATCAAACCCATCTGGTTATTCAAATGCGAAGACGAAGTACGCGGCACTCCTCTCGTAAGCCAGGGCATACTGTATATAGGCTGTTACGATAACAACCTGTATTCTCTCAATGCGGCAGACGGAAAATTCCAATGGAAATATGCGGCTGATGGCGGCATCGTCTCGCGGCCGGCTATCTTTGAGGGCAACGTTTATTTCGGTTCCGAGGATCAGCGCCTGCATGTGGTCAGCTCGCGTACAGGCAAGGTTATCTGGACCTACTTTACCGAAGGGCAGATCCATTCCTCTCCGCGTATTGCGGAGGGACATGTCTTTATCGGATCGGATGACCAGGCGCTTCACGCTGTGAACGTCAATACCAGCCGCAGCGTTTGGAAATTCGATGCCGGGGATGAAGTCCGTTCGACCCCTTTTGTAGCCAATGAACTTGTTTATTTCGGGTCGGAAAACGGCGATTTATATGCGGTTGACTTCCGAGGCGCACTGAAGTGGCGCTTCCAAGC
>JBGQIO010000275.1:0-5024 GCA_041498515.1 Anaerolineae bacterium
GGCACGGCGATCGTCAGAGCCCCATTCTCAAATAAAAGAGGCCTAGTATCGCGAACCCAGGTATTAAAGGATGCTTTCGGCATCTCCATTTGAAGTTGTCCGAGAACTGATTGCCAGGCCTGATCAGCATTCATAATCTGTTTCCTTGAATGAAGTGGTATGGACGTACTAAACTAACCCGCCAGCCAGCCGCGGCTTAAATGATAAAACGAGTATTTACTTTTATATCGACTTACGCTTCAGGAACTTAAGATGTGACTTGGATTCACATCACTCTCTCTCAGCGATGAATTCATTCTAGCAGATAAGCACCATAGATAACAACACTTTTCACCTACGCTAAGTTAAAAACATGTGCTTTATTAAGGTTGGGCAACGTTAAAAGATCATCAGGCGAAGCACCGTTTATTGAGCTTACATTAGAACGCACGTTTCCGCCAAGTGCACCACCCAACCCCAGTGAGTCCCCCACATATGGGCATTGGAGGTCATATAAACACTTCTTCGTTAATCCTATGTTAAAGAATCGCTCCGCGAAAAAAAATCATTTCGCGACAGACGAACATCCGGAATTTGTGATTGAATGTTAAAGAAATTGTATTTAATGCGATTAATGCTCTTCACCCCGCGGAACCCATGCCAAAACGGTCGTTCCTTCACCAATAGCAGAGGTAATATCAACATCACCACCCACTGCATGCGCACGCGTCTGCATATTGGAAAGCCCATGCCCGATCGTTGTGCTCATTTTTTCAATGGCGAATCCTTTGCCATTATCATGGATCTCTATAACAACGCGGTCAGGTGTGGTCCAAAGGTTTATATCCACGTGATTGGCGCCAGAATGTTTGGCAGCATTCCCCAAAGCTTCCTGACAAATGTGGAATAAAGCCAGGCTGTTGATCTGCGGCAGGTCATCCGGCTGCTTATCCAAGCCATTCAATACGACCTCCGAAAAGGTATTGGCGCGATATTCGGTCGCAAGGCGCTTCAGAGCGCTCATTAATCCATCATTCCCCATTTGACGCGGTCGCAAATCGAGAATATAGGCCCGAATATCGCGAATTGCCTGGTTCAATCCGGCAATCGATTCCTTGATCCGTACCTTGGCGAGGTCCGAGTCTTCATCTATAGTGTGGAGGGCATTTTCCAATGACAAACCCACACCATAAACGGATTGAATAATGCCGTCGTGCAAGTCCATACCGATGCGGTCCCGTTCTTCCAGGACGGCGAGGCGCCGCGCATTCTGATGAAGGCGTGCGTTCTCAATCGCCAATCCGGCCCAATTGGCAACCGCGTCCAGCAATTGAAGACTGCGTTCGTCCAGCGGCTCTTCGCTACGGGTTGCCACGCTCATCACTCCGAGCTGGTTTTCGCCTGATTTCAAGGGCAAATAGGCTATTTGATGAAAGCCGGCTTCTACAATTGCTGATCGGATAAACTGCGAATCTTTGGTTAAATCTGAGCTGAAGACCGGAAGGCCCGATTGAGCCACCATGCCGATCACCCCTTCCCCTTTTTTGAACTGGCTCCGGGTCCAGAAAGCCTCGGCGGCCTGCCCGCGGTGCAAAACCATACGGAGAGTCTCGCCGTCGTCTTCCAATAGGAAAATCTCGCCCGCCTCCACTTTCATGTAATTTATCACTACGGCGAGTGTTTTATTCAGGATTTCATCGAGTTCGAGAGAGGCGGTCAGGGCGGAAGCGATGTCGTTCAGTAAAGATAAATCTTCACTGCGGCGTGTCAGGGCGGTATCGCGTTGTCTCATTTCATCCAGGAGTCGGGCGTTCTGTACGGCCGCAGCCGCATACCCGGCCAGCATTTGGATGATACGCTCATCATCCTCGGTAAATTCAGAATTATTCAATTTATTTGTAAGATATATCTGTCCCAACTGCAAATCACCGGCGCGGATGGGCACACCCAGGAACGATGCCATTTCGGGATGATTCTTTGGGAAACCTACCGAACGAGGGTCCTCTTTAATGGACGGCAGGCGGATGGGATCCGCTGCATCCATCAAAGCGCCGATCAGGCCCAGACCCACCGGTGGGTGCGCAATGCGTTTTATCTGGTCTTTGGTCATTCCTATCGTGATGAATTCCTTTAATCCCCCTTCGCCGTCCGCTACTCCTACCGCTGCGTAGCGGGCTTCAGCCAGCTCACAAGCAGTCGCAGCGATCTTTTCCAAAAGATGGTCTAGAGAATTATCCTTGACCAGCTCCAAGCTGGCTCGGTGCAGCGCGATAAGCCGTTCTTGCAGTTGTTCTCGTGTCAGCAGCATATCAGGGACACCACAAGGCAATTATCCCACATAATTTGATAGGATTTGGCAGACTGTCTCCATAGAATTGTAAACTGCCAGGTAAAAGGATAATTATGACAACATCACGAATACCAGGATTCTATAATTTAAGTCTCGATGATCGCCGCGCCCAACTTACTAAGTCAGCGGGCCTTGCCCCGGACGATTTGGCAGCTTACGCTAACAATGGAGGGCTCTCCTCGGAAGCCGCCGAGCATATGGTCGAGAACGTGATCGGAACGCATTCCCTGCCGCTGGGAATTGGATTGAATTTTCAAGTGAACGGCAAAGATGTCCTCGTTCCAATGGCGATAGAAGAACCGTCTGTCGTGGCAGGGGCCTCTTTTATGGCAAAACTAGCCCGCTCCGGCGGCGGATTCCGGGCCACGACCAGTGAGCCGCTCATGATCGGCCAAATGCAGGTTATCAACGTGATCAACCTGGCAGAAGCCAAACTGAAATTGTATGAACATAAAGCCGAACTGCTGGCCGAAGCTGACTCGATCGATCCCGTATTGAAAAAGTTCGGCGGCGGAGCACGCGACCTGGAAGTACGGATTATCGAGGATTCGCCAATTGGCGGCTTTTTGGTGCTGCATTTGATTTACGATGTGCGGGATGCAATGGGGGCAAACGCAGTCAATACGGCTTGTGAAAGACTCGCTCCGCAGGTTGAAGCGATTTCAGGAGGCAAAGTCCATTTGCGCATATTGTCGAATTTAGCCGATCGAAGAATTGCGCGGGCACGCTGCAGCATTCCCGTCGAAGAATTGGCGTTCGATGATTACACCGGAGAATCCGTCCGCGATGGTATTTTCGCCGCCTACGCCTTCGCCGTGGTGGATCCGTACCGAGCCGCCACCCACAATAAAGGCATCATGAACGGCGTCGACGCTGTGGTCATCGCCACGGGCAACGACTGGCGCGCCATCGAAGCGGGCGCACACGCTTACGCGGCACGTTCAGGTAAATACACGTCATTGTCCACCTGGGGCAAAGATGGGGATGGCAGCCTAGTCGGAACGCTTGAAATGCCCATGGCTGTCGGCATCATCGGCGGCGCGACCAAAGTCCACCCCGCTGCACAAGCGGCAGTGAAACTGATGGGTGTGAAAACTGCATCGGAATTGGCTGAGATCATCGTTTCGGTCGGCCTGGCGCAGAATCTGGCGGCCTTACGCGCTCTTGCCACAGAAGGCATCCAGCGCGGACATATGTCCCTGCATGCGCGGCAGGTTGCGATTGCTGCCGGCGCGACAGGTGATATGATAGAAAAGGTCGCAGCACAAATGGTGGCGGAAAAGGTCGTGCGAATTGATCGCGCGGAAGAGATTTTGAAGGCCTTATAGATCGAGCAATTAATATGACCACCAAGTATCAGAGAGATTTTAAAAAAATTCGCTATTGTCCTTGATCACATAAAGGAATATTTATGGCTATTCCTCATTCTCATTCATTTCCCATCCTGCTTAAACCAGTAAAACCAGTCGGCATCATAGGCTACGGGGCGTATGTGCCGCGTTATCGCCTGCCTGCGAAAGAAGTCGCGCGGGTGTGGACGGGCGGCAAAGGCGGCCTACCCATTAAAGAGAAAGCAGTCCCCGGCCTCGATGAAGACGTGGCCACCATGTCGATTGAAGCAGCACGCAATGCCATGAAACGCGCCGGGATCGACCCACAGGAATTGCGCGCCGTTTGGGTCGGCTCCGAATCCCATCCTTACGCGGTCAAGCCCACCTCCACCCTGGTGGCTGAGGCGATCGGCGCGGTACCCAGCACGCAAGCCGGTGACTGGGAGTTCGCTTGTAAAGCAGGTACCGAGGCATTGGTCGCCGCGATGGGCTTTGTCGGTTCAGGGATGGCGCATTACGCCATGGCGATCGGGATGGACACCGCGCAGGGCAAACCCGGCGACGCACTCGAATATACTGCGGGAGCCGGAGGCGCGGCTTACATCGTGGGTCCAGCGGACGAAGCATTGGCTGTCATCGACTCCTCCTACTCTTACGTTACCGACACCCCTGATTTTTGGCGCCGCCCGGAGGCAAAATATCCCGAGCACGGAATGCGCTTCACAGGCGAGCCGGCTTACTTCAAACACATCACCGAAGCAGCTACGACATTAATGCAAGCCGCCGGAACAACCGCAAAAGATTACAAGTGGGCGGTCTTTCACCAGCCGAATACAAAATTCCCACAGCGCGTAGCCTCGCAGCTTGGCTTTTCGATGGAACAAATCCATCCCGGCCTGCTTGTATCTGTGATCGGAAACACCTACGCTGGCGCGGCCATGATCGGTCTGACTGCGATTCTCGATATCGCTCAAGCAGGAGAACGGATCCTGATGGTCTCATTCGGCTCGGGGGCGGGATCTGACGCCTTCGACATTCTGGTCACGGACAAATTGTCGGAGCGCCGCGAGTACGCGATCAAGACGCAGGATTACATACAACGACGCACAGAGATCGATTACGCGACGTACGTAAGGTATCGCGGCAAGCTAGCGATGAAATAACAACGATCATCGGCATTCCGATATTCGGTCGTCGGTTTCGAAAAGCGAGCACCGAAGCTCGAAAATCAATATTTGTAATTCACAAAGGTTTGGAATTCATTTATGACTGAAGTCGTCATTGCAGGGATCGGACAAACCGAGGTCGGAGAGCACTGGGATATCAGCCTGCGCGAACTTGCCTTCGAAGCCATCTCAGAAGCC
>JBGQIO010000276.1:0-5011 GCA_041498515.1 Anaerolineae bacterium
ATGCAGCAACCGGTAAGCAGGTTATCGTTCTGGGAACCGAGAAGCCCCCGCGGGGCGATACGCAAATCACCACGGCAAGCTTTAGCTCCGATAACAAGTTCGTTCTCAGCGCTGTCCTTATTGAAGGAGCAGTTAGAGTATGGGAGGTTGCAACCGGTAAGAAAATTGCTGAACTTCAACCCCTGCCAGCAGGTATCACTTGGTTTGTGAACGCTTCCTACAGCCCTGATGGTCAATGGGTTGCCACCGCCAGCGGGCTGACTGGAAATAAAGAGCAGGATTTCACGCCTCGCATTTGGGAACCGACCACGGGTAAGGTTATTGCCGAATTGAAGGGCAATATGGCTGGAGTACACAGCACGATTTTCAGCCCTGACGGTAAATGGGTTGTCACGGCGGGTGACGACAAAACGGCAAAGGTGTGGGAAGCGTCAACGGGTAAGCTCATTATAGAGTTGGATGGTCACACGGGAGCCTTATATACCGCCGAGTTCAGTCCGGATGGCAAGTGGATCGTTACTGCAAGCGCGGATGGTACTGCACGCATCTGGGATGCCTCAACTGGTAAATCACTCGCCGAACTTAAGCATACGGATATTGTTTATAGTGCTCATTTTAGCCCGGATGGCAAATATGTCGTTACTGCGAGCAGGGATAAAACCGCTCGTGTATGGGATGCCGCCACTGGCAAACTTGTGTCCGAACTGGATGGGCATACGAAGGATGTCAATACTGCTGTCTTCAGTCCTGAACAAAAGTAATGGCGTTAGTTATATATATTTCTAAATACCACTGGGCCCTCGAACCTTAGGTTATGAGCTGCTATCCAAACCAAGGTGATAACATAGACGATTTGGATTTGAGCCTCGAAGATGGCAAGTACTCTCTTCGGTATGAATACGCTTGATTATTGGTCAATATATAAAAGATATTATCGAAAGCAAATTTTCGTTACCTTTAGCATTCAGTAGCAGGAAGCGAGAATTGATGGCCAATGAAACCCAATTAGAGATTTTGAATCAAGGGTTAATGGTTTGGAATCAATGGCGGAAAGAACATCCCTCTGATGAGATCGATCTAAGCGAATCCACCCTCAGTAGAACCGTACTCCAAAAAGCTGATCTCAGCGGAGCTAATCTCAGGCAAGCCGAACTCATGAGAGCCGATCTCTTTGGAGCCAATCTCAGAAGAGCCTATCTCGGTGGAGCCTACCTCAGTGAAGCTTATCTAGCCAGGGCTAATCTCAGTACAGCCGATCTCGTCGGAGCCCATTTCAATGGAGCCGATCTCAGAGGAGCCGACCTCACCGGAGCCGACCTCACCGGAGCCGACCTTAGTGGAACCAATCTCAGTAAAGCCGACCTCACCGGAGCCATTCTTTATGGAGCCTTGCTCAAAGATACCGATCTAACCGGAGCCAATCTCAATGGGACTAATTTCAGAAGGGCTTTGTTATTATCCACAAAACTTGGGGATGTCGATCTTAGTAAAACCGTTGGACTTGAGGAAGCCAATCATTTCAGTTCTTCCGTTATAAGCACCGGTACAATTCAACTATCCAAGGGAAAAATACCCCTGGCTTTTCTGCGCGGCTGTGGTCTGAGTGATGTGGATATTGAGTATGCTAAACTAGCTACACCAGGTCTCGATCCGGAGCAGGTAACCAACATAACCCACGAAATCTACCAAAGGTACGTTGGTAACCCGATCCAATATTCCTCTTGCTTTATCAGCTACAATAACAAAGATGAAGAATTCGCCAGACGCCTGTATGACAATCTGCAAGATAAGGGCGTACGCTGCTGGTTCGCTCCAGAAGATATGAAAATCGGGGACCGCATACGAACAACCATCGGTGAACAGGTGCGCTTGCGAGACAAACTTCTGATCATCTTGTCGGACAACTCAATCCAAAGCGAGTGGGTAGGCCATGAAGTTGAAAAAGGTATCGCAGAAGAAAAGGAACACGGGGGTTTGAAGCTCTTCCCCATTCGGCTTGACGATGCCGCTCTCAAGGCAAAAGACGACTGGGCTGAAGCAGTCAGGCTGAGTCGTAATATCGGGGATTTCTCAAACTGGAAAAACCAGATCGATTATGAAAAAGCCTTTGAGCAATTGCTCAGAGACCTGAAGGTTTCCAATACCAGTCCATAAGATTATTTTTCGCCAAAACCTAAATCCCATATGGCCAGGTTCATAACCGTTCTTTAGAAAAGGTCAAAATAGCAGCCGAACCGGATTTGAGCCTCGAAGATGGCAAGTGATCTTCTTGCCGCGAAGATGCCGAGCGTTCTACCCGGTATGAACACGGTTGAATAACAGTTGCGATTAAAACACAATTATCAAAAACAATGACGTTGTGGAGAGTTGCTATTTATAACGATGTACATAGGTGCTGATATAGAAATCCGTCCGGTTAAATCATAGTCAGCCCGTGAGAAAGGATTACTACTATGGCAGAAAACAAAACCAAACCGACCAAAGGCAGTGCGACTGCTTTCTTGAACAAAATCAAAGACAAGCAATTGCGGGACGATTGTTTTGCGATTCTCGAAATGATGCAGAAGGTCTCGAATTGTGAACCCGTCATGTGGGGAAGCGCAATTATCGGTTTTGGGACATATCACTATGTGTATGAAAGCGGACGAGAAGGAGATACGGTAGTTATTGGCTTCTCGCCCAGGAAACAAAACATCAGCATTTATTTAATGGGCGGACTGAACATTGTTGAAGATGAACTTTCCAAACTCGGGAAGTACAAAACCGGTAAAGGATGCCTCTATATTAAGTCGCTCAGCGATGTGAATGCAGGGGTTCTCAAGAAAATCTTGGCCAAAGCCTTTAAGGAAACAACACGAAAAAACGCACACACGGCCTAACCAGCCGCTCAAGCTGACGTTGAAGCAGCGCGGCGAATTACCAGTTTTTGTATTTGGAAAGTTTGTGGTCGCATTTATGCTTTTTAATAATCAACAAATATTTAATTAACGCGCTAAACGCTTCACGCAGCTAGCACCAGTCCGTTAGGCAATTATTAGATAACAAAAATGTATGCCAATAGGAATTGAACTGACATCCGCCAGGTTCACAGCCGCCATCCAAATCAAGGTGATAATGCAGCCGAACCGGGATTAAGCCTCGTAGATGCCAAACGCTCTCCCGGGCGCGAATACGGTTGGGCGCAGGATTGTACCCGTCGCGTGTTGTGTTTTAGAAGCAGGGTGGCGTATAATTTTGCGCAATAACTCAAAAAAGGTTTTTGACTCAGTAGATTCCGGCCAGACTTTGTAGGGTCACTTGCACAGGCCAAGACAAATCTTTTATCGTTGGAGACTAATTTATGTCAAAGCAACTGTCACCAAAAGACGTGAAAAAGCCGTCGTCCAGAAAAGTTGAACCTATGATCATCGTGGCAGTTATTGCCCTAATCGGGACTGTCGCGACTGCCCTGTTCAATAGTCCCGTGATTCTTGAGTTAATTCGGAACAAACCCGCCGCAACCGCTTCATCTGCTCAAGTACAGCTGCCCGCTAATTCATCGAACCCAATGCCTGTGGCTTCGGTCCCATCACTATCGGGAGGTGATGCGGAATGCCTAACACAATATTTTGCGGATATCGAGCCAGCAAGGCAAATTAGTATCGAAGTGGGAGCCACAAACCAAGATTACCCTATTTTGAGTCAAGACCTCCCTAAAAAAGACTTCATTGGTCCCATGGGAATCAGATTGACCCAAAATGGCAAAATGATCGCCGCGCTTTCCTTCCTCTTTTTCATCGACAATCGCCTGTTCAAAATCACATCCGTGGTTGATTCGAAGTGCCAAGCGGTTGCTGAATATTCAAACGCGGACCGAGGGGGCGATCGGAACGCGATCCAGGACTCCGATACGCTCAAGATCGTGCTTGCTGAAGGTTCGTTTTCATTGCGGTTTATCTTCTATGGACCAGTCGATTTCCGCTTCAACTTCCAACAGATAGGATAAGAGAAGCAAAAACCCGCCTAACTACGCGTGCAGCCGACAGTTTGCTCCTCGAGAAAATTCCATGCCCACTCAGTTATAACGAGGCGCAGCAAAACTCCAAATACCAATTGCTATGGAGGAAACCATGAACCAATTCGAGGAACGTTTGCGAGAGCTGGGAATAACACTTCCGAGCCTTCCCGCACCAATCGCGAACTATGTTCCAGCCAAACGAGTCGGTAATTTAATATTCACCGCCGGTCAGGTTTCTGTAGTGGACGGGCGTGAGTATAAGGGTAAATTGGGAGATCATCTAAGCCTTGACGATGCTCGTGCGGCCACGAAAGCCTGCACGATAAACTGCCTGGCGTCGATCAGAAGCGTGACCGGGTCATTGAATCACATTAAGCAGGTCGTTGCCGTACATGGCCTGGTGAACAGCACGTCCGATTGCGAGGAGCAGGCCAAAGCAATGAACGGTGCATCAGATTTCCTGGTTGAAGTCTTCGGAGAAGCGGGCAAGCATACGCGTACAGCAGTCGGTGTAGCCAGTTTGCCCATGGGTTTTGCTGCCTCCGTGTATATGATCGTCGAAGTCGAGTAGAGGCGCTTTGCGCCGAGATCAACCTGTGCTACGAGTCCTGACCGCGAGCCCCGCTAAAAGTGATTTCATTCGCCATCACCTTAGTGTGCCGATCTCATGATTAGGGTGTTAATACTGGGAATCACAAACGCCAGGTTGTCCTGGCGCTGCGGTTGGATCAAAGCAGGTCGCGCGACCTGCGAATCAGAAAGGGACTACATGCCCGGCATTTTGACGCCCATCTGCGCCAGCGCCGCCGGAATGCCACCGTCGGCAGGCGATTCGACTTGTAGATGAGAGACTTTATCGCCTTGCACAGTGACAATGTAGGTATCCTTCACCGATACCTTTTTCCCAGTCGGCGGGACAGTCGGCATCCCAGGCATCGGCAGACTCAATGGACCGGTCTGTGTGCCACTCCATTGCGCTTTCACCGTAGCCTGATTGCCGTTCACCGTGACCTG
>JBGQIO010000277.1:0-4915 GCA_041498515.1 Anaerolineae bacterium
ACTGCATAATTATCTAAACCAAAGTATTGTTTTTTACACGATAAATGATGAAAATAAGTTTAGAGATTTAAGTAAGAAGCAGTAGATCATTACAAGCTACAAGACCGCTTAAAGTTTCCATCATCGAGCCTCGTGAGATGTAATAAAAACGAAGGCTGTCCAGATAATGAAATCGACCATAACCCTCCGCAATATTCAAAAGTATGCCGGTTGCGGCACGCCGGAGTTGATCTGAGAGGTTATACTTTTCTTCAGGTGGTAAAAGAGACGCCACTCGATAAGCTTCGCGGAAGACCTGCTTAGCGAGTTTATAACACTCCAAATCCTCGAACCCACGCATTCCTTTTTCGGCCATCCCCATCCTCCTTCCATCAATTTCTCAATTTACTAATTTCCCAATCCACCAATTTCCCAATCCACCAATTTCCCAATCTACCAATTTCCCAATTTACTAATTCACCAATCCAAATTCTTCTCGTACTTCCACTTCACCAACGTCTCACCCGCCACTTCTTTGAATACTGATTTATCGTGCGCGGTGAAAAGACGCTGCCAGTTTCCAACCTGACCCTTCGGCAGAAAGGAGGCAATCTCCTCATTGCGTTTCCCCTGCCATTCCTCATCGGGATTGGAAACCATCTCTCTTTCGATATCATTTTTAAGGGATTTATTAACCCTCTTGACACCCAGGAATTTCCACAGGCTATTCATTTCTTCGAATGGATTTAATAACAAGTCTTCATACCGTAGGGAAAAATATTTTTTACCAAAACACTTTTTTCCCTCACCCTCAATTTCAGAAAGGTTGGTGACCCACCCCCTGGCCACACGGCGGAGGTAGGTGTCTGTGAAGATGGAGCGCGTGCTATTTGTGAAAGGCATGTGATCTTGACGCATGTCAGCGAGGATGCGGCGGTCTTCGGGGGTCAAGAACCTGGACTCTTCCACGAAATTACGGAAGCGTTCTGAGATCGATACATCCCGCCCGTCGCGGACGAGATAGATAAGTTTGGCGTCCGGGTAGACGGCATATAGATCCCGTACGGCCTGTCCGTGGATCGTTGAGGAAGGGCTCTTGTCGCCGACGATCATCTTACCCAGGTGTGCGGCTTCGCGTTCCATCATGAAGTCCGCCGCCGCACGCAGTACCAGTGGAGAAAGGTCGCGTCCCTGGTTCCAGCGGTTGGACTTGCGTGCCAGCCACTCTTCCGCTTCGGGAGAATCCACTAGTGATTTGAGCAGAGGCTTGCGTGTGAAGAAGTGTGCCTGATAGTTGCAGTGTACCTCGGGATGCAGCCGCGCTAGGCGTGTGAGCAGCGTCGTGCCGGAGCGGGCATGGCCAAAGATGAAGAACTTCTCGCGTGGGAAGAACTCTTTGATCTCCGCGACTTCTTCGGGCGTGATGGCAGGGATCTCGCCCTTCCTGCGTTTTTTGGGCTCGCCTTTGAGTACGATGCGGGCGGCAGATCGGAAACGAGAAAGCATTATGATTGGTTCTCCAAACTATTTTTTCCAATTCAACATGACCAACCCAGCCAGGCAAACCAGGATGCCGATGATATTAACCGGCGAAAGTCTTTGTTTGAACACAAACAAGGCGATCGGGACCAGAAGGAGTGACGCCACCACATTCGCCAGCACTGCCGCAATACCGAGGTTCCAGCCTGACCGATAGACGAGCAGGAAGCCGACTTCCAACCCCACGATGGAAAAGGCCAGCAGATAACTTGCCCAATTGAGCTGGCGAACTTCGGCGAGGAAGCCGATCTTGGTTGGGATGAAGAAAAATATAAGCAAGGTTAGGCAGAACGCGACGGCGTAGGTCATCAGGATGGCTACGGCTGGGTTGACGTCCACCGGAGTGGCTTTTTGGCTAAGGTGGTATAACGCGCTGGAGAGGATGGCGAGCGTGATGGAGAAATAGAAGAGGAACATATTTCGTTTTCCGATCATGAGTCTACCTGTCGATGGGGTGGGCTCTTTCCCAACCGGCCTCTGCGTTGCTGCAAGGTCCCGCGATCCTGGGGTTTGTTATACAAAATCTCATTATCCAAATATTGTTGTTTACTATCAATCAAAGCCGATCGTTTCAGGCCCGATCGTCAGCCCTCGCGTCTCCGCGGTATCCGTTAAACATATATTGCCTACCCGCGAGGTTGACGGTTTTTTCCCGCCCGACACATATCCGTATCCCCAATAACAGCCTGACAGGATTGTTACAATGACTGATTCTTTGTCCCTTAGACCGAAGGAATATATGCCGCATTCTCCTATGTCATTCGCTTCATTCATTCCCAACGAAAGATTTACAGAACCACCCGATTTATTGACTAATTTAATCTGTACCGTGGTTCCTTTTGTCTTGGTAGGAATTGGCTGGTTGCAATCCGCCGTAGCGGTCGCGTTGGGATTCACAACAGGCGCGCTGGCAGGAGTATCCTGAGCGAGAGGTGGGAGCGGTGCCAGTGTAGGCGGCGATGTTGGAATGGGTGTATCTGTAGGGATGGCGGCCTTCGTCAATGCATACTGGGTCATTACGAGCGGAAAGGCGGTTTTTTGTATATCCGAGACGCTCAAGGTTGGCGTGGGAGCGGTTCCACACGCAGCCAGTATTATGAGGATGAGTATGGAAATACCGGATAGTCCTTTTCTGATCATATTTTCTCCTAGGCGGACATTTTTACCACAAAGGCATCCGCTTGACAAAATCGAATTGGTAAAAAATACAGCCGCCGATTAAGCGGGCAGGCACTAACTTGTTACATGTTCAGGACCTTCAGTATAAATTCGGCGGTCCGTTTTCCGGCGCTTGCATCAGTATAAGTGATTTCTTGTTTAACAAAGGCGCGGCGTTCCGCTGAATCCAGGCGGGGGTCCATTAAATACGCATTCAACGCCTCCCGTAATTCCTTTTCATCCCTCGCTACGCGTCCTGCTTTTGCTTCGCGGAATCGTTGATGGGTAGGCCAATTGCCAATTTTTTTCAGAGAGAGGGAATATTTCTTAGGTTGGTTCCAACCACCCGGCGTGTCGATGACGGAGGCAATAATAGGAGTATCGTGGACGGCCGCCTCCACCACCATCGTGGAGTAAACCGTCACCAGCACGTCCGAGTGAGCCATCATGGACGATTTTTCGTCCATGTCTTCTCCGCTGTAGTAGCCGAGCGAGCCGCCGAGGGCCACCGGCCGTACTACATGTACATGCGGATACTTCGATTCGAGCGCTTGGATGCGTTCACGTTCCTCGGCGAAGATGCGCGGTTTGTCTTGAAAGTGACTCGGGTGCAGGCGCACCAGCAGCTGCGAAGGCTCGGTCAGTAAATCGGTGGAGACCAGCCTGGCAAGGGCTTCCACGTTGGGATAATTGGGCGCGAAGTGCACGAAGGAACAAGCGTAGGAGATCAACTTTCGGCTCGGGTCGAGGCCGTGCAGTTTGAAATAGGCATCCTTTGGCAGGAGCCATTCCTTGCGGAAGTAGCCGTCATACGATGGGATGCCGCTTACGTTGATGCGCTCGGGGTGCCAGTCTGAGCCGAGCACCAGTTCATCTTTTTGTAGATCAGACCAGCAAGTCGCCCAATCCATCGGTGCGCCGGCGATGGAATAGCTGGATGGATTATCCCAGCCCACAATGGCGGCCATCGTCGGGATGCGCCGCACCGCCGCTTCGCGCAGCAGATATCGGTCTAAACGCCAGCCGGCTGTTGAAGCAATGACAAGCTCGGGCTTGTACTTCTCGAATAGATCGGTATACAGGTTCGGTTGGGGAATGAATTGGTTCTGCCTCCTGATGAGGAATTTACGTGCAGACGAAAATGTCCGCAAGAACAGGATCATGAGGGCAGAAGGGATCCAGATTGCCAACCGGAACTTCCACGAGTTCTCGACCCACACTTCCCAGATGTGGCTGTCCATGGCTTCCGTGTTGATGCGCCATGAACCGCCCACGCGTCGTAAATAGGCAAGCAGCCATTGCAGGCGCGGTTTGTACTTGTCCGCGTAGGCGTTGGCTTGTTTCAGCCGCAAGCCTTCAAAGACGAGTCCGGTTTGGGCAAAACGCCTTGCGATCTGGTTTTTGATTTCATCGTCGGTGAGCAATACGATCTCCACCCCGGCCGCCAGCAAATCAGGGACGAGTTGGCTCTGCAGGAAATAGATGATGGCCATGCCATGGTCGGCGGAAATGAAAATTCTTTTGCTCATGATTTCTTTTTAAGGCTCATTGCGTAAGGTGTTCTTCCCGAAGCAATCCCGCATTTCATTTGCCATTGCTTCGCCTGGTCTCGATACGACGGGAAAGCACCGTCTACTCGACCAACGGCTCGCAAGGAGGCGATCCTAAGAATAATACCGATTGAAGATCTTGTTGGTTACAGATAGTTTCGATACCGCGGTGAAAGAGTATCCCTGCCAACCCTTCGTTAAGGTCAGGGCAACCATCAACCACCGATCTCACTCATTAACCATATCATTTTTGTTTATTTTGCCTTTGTCAAAAACTTTTTTTGCAAGCGCAGACAGGAGTCTGGGGTGACCATTTATAAGTGCTTCACGTTTTGCTCGTCGCCAGCCTTGCACTTGTTTCTCCCTGTAAAACGCGTCCGCGATACGGTCATATTCTTCGCAATAAACAAGTTTTACTGGTAATCGGCGCGTTGTATATCTTGCGCCAAGCCCTTCTTGATGCTCCGACAATCGACGTTCCAGATTATTGGTCGACCCGATGTAATATGACCCGTCTGAACATTCAAGAATATACATCCATGCCATAGAAAACCCTTGTTCTATTCGGTGGTTGAGTGGGGTCGAACGCCAGCGAGACCCGTATCGAAACCACATCTTCTGTTTACGGGTTTTATACTGGTTCCGATACGCCCCGACGAACACAGGGCTGCTCAACCAGCGGAATTTTG
>JBGQIO010000278.1:0-4877 GCA_041498515.1 Anaerolineae bacterium
AAAGTCCAGGCCCGCCGAACCGGCAAGAAAAATGTCTTATTAGAGGCGATATTAAACCCAAACCCGGCAGTGATCAATGAAATAACGATCAGGCCGAGACTGCTGATCGGATCGACAAGTTTCGGATCATAGAACGGGCTGATAATCCAGACTCCAAACAGAAGGAGGGCGAGTGTTGATGCAAATAGCACCCCGTTAGGGACCTTTCCCACTTCTATCTTTAGAGAAGCACCCATCTTCATCATTCGTGCGAAATTATACAACGAACCCGGCCTTTGGCGAATGGTATAAGACCCCCTCATAACCCAAGGGTTTTATGCATAGTTTCCTGGAGTTCGGACAGATATCTCTTAATGTTGATTTAGAAAGGCCTCATTCCCCGCAAAGGATTTGTGCGAAACGCCTCTTCGTGCCGGGTTCTGCGGATGAGTCTGCGGCATAATTGCTGCATCTACCGCGCGACGCTGATGCGCTGCGACCTCCGCTACCATGAAAATCGATGGTATAATCAACATACAACATTAAGGACCGACAGGTTCCAAGCGCCAGTCCCTTTGCTCGGCTGGTGCTTTTTTATTATCCGCTTCTCTAATTACATTTTATAAAGAGCCTTGTGTAAGTTGAAATACTTACGCATGGGTAGAGAATATTTCAACCCGTTTTTACAGGAGGTTCCCATGGACTTTCGTGTTGGTGATTCGGTCATGCACTGGACTTATGGACTTGGTCAAATTACTCAGCTGGAGGAGCGGGCTGTGTCCGGTCAGAACACCCTTTACTATGCCGTCCAGATCCGCGATATGACCGTTTGGGTTCCAGCGGATGATAAACTGGAAAGCCGCCTCCGGCCCCCGACTCAGAGTACCAAGTTCAAGCGGTTGCTTGCCATCCTGTCCAGCCCCAGCGAACCACTCCCGATAGACCGCCAGGAACGTAAGCTTCACATGCTGGAGCTACTCAAGGATGGTCGCGCTGAATCGATCTGCCGTGTAATCCGCGACCTGACTTCTTTCCGCCAGGCCAAGCCGTTGAACGATAACGACCAGGCGGTACTGAAACGCCTGCAGACTGCCTTGCTCAGTGAGTGGGGCTTTGCCCTGTCTGTTACGCCCGCTCAAGCCGAGATGGAAATGCGCCGCCTGCTCACTCCGGCCCCCGCCGCAGATTAAGGAAGGCAATCCATTTATAAGAAGAGCAGCCATACTTTGGGGATGGAATACAGGCAGCTCCGGCGCATAGGGTAGAAAGGTGAACCATGGTAGATGGTATTCCTGTTGTCAAGATGATCAAATTAAAGTTCGACAAACCGAATCGCGCAATCAGGATCCCCCTGCCAGGCGGACGCTTGTTCCGAGCCACCATGGTCGATGAGGGCATCATGGTTGATAATCTTGGTTCCAGACCGTTATTACCCTGGGTTGTTTTTGAAGAAGTGGTTAATCTGCTCGTACGGAACGGCGGTCGCGCAGAGAATGGAAATGCAATCAGTTCAAAACTTGGCGAGGCAGGCCTGCCGCTCGAGTCGGTTGAAGGACACATCGCTCAATGGGTGTATGGCAAGAGAGTGGGCGACTCGGTTTTTCGCCGTATTTTTCCCATTGCTGCGATCCTGGTCTGGGCGGGCCTATGTAATACCGTCCCTCACGAATTAATATTGCGCTGATCAAGCTCCCTGCAGCTGCGTACTTCCCCGCTCTTTTAATACAAATACTCCTTTAAGAACTTTTGGATAAAATCCGCTCTGCCCCCATATCCAATTAGCGAGTCCCAATTTCCTTTTTTCCTTCCTGATCTTACAGCGGGATGAAGAATTCCAACTCTAGTATAATCATCTTATGGAAATCAAAACTCAATTGACCGATGCAATGAAAGAAGCCATGAAAGCCCATGACGAAGTCCGCAAGCGCACTGTCCGCATGGCGCTGGCCGCGGTCAAACAGGTTGAAGTGGATAAACGGACCACGCTCGAGGACGCGGCCGTCATCCCTCTACTACAAAAGGAGATCAAGAATCGCCGCGAGGCTGTAGAGGAGGCCCGGAAAGCCAACCGCGTCGATTTGATCGCAGATAATGAAGCTGAGATCAAAGTGCTGGAGGCTTTCCTGCCGAAAGCCATGGGCGCAGATGAATTACGGACTTTGGCGAAGAATGCCATCACCGAGTCCGGCGCCTCTACCCAGACAGACATGGGCAAGGTGATGAAAGTTCTCATGCCCAAAGTGGCAGGTCGCGCCGCCGGCGATCAGGTCAGTTCCATAGTCAAAGAACTGCTAACAAAGCAGGAACCTCACTAACGTTTCCAGAGAGCGATCTTAGGCGTATAGAATTCTCAAAGCACATTGATTGATCGGTGAAGTTTCATTGCGCAGTGTTTGATCGCGAAGCAAGCCCAGATTAAGGGATATTACCTTCCTGCTGGAGACCGCCTCAGATGGTTCGGCTAGAACCTGCCACATAAACTGGCGACATATTTTCCCAATTTGATAAAGCCATGTAATAAACCGCCTTCTGCACAGATTTTTTCTTCGTTCCTTTTATGTTTAACAAGTCTTATTCCCTGTATTCTCAGCGGTGAAGGCATTCATTTATGGTAAAACGACCGTCTGCTTCATTCAGCCTCCGCACACTGCGAGCATTTCTCCTGTTCTCGGTAAGCGTGGTAACGTATGCGGCGCTCGCTTTGCCCTTAAGCCTTCGTCCGCCTGCGCCGCCGCTTCAGGTGGGAGATGTTTCTCCGCGCAATATGCAAGCACCCAGCAACTTCCAATATGTCAGCCAGGTGCGGACGAATGACTCGCGAACAGCCGCTGAAAAAGCAGTTCTACCCGTTTACACACCTCCCGACCCGATGATCGCACGCAATCAAATCGATCAGCTCAATACCACACTCCAAACGATTTCTCTTATCAGGTTGGATACGACCACTACCACCGGGCAGAAACAATCCGTCCTTTCTTCACTGAACGGCCTCAACCTGAAACCCGACGCTGTTCAGCAGATATTGGGGAAGTCTGATACCAGCTGGAACGATATCCAGCAGGAATCGGTCCGTGTTCTAGAACAAGTGATGCGTAATCCCGTGCGCCCTGATAATTTGGACTTTGTTAAAAACGATATTCCCTCCCACGTCAGTTTGACTTTGGATGAGCAGGATTCGGTGCTTGTCACTGAGGTGGTCAGCGCCTTTGTGATACCCAACAGCACCTACAGCCAGGATCTAACGACAGCCGCCCAACAAGCTGCGCGCGATGCAGTACAACCAGTGGTGCAATCGTATAAAGCCGGCGAGACTATCGTTGCTGGTGGCGATATCATCACACAAGCCGATATGGAAGCCTTGCAAGAATTTGGGCTGATCCAGGTGGAGCAGCCTGTCGAGACGTATCTGGGCGTAGGCGCCTTGACGGTTTCATTGGCTCTCTTCGTGAGTTTTTATTTCTATCGCCGCCCCCAAATCGAACTCCTAGCAGACTCGCGCAGTTTGATCGTGTTTGCCTTTATCTTTCTGGTTTTCCTGCTTACTACGCGTCTGGTGGTTCCCAACCGCACGATCGTCCCGTATGCCTACCCTCTGCCCGCCATCGGTCTATTGCTCACTTCTTTGTTCGGCATGGAAATTGGCGTCATCACCTCCCTGGTGATTTGCATTCTTGCGCCTTATGGCTTGTCGAACACGCTCGACCTGATGCCATATTATCTGCTTGCCACTTTGTGCGGCGTGGTAGTGCTTGGCTCTGCGCGGCGGTTCTGGGCTTTCTTTCGTGCCGGAATTGCCATTGCCGTCGCAGGCATTGCCATGATCCTTGCGTATCGCTTATCTACAGGTTTCATCGATTTGATCGGCATGGCCACGCTTGCAGGGGCAGCACTATTCAGCGGGCTGGCCTCCGCCAGCCTGGCTCTATTATTGCAATACTTGCTGGCGCAGTTCCTCAGTTTACCAACAGCGCTGCAGCTTCTCGAAATCTCGCGACCCGATTTTCCGCTCCTGCAAATGTTTTTGCGTACTGCGCCCGGAACCTATCAACACAGCCTACAGGTGGCAAACCTCGCCGAGCGGGCGGCTGAAAAGATCGGCGCGGATCCCCTGCTGACCCGCGTCGGCGCGACTTTCCACGATATCGGCAAGGCGGCGGCCGATCCCTCCTTCTTTATTGAGAATCAAGCACCCGGCAGTATCAACACGCATACGGACATAACACCCGATAAGGCTGCCTCCGCTATCATCCGGCACGTGCACGACGGGGTCACCTTAGCTCGCAAGTATCGTCTGCCGCGTCGCATTGATGACTTTATCCTGGAACATCACGGGACCATGCTCACCCGTTATCAATATAACCAGGCATTGGAAAGAGCAGGCGGCGATGCGTCCAAAGTGGACTTTGAAAAATTCCGTTATCCGGGTCCGCGTCCACGCTCGCGCGAAACCGGAGTGCTCATGCTCGCCGACGGAGTAGAAGCGCGGGCCCGAGCTGAAAACCCGGAGGGGGATGACGACTTGCGCGCGATTATCCGTTTGGTAATTGACCGCTGTCAAAAAGAAGGGCAGCTAGATAACACTCAGCTCACTCTGCGCGACCTCAATCTGGTCACCGAGTCCTTTGTCACCACCCTGCGCGGCACCTATCATCCACGCATTCAATATCCGGCGGCTGAAGTGCCGGCTACAACTCCCACGCCAACGACGCCGGTCAAAGACAAGTTGGAAAAATGATCCATATCGAATCTTCCCTCAACCCCATGCCGGTCCCAGCCGAATTGATCGAACGCGCGGCGTTGGTCGTGCTGGCGCATCAATCTGCGGCGGGTGACTTGACCATTGTTTTAACTGAAGATGCCCAACTCCAACAGCTCAACCGCGATTATCTCGGGTTCGA
>JBGQIO010000279.1:0-4776 GCA_041498515.1 Anaerolineae bacterium
GTCCGGGTTTTGGCAGACCCTGATTTGAAGCAAGGCAGGTGACATCGAGGGACATTATACTTCCGCGTAAATTCAGTAACTGCTCCCTTATTCCTCAGGTGACATTTTTCCTTGTTTCGACCTCGAAAATCTTCCAGGTCAAACCGGTTATAATTTTGCTGTATGAAGCTACGCCGGTCGGCAAGGATCCTTGCAAATTTCTTACTATTACTGGTGATTAGTTTACTGCCTGAAGCAGCAAGTACTGCTCGAGGCTTGTCTGTAGCGCCCGCTTCCAATGCGTACGATTTGATCGATGCCGTTAATGGGTTACGGGCTTCGCATGGATTGCCTGCTTATACTCCAAACTCTATCCTTATGCAGATCGCTCAAGCTCAAGCCAATTATCTTGCTTCGACCGGAGGTGCGAGCGGACATATCGGTCCTGGGGGAACGCATCCATTCGACCGTGCGATAGCTGCTGGATACCCGGTATCCGGCGGATACATCTCTGAGAACTGGGAATCCGGCCTGGGTCTGGACGCTCAGGGAGCAGTTAATAACTGGATGGGGGATGCGCCGCATCAAGGGACCATGCTCTCTTCAACCCTGCAAGATATCGGTGCCGGGGTGTCACAGGATGGGAATATTTATTATTACGTGATTGATTGTGCATTAGCCCGTGGAGCAAGCGCCCCTTCAACGCCCTCAGGAGAAGGTACTGTGATCGCCATGAGCGGTACGCCTGCGACCCAGGAGGCGACAATCCCGGTTGCAATTGTCAGCACGCCGGATGATAAAGGAGATGTATACCACGTCGTTCAGCCAGGACAATCTTTATGGCAAATTGCCTTGGCTTATAAGACAACCATAGATAAGATCAAGAGTGCAAATAGCCTCCCATCCAACGATATCTTTGCGGGCCAAAAATTATTCATTTTCCGACTTGGGACGTCCACACCCTTGCCACCGACGCCAACGAATACACTAAATCCGTCCAGTTCTACACCGTTACCAACCATTGAGATTTTTACACCAACACCGACAGGTGTTCCTACAATAGTTCCAACTGCGCCCGTTGAGGGTTCAGCGGGAGCTAGTGGAGCAGTGGCCGCGATAGTCTTGGTGGCGCTCACTGCGGCGGGCCTGGTTGCCTGGGTTGGACGTAGTCGTACAATATAAGAAATCATTCCGTTTCTAGCGGAATCCTTCCGTCTCGTTTAATTTGTCCTTGGTCAATAACCGATAATAAGGTGGAGAGAATTGCACAATAACCTGAAGTGGAGTTCTATATGAGCGAAATTCGAATTGATGCATTGCTACCGCAAGAGATGGCCTCACGCGCGGAGTACTTGGGAGTGCGCAAGGCTGAGATGCCACTGCTGAAAACGTTCATGCTGGCTGTACTAGCCGGCGCGTTCATCGCATTGGGGGCTATATTTGCTACTACGGTAAGCGCAGCCGGTATTCCTGTGACATCACCCGATGGGACTCTGGCATTCAGCACTGCCCTGCCGTATGGTCTCGTTCGAGTACTTGCCGGCTTGGTCTTTAGTCTTGGCCTGATATTGGTGGTTGTAGGCGGAGCCGAACTATTTACCGGCAATAATTTGATAGTAATGGCATGGGCCAGTGGAAAGGTGCGAGGCCTGGCACTGTTGCGAAATTGGACAATTGTTTATGTTGGCAATTTCGTCGGGGCCACAGGCACGGCTATTTTAATGTTTTTTACCAAACAGTATACATTCGGAGCAAATGCGGTTGGAATTGCTGCCCTAAAAACCGCAATCAGCAAATGCGACCTGTCCTTTTTACAGGCAATTGCGCTCGGTATTTTGTGTAATGCATTGGTTTGTATGGCGGTCTGGCTCACGTACAGCGCTCGCAGCACAACGGATAAGATATTGGCAATCGTTTTCCCAATTACCGCTTTCGTCGCCGCAGGTTTCGAGCACAGCATTGCCAACATGTATTTTATTCCTTATGCTCTTTTGATCAAAGATTTTGACCCTGCCTTTATCGGGACAGTGAATAACCAGGTTGCTCATCTGGATAAATTGACCTGGCCAGCGTTTTTTCTGAATAATCTCGTTCCAGTGACGATCGGCAATATCATTGGCGGCGCCGTGCTGGTGGCTGCTGTTTACTGGGCGATCTTTCTCCGTCAACCTGAGTCCTAAATCGGAAAGGAGTAGATATGAAAGCCTATGTTCTGATCAAAATCCGTGCTGGAGAATTGAAGGAAGTTGTACGAAGCCTGCGTAAAGTGAACGGTATAACCGAAGCACATATGACCTTTGGCCCTTACGACGCTGTCGCAGAGGTGGAGACGACCGACGTTGCCAAACTTGGAGATATCATGGCATCGAAGATCCAACCGATCCCCGGTGTCGAACAGACGTTAACTTGTCTGGCGGTAGATCCTTAAGATGGAGTTGCGGTAATTTACCTACTAATTACTACGACAGTTGGGTTATGATTTAGTGAATGAAGAGCCGTACCACCATTTGCATATTATTCTTGTATCTACTCTCATCTTGCCGACCGGCCTCCGTTGCTCTGGACCTAGCGACTTCTTCAGCCCCTACCACCGTCGTAGGTTCGACTTCTACTCCGACACAGGTTCCATCGGCTACGCCCACTGTCGCTCAGTTGATATATCCATATACCATTGAGGGACTTCGGCATCACAATTACCAGACTGGCAACATTAAAATAGTTTCTACATTAGCAAAGACAGCAATTTATACCAGTTACCTTATCAATTATCCCAGCGATGGATTAACCATCACAGGCGTCCTGCAAGTACCGGCTGCGGGGCATCCGCCTTATCCAGTCATAGTAATGGATCACGGTTATTTCAATCGCGAAGAGTATGTTTCCGGGGATGGTACGGACCGCGCAGCTGAATACCTCAACCAGCATGGTTATCTTACTGTTGCATCTGATTATCGAAGTTGGGGTAAATCTGATATCGGTCCCAGTATCTACTACTCAGGCCTGGCGATCGACGTTTTGAATCTGATCTCGTCCATCCCATCGATCCCTCAGGCGGATTCCACCCGAATCGGCATATGGGGTCATAGCATGGGAGGTGGTGTGACTTTAAAGGTATTAGAAGTAGCATCTAACATCAAAGCCGCGGTACTGTATTCAACGGTAAGCGCGGATGATGCAGATGTGCTCTCCCGCTGGGGACTCGGCTGTATAGGTGATATTGCCGCCGGTGAGCACCAGCTTGATTGTAATTCCTCCGATGTTATCCCACTTGATCTGCCACCCGATCTGATCAAAGCCTATTATGATTCATCGAAAGACCCAGCGGTGCTTCACCAAACCTCATCGTTCTATCATCTTGACCTCGTGACAGCACCCGTGGAGATTAATTATGGGACAAATGACGGGAAGATTCTTGCTGGTACCCCACCGGAATGGTCCAAAAAACTTTACCAGGCTTTTAAAGATGCAGGCAAGGATGCTCACATTTTCGCTTACGAAGGCGAATTGCATTCATTCAACGGAGATAATTGGATCGCATTTATGGAACGTTCCGCCCATTTCTTCGATCAATATGTCAAGAACCCTCAATAACAAATCGAATAATTGATTTGACGGCAGCCGGCCTACTCTGAGCAGCTGAGCAATCGGAGGGGTGATTAATCGAAATATACATTTAACTTGGGTTCGGGAAAAGATCACCTGATCTGATTTGATGAACGGTGTTTACCCCATAATCCAAACCCTGCTCTCCGCCGAGCTTCGCGCCTCTCGTGTTGCTGATGGATCTCCTCCACGTGTTCGACTTTTTCCTTGATCGCCGCCTCCAGCCAAATCCGTCCCTTTTCCGCCGTGCCCTGACTGCCTGCGCCATAAGCGCCTGTCTTCGTATCGTCGTCCCAGGGCGGATTCGCTATGATCGAACCGCCTTCGATCCAATCCATGTAATAAGAGGGCGTAGCGACAAAATCAATCTCATCTACAACCCGCTCCATATGGCATAAATCGGGCTTCAAATGCAACATAAATGAAGTTTCTAATTCGCAAGCATGACCCATTCCACCGATCTCGGATGTGCGGTATTTCTCTATAGCCGCAGCGCCGATTGATCCCGAGGTGTGCAAGAAAGCCGTCGCGCAGAAAATGCGGCGATGGCGTTCACCCGCATATTTGACGATGTTCACCAGGAAGGAGGTATTGCCCCCGTGTCCACTCATGAGGTAGAAACGATCAAAGCCCCGCATAGTAAGAGAATCAATAACACCGAGCCAGAAATCTTCGAAGGCGCGTCCGCCGGCATTCATTGTTCCGGCAAAAGAAGCGCGATGGGTGCTGACGCCATAAGGCATTACCGGCAATGAGGCTGCCTTAAGCGGAACGGCAGCCTCTGTCCCCTTCGCGATTGCTTCAATGATAGTGGTATCCACTGATAGAGGCAGGTGGAAGCCGTGTTGTTCTGTATGCCCGATAGGGATTAGAATGACCTTGCCGCGTTCGTCATCAGGAGGGGAGGGTGGGGCTGCTTGTGTCTGACTCCGGTTGTTCAATGATATCTGGAATTCTGGATTTGAAAGTTTTAATGTATCCTGAGGAGTCAATAAGTAAACGTGAGTAAATCCATCCTCTCTCAAGCTAAGGATAAGATTATCGAGGTAGGCAGATAATAGCGACTCCTGCACTTCAAGACCGCTGCCGCGCCAGCCAAAGGGAAAAGATGGGAGAAAACCGATCAGAGGCGGTTTGGATAATAACGAGCTGAGTCGTTCCAAATCGTAACCAAGGCCGAGAGGAAGAACTAAC
>JBGQIO010000280.1:0-4740 GCA_041498515.1 Anaerolineae bacterium
ATAATTTCTTCGATCTGTGATGGTGTATTGAATAGTGGATGGCGAACCACCCATATACCAATACCACGAAAAAAGCGATACACAGGTATTACTGACCAGAGTACTAGTAATGAAAGACTAAAAATGAAGATACATAGGATGAACCAGCGCCATTCTTGAGGAGTTGGGTCGATTATTGCAGGAAGAATTTTCGAGCCCCAGAGCAGGATGGAAGACGTTATGAACAGCGCGCCTGCCAATATCTTGGATATTGTTATGTGCTTTATGAGATCGGTCAGCCACTGCATTTCGTGAACTCTCTCGGCTTACAGAAAACCTAACGCCGTGTTGAGCGGCGCGGGGAACGATACTTCAGAAAACGCGTCGTCGTTTCACCGCGTCCGCACGAACTAGATGTTAGGCGCACAATATTGGGGTTAAGGTTTTGGCACATGGCTGAAAAAAAAATCATCTAGGCCTTGAAATAAGTCCACGCTTGAACAGAGTTGCTCGTTCAGTCCGGAGCTAAAGGCTGACATCCAGATCTCCTTGCCGTGGCGGCCCACTTCCTCGACAAGGGGTAAATAGTCTCCATCGCCGCTCAGAATATAGAGCAGGCTCGCGCTATCTAAATGCGCGGCTCGCATTACATCTATAACAATATTTATATCGACGTTTCTTGTTTTTTGACTCTTGGATGATTTGTGGAAAATCTTTGGTAATAGCTGCGCCAAACCTGGCTGCACATCATCACTTGGATCGTAGTTGTAATTGAACGTTGTATCTGCAATCTGTGATCTGAGTTTAAATAAACGTTGCTGATCACCTATCGTACTTGTGTAGTAAGTGACCCGACCGATGTCCATACATGACCAAGTTGTGATTTCTTGGTGCCAGACGAAAACATCAGGAATATGTATTACATTCTTTTTTGGCTTGGCGCCAGCGGCAACCATTGCTTGATACCTCATAACGAGGTTCTCGCCATCAACAAATACAAAGGTTCGTGGGATTGCCATAAGTGCCTAACGATGGAACTCAGCCGCCGGCGTAGCCGGTCGGCTGGAGTGACTTGTTATGGCGCCGCATCTAACCCTGCGCATGTTTATTGCAGCGAATTTGTTTTGCATAGCATAACGGCTTGGCCAGCAGTCAGCCCGAGCCCACCGTTTTCGGGATGCGCCCACGCTTTCGCACAACACTGAATTACTTTATTAGCATCCGTCGCTCCGCTGCATAATGTGACAGCTTGCCCTGCTGTTAAGCCCAGCCCCCCTTTCTCTCGGTTCTCCCATGCTTTCTCGTAACACTTAATAGGCTCACTTGCAGTTACAGGGCCACTTATAACGAGTAGCGCGAAAATAGGTATATGAAAAATAGTTTTCATTAGTGACTTCCTTTGCATGTGTCAGGACGAAAATGCTTCGTTAATCCGCTGCTGATCGATTAGAGTCGCTGACGATTGTTTTGAGCAGCAGAACTACATTGCGATTCGTGGTTATGCGCCATAACAGATGATATACGGACAATTCTGTCAGTATATCCTCGGAACAGATAGTGTCTGTCTGGACAATCTAATCACCTGATTGGTTAAGGAATTGTTCCTATTCGGTCCGTATAACATGGCCAAGATACAATGAAGTGTTAAGTATGGATGACATTCATATTCCGAAGCCATGGGAATGCAACGAACTATTTTCCGAATCTTCCGTCGGCACATGCCTCAAGCATCGAGATAAAGCCTTGGCGCATCAAGATATCAAAGTGCTCCTTTGATCCAGGACTATCAACTGTTGGGAAAAATCCAAGTGCATCCGTCGCATGTCTGGCGCCATTGCGAAACCACTTATCAAAGTCTTGCTTGGTGAAATGTCCATCTGAAGAATCAACGAAACTCTTTTTCCAATAGTTGTAGGCGTATTCAAATTCCATGGCATTGCTCCTCGTTGAGAAAACTTAACGCCGCGCTTGAACCGCGAGCGGAGCGATGCTGGCGAGGGTCGGTGTTGATGCGGTAGTTAGGTCGCGTCATTTCTCCTTTAACGCAGCTCCCAACGCAGAAATTCCCTTCGTTGCGGCGGCAATCTTCTTTTCGCGGGCGTGCCGCTCCAAATGTTCGTCAAGTATGAGCTCGATGCCGACACGAACTACTGGAAAGGCATCGAGACATTTCGCCTCTGAAAGCGTATGTACTCCTACGCTCATAATGCCGTAGAGAGATCGATTCTCAACAAGAAATTTTGGTAAGTGCTGCTTCAGCATTGCTATCTTCTCGTCCATCCGAGCATTTTCGAAAGCCCGCTCATCCCAGTCTTGCTCCGTAGCCGCTTGTTGTCGTGCTTTCTCTATTAGAGCTTCGAAGATGCGGCGCAAGTAAACAAATGCGCCAACCCCGACTCCATGAGAAGCAAGGCCGACCGCCCGCGTTAATTCTCGAAAGCCCTCGTCTCCCAGTACTGGGCGATACTTCTCAAGGTCCGGAATTGCGAGATCCGCCAGCGAGGGGTTCTGCCCAATCTTTTGAATGACGCCCTCATGCGAGTGGAAGATGAAACAAGCCTGATGATTCCGATCCCTTGAACACGAGAACCAGAGCACAAAGATGTAGTTGCTCCTATGGTGGTGCTCCTGATATTTCGGTTCGCCCATTCGGTTGAATACAGTGTGTCGCCCACAGCCATGGCAATAGCAGTCCAAGGAACCCTTGAAATGCTCCAATCCGAAGAACGGATTGGATGCATCCTTGTTGTATCGAAATCCTTCATAGAGTGGTACCGTCAGACAGAATTCCTGTGGTGACGGTAGTGGATCGAATACTGGCTTCTCAGATTTGTTTTCTGCCATGGTATTTCTTCTCTAACCAAGCCTGTGACCTAACGTAATTTATACGTCACATTCTGATGTATAACCTGGCCCCGTGACGTCTAACCTGGCGTGGAAATCGGGGTCAGAGAACAATTATTTCTAATATTAGCGGTAATTGTTCTCTGACCCCATTTTTCCTTATTTTTCCTTAAGCCTCAATTCGGCCGCCCGAAAAGCGCGTAGCGGTTTTTGGGTCGGTTGGAATTGATTGTTATACCGACAGTATTCATTGCTTATTAATAGTTCGCTCAATAACTTTACGTAGCTGAAGTACTTCATTCACAAGAAGTGACGTTTGTGTGGCGGTTGGTTCATATTTCACGCCAAATAGCCCGACACTGACAGCATGGCCCGCAGCCTTTCCGATGCCTGCCTCAAGTGATAGCTGATCGGTTTGCTTAAGCGTTACACCTGGTGCTGCCATATCTACAGAGAATTCGCCCGTTCTATAACCAGCAACAAGAAATTCGACCTCAAATGACTGACCATTATTTATATGCGCAATACCAAGGGTTGCGACATTGCGATTTTTCTCTAGATGCAATGACTGCCTATAGACACCAAGATCTCCGATATATCTACCGACGTGCGCTACTGCATTTGTGCCAAATGAAAAATGCAGTTTAATGTTTTCTAGCTCGATGTTCCCAGTATTCGCAACTTTTACTCGCAGTGTACTGAGATTTGTTTCTTCATTACCATTAACTAGTATCTTTAAAGGCACATGAAAACCTTCCGAAAGCTCTTGAAGAGATTCTTCTGATAGCAAGCTACTTTCATTAACCAGCGACCAACTGATGCGTTTTCGCTGCTTGGTAAATTTTTGCGCTAGAACAGTTGCGGCAACGCCTAGAGCAAACGTGACAGGCCAACCTATCATGGTTATCAGTTCTGGGGTTTTCAGATCAAAGGCCATTCGTTTCTCTCATTTTTTAAGGCATAACGATGATTAAACGGCCCAAGTACGGGATATTCAATATACCGTGGGCTGAAAATACCTGAAAACCGTTTGAGGTCAGTCATTTCGGCTGAATACCTCGAATGTGTTTCGCAGCAATATACTGCAAACCTACAGGATAAGCCTATTGAACTGCTATGTGACGGTTTAACGCATGTGTTGCATCGATCGGTTGAACCCACAGTCGAAAGCCTACATTCAACCCGAGACACAACGGCGGAACCTAATCTATCTTCTCCACCTTGATCGGCGCTCCTGCTTTGACTGATTTGAGCTGTTTAACGTCTCCCAGCGCCTTGCCCCAGATGTTGGTCGGTGACGCGAGGCGGATTTCATCGCCGCGTGAAACCGGCGTGCGGCCGAAACCAATCGCGATGGAATCGCCCTCGGTCCAGAACGCCAGCTCGCCGGGCTGCACCACGTCGCGCGCGTCGGCTTCCCGTTTCAGATGCACCGGCGTGGAAAAATAAACCTCGTCGCCCCAGGTATTCGCCTTGGAGGTGAACGGCAGCGCGTTCCAGATGGCGTCCGCGGTCGGCGTCTTCAAGAGTTCGGCTTCGAGCGTCACCGAACCGATGGTCATTTTGATTTGGCGCATGCGTACACCCCGTTGTTATCTTAATGCAGACTAACGGCAGTGTGAGGGGGAATCAACCCAGCGCCGGGAGACGACGGCAATCCTTGGCCGGACCCGTGAAGCCGCAGGCCCATTTCCGTTTCTGATATAGTGTGCCGGCCATGAGCGAACCCGCCCTCGTTATCGATAATCTCAAAAAAATATATGCCACCGGGACCGAAGCGCTCAAGGGCGTTTCCCTGACCGTCCCCGCGGGGGATTTTTTCGCCCTGCTCGGCCCGAACGGCGCGGGGAAAACAACCATCATCGGCATCGTCACCGGCCTGGTTAATAAAACCGCGGGGAAAGTCTCCGTGTTCGG
>JBGQIO010000281.1:0-4731 GCA_041498515.1 Anaerolineae bacterium
AGAGTCGTAACCCAGGTGCTCCAGCGACGAGCCAACTCGCTGTGAGTCGGCCACGTTCATCTGACAACCCTCGGTCCAGATATGGTATTTCATAGAGCGTGAATTATACCAAGTATGGTCTGGATTCGATATTCCGGAATTGGATGTCAGGAGTCGGACTACGTACCCGATCCCGAATATCGAATCCCGTTTCCTTTATGGTAAAATCTTCCAGCCTGGAGGGATGGCCGAGCGGCTGAAGGCGCATGTCTTGAAAACATGTTTGGGTCACACCAACGTGGGTTCGAATCCCACTCCCTCCGCCATTGGTTGAAAGTTACAGGTTCGATTACGTTTCATCGGCCTGCCCTTGGTTCTTAGAGGGTAAACTTTGAACTATCCAGCCATATTTTGGGGAGGTGCCAGAGTGGTCGAATGGGGCCGCCTGCTAAGCGGTTACTGGGGCGAAATCCTCAGTCGCAGGTTCGAATCCTGTCCTCCCCGCCACGATCAAAACGCGTTCTGTATAGGGGCGCGTTTCAGTTCAAGCTTCACTCTAATTACCACTATTGAAAGGTGTTCAATCGATGGACCTACCGATCGCCGAGGTTTGTTCTTAAAGGTCCATCCCTGAATTTTTCAACAGTATTTTTATGGAGTAGTAGAAATTACTAATTGATTGACAAGATTTTGACCTAGTCCTTATAATAGAAATGTACTTTAATTCATTCCTGAAAGGCTGGCCAGAATGGATATCGAAACCGGTTTGACCTGCTCTTCTATCAATCTGCGAGGTACTCCCGATCTCAAATCGGGAGTCATTGAGGCTCTTAACCCCCAGGAGTCTGTCCAGATCCTTGAAGATGCGGGAAATATGGTCAAAGTTCAAGCGACGAGATGGACCCCGCCTATTTTGGGATACGTTCTAAAATCTTCGATCATTCATCGGCCGGCGGATCCACAAATCTTCCCGAAAATTGACCTGGGAAACGGGATCGCCATTCCTGCCGTTCCGGCCTCGTTGCCCTTATCCACTTTCCTCCCATGGCTTAATTCGCAGGATGAGTCTCCCTGGCTGCCTGCCGATTATTTGAACGCCATTAAATCAGGTCAACAACCCTCTGTGGGAGGCTTGATCCGCCAGGCAATCTCCAATCATCAAGCTGATTGGGACGCGTGGGTGAGTGAGATCAAGCAGCAAGGGCGTGATGTCATCGCCACCATGGATGAATGGCTCGTGATCCTGTCTGGGGGGCGTGCGATGTGGAGCTTCCGTACAGAGAGGATATTCGCACAACCTTCTCAACATGCCGCTGCGCCGGCCTGGGTCACGCCTCAGGATGTCTTACTTTGGACAGGTCACATTCAGATCAATAACCAGGAGCCAAAATACAAGGCCTGGTGTCAAGTTAAATTTACGAAACTCGACAGAGAGTTCTCGGGCTGGTACAAGGCCAGCTTATTAGAAGAATTCATAATTCCGACGCCGGATACGGACCTGACCATCCCCGAGAACAAGGCTAAAGTCTTCGATCTTTCACGTCCGCTGCTGAGGCTGCCAGCCGACGCGGAAATTGATGCTGCGCGAAAGGCGGGCCTTTTAGGCGCGCAATATATTAACATCAATGCAGCGACAGGCTGGGCAAAAGTAAATCATAACCTGTGCGGCGAATTCTGTGCTGCCGCTTTGGGTGCCAGCGATGTAATTCCTTTTCTTAAGGGATGGCTCACGTCGTATGCGGGCGCCAAGGCTATCCTGCTAAACGATAGCGGCACAAGCATTCTGGACCTTAAATCCATGCTGGATGTGTTCAATAAAAAATATGATTTCTTTCAAGCCGAGGCCAGCGTTATCCCATTAACACCAGCCTATTTGCAGAAAATACTCGATACAGGCAGGATGGCCATTATGGGTACAGGTGTAACTTATAATGGCCTCCTTAAATGGAGCAGCCATATCCGACACTGGGTGGTGATCGAGGATTTTATCAGGGTAGCCAACAGCGGGTGGGTGCGCGTATACAATCCATTCTCTGATCGCGAAGAGGTCTATCCATTCACCGTAGTATTCGATGCCGCCTCTGGAACAGCCATGGGACTGTGGACAGACCCCACCCGTCCCTAATTGTTAGTTGAAGCACGGACCGGTTACCGGTCCGTGCTTTTTACAAAGCTCGTTATAGACCCCCCTGCTGCCGGGTTGAACAATTCTAGTGATCCTTGAATAGATCCCGCCTGTTTATCGCATATATTTTCTGATTTAACCTCAGGAATTGAAAGGCGATAAACAAACTATGGTCCATATTATTCCGCAACCATATTCGAAGTACCTTGTAATTGCACAGTGCCCTGTAAATCTATTTCTTCCCAGTTCCGTTCAATATCGAACTTCAGCGTTTTAGGTATCAAAATATAGCTTTTGCAGTTATTTGGTTTGCTGTTTTTCCCTGGCAATCACCGCGATAAATTCGAAAATGATTTTCAAGGCAGCAAAGACCGTTGACTCGGAGGGATCAAGCGGCGGTGCAACCTCGACTACATCCAAGCCAACCAACGGCAAACCGTGCAGGGATTGTATAAGCGAGATCACTTCACGGGAGGTCAATCCGCCAGAATCGGGTATGCCCGTCCCAGGTGCAAAGGCCGGGTCGAGACAATCTATATCCAAGGAGACATGGACCGCGTCGCAGTTCGATAAAATCCTGTGGACTTCAGCTGCAATCTCTTTCATGCCGCGTTCGGCTACCAGTGCAGCAGTGTAAACGTTCAAACCGCCATTTTCGATCAGGTCGATTTCCTGATATTCCCAGGAGCGCAGACCCACCAGGCATACGTCGCGCGGATCAATACCGAATTCCAGTCCACGCCGCAGCACACAGGCATGCGAATATTTTGAGCCGGTGTATTCATCACATAGATCGGGATGAGCATCCACCCATAAGACTCCCAGGCGTTTAGCAGCAAAGCGTTCACGCTGTCCTTTAAAGATGGGGATCGTTACGGAGTGATCGCCTCCGAGCAGAATGGGGATGTTCGGCAGGGTCGCCACTTTCTGACCTACCTGCTCAAACTCCTGGGCTTGATCTTCGATCTCGATGTCTCCCAGATCACAAATGCGAAGGCTCTTGAGCCGTGTGCGGTCTTCGCTAAAAGGGGTCGTATGCGTCGACCAGAATCGAATCCGTTCGGGGCCTAAAGCCGCTCCCTTGCGGCCGGAGGCGCCATCATCGAAAGGGATGCCGATTACGGTAAAGTCGGCATCAGCCGGGGAAAGATCGGGGCGGTACAAGTCCGCCCAAAGGCCGTGAGTCGCTTTAGGGTCCATGGGTATTCCTTTTTCAAAAACATTGTACCCCAGGTTAATTTAGAGTATATATTAGTCCAAAATTCACTGGAGGAGAGCCATGAAAAAAGTCCTGAAATGGATTGGAATTGTCTTGGGAAGTTTGATAGCACTGATATTACTCGCTGCAGTGGGATTGTATTTAAAGTCGAGAGTCGAGTTTGCACAGAAGTATGATGTAAAGGTCGAATCGGTACCGGTGCCCACAGACGCTGCCTCGATCGAACAAGGAGGGCACCTTGCCACTTTCTTATGTATGGAGTGCCATGCGAAGGACTTGGGTGGTACACCTGATTGGTTTAATGGCGGGGCGATGGGCGGTGCCAACACACCCAACCTGACCACCGGCAAAGGGGGGCTGGGCGGGCAGCTTACCGATGAGGATTTTATCCGGGTTCTGCGCCACGGTGTGAAGCCTGATGGGACATCTGTATTCCTCATGCCCTCCCACGATTTTTATTATCTGAGCGATAAAGATCTCGGAGACATGATCGCTTACATCAGATCAGTGCCGGCAGTGGACCGGGTAGCGGCCCAACCTCAAATACATTTCACCTTCTTTGGCAATATGATGTATGGTGCCGGGGTGTTTGGCAACTTGTTGAGAGCGGGCAAGATCGACCAAGTTAATCGCCCTACGGTTCCGGAGCCAGGCGTCAGCGCTGCTTACGGCGAATATCTCGTCAATATCAATGGTTGTCATGATTGCCACGGCGCGCAGCTGGCAGGCGGGAAACCCGGAGACCCAGGTTCGCCTCTCGCACCCAACCTCACACCCGGCGGCGAATTAACCGCCTGGTCTGAAGCCGATTTTATCAAGACGCTCCGCACCGGAGTTACGCCTTCAGGGACAAATCTGCCCGATCGGTTCATGCCCTGGCAGTTCAAGAGCCAGATGACGGACGATGAACTCAAAGCCGTATTTGCTTATCTAAAATCTTTGCCGCCGCTGCCGACTTCTACCAAGCCAGCAGAATAAAAACCTCCGCAGACTGCAGGCGAGGTTCAAGTAATAAAAATCAGGCCAGGACGATCGTCCCGGCCTGGCTATTATTTAAAGCTACTGGTACCGACACAAAAAGTGATATCGCTTGGCGTGATAGTGATACCGCTGGAAGTGACACTATAAGTGACACCATTTCGCGTGGTGGTGATTCCGCTGGAAGTGACACTGCTTCGCATTCGCGTCCGCAGGATTCGCTTCGCTTATCCACACGCTTCGCGGTATGCTCCGTGGTGAATTGCATGACACCTTCGCCATTTTCTATGCAAGAACAACGTCTTTGCATGCTAGTATATTTAAGGTGGACACGGCAGACCAATTGGCATGCAGGGCCGAGAGCCCGTCGCGAAGCTGGGTCGCCGTGTCCTTTGAAACCGTCGCCCGAACAGTTGTGTGGTCCTCGAGA
>JBGQIO010000282.1:0-4685 GCA_041498515.1 Anaerolineae bacterium
GATGCCGGCGGAGGTCTCGAAGCGCGCTTTACGTTCCGGATATTTATCCAGAGTTTTCTTTAACGTGGTCTCTTGCCATTTTCTATATTGGTCTTTGAGAGTCATTATTTCACCAGAGATATACAGGGATTTTCTCACCGCAATGGGGCCCCAATCCCTTGCCAGGATGGGTATACATACAGGAATAACTTTAAGTTATTTAGTGTTTTCGCGTTGAATCATTAAACACTGCCTTGCTTACCGTAGGTACGCAGGGATGGATCGTGGTCGGCGAGCCTGCGCCTTCTTCGCTATTAATTTTCCATACAGCAAGTATAAATCTAAATGAATAGGGTCAGAATTGGATAAAAATTGGCCAATTAAGAGACAAATGTCATTTGTTCAATAGTAACGAAAATGCTACACTCTGCGTATACCGACTCAGGAGACTGACTAATATGGCAGGCAAAACATTTTTGTATGTAGGCGCAGGGATCTTGTTCCTTATCGGTTTGTGTCTGGTTGGCTATGGCATTTTAAATGTGATCGGTTCCACCTCTGCGAGTGGAAGTGCGAACTGGCTTACTTTCGGTCTGGGTTTCGGTCTTGTTGGAATCTTGTTCCTGGCAGGTGGCGCGGGCCTGGTCTATGCCGGTATGCGCGGACAGAAAACCGAAGTCGTCCAGCAGGTGACCATGAAGGTGGATCTGCCCGGCGATACAAAAATTTCAGCGGTTACATGCCGGAATTGCGGCGGCGCGCTCAAGCCGGAGAACATCAAAATGGTAGCGGGCGCACCGATGGTCGAATGTCCCTACTGCGGTACGACCTACCAATTAACCGAAGAACCGAAGTGGTAAACCGATTTACGGATATCGACCAGAGATCGACAATTGGAGGATCGCGATGAAGAGACGACTTCTAACCTTTGCCTTCGTTTTCATTCTAACTTTTAGCCTTGCTTCTAGAGTCTTAGCACAAAATGCTTACCTCTTCTCGGTAGACAAGGAACTCGTTGACGTTTCCTGGAATGCCGACGGGAGCGAGTCTCTTGAATATACGTTCGTTTTCACAAATCAGCCCGGCGCTCATCCGATTGACTTTGTAGACATCGGTATGCCGAACAGCAACTTCGATATAAGCACTGCCAGCGCGGACGTCAACGGGCAAAGTGTGAGCGTTTCGCAAAGTGATTATCAGGGCACCGGTTCAGGGTTCTCAGTCGTAATGGGCGCCGCAACCATACAACCTGGCGCGAGCGGAACCGTCCATGTTTCCGTGGGCCGCATCACAGGCGTTCTATTCCCTGACAGCCAGGACAATACCTATGCGAGCGGCGATTCTGCACCCACTTATTTCGGCTCGCAGTATGTAGCCGGAAGCACCGACCTGACCATGACTTTCCATCTGCCGCCCGGAGTTAAACCGAACGAGCCGCGCTGGCACGGCGCCCCCTCCGGCTTCCCCTCTCAACCGCAGACCGGACTCGATAATCAGGGTCGTGTCACCTACACCTGGCAATCTTCTCAAGCCAGTGCTTCAAGCCAATACACTTTCGGTGCTTCCTTCCCCAAAACTTATGTCCCGGCGGATGCCATTGTTACCGCGCCGGCGTTTGACTTTCCAGGTCTGATCAGTGGGATCATTAGCAGTATGGGGACCCTCCTCTGCTTCGGTTTCTTTGGGTTTATGTTCCTCGGCCTGCCCCTCCTGAGCGTCATTCAGGGACAAAGACGCAAACTTCAATATATCCCGCCGCGTATCGGTATTGAAGGCCACGGCATCAAGCGGGGCCTGACTGCGGTCGAAGCCGGGATCCTGATGGAGCAGCCGCTCGATAAAGTATTGACCATGATCCTGTTCGGTGTCGTCAAAAAAGGCGCGGTAAGCGTCGTTACGCGCGACCCCCTTAAAGTCCAGATAACCGATCCGTTGCCCGAAGGCTTGCACGATTATGAGATCAGCTTCGTAAATGCCTTCAAGGGTGATGATGTACGCGCACGCCAGACTGCGCTGCAGGATATGATGGTGGCGCTTGTCAAATCCGTTTCAGAAAAGATGAAGGGCTTCAGCCGCAAAGAGACTCAGGATTATTACAAGAATATTATGGAAGAAGCCTGGAAGCAGGTCGAAAGCGCGCAAACCCCTGAAGTTAAGGGCCAGGCGATCGATCAAAACCTTGAGTGGACGATGCTGGATCATGATTACAACGACCGCTCACGGCGCGTATTCACTGGACCTATCTTTTTCCCGATGTGGTGGGGAGGGTTTGACCCCGCGTACCGGACGATGCCTTCAGCAACGACCTCCGGCGGCTCCCTACCCAGCTCTTCGCTGGGACGCGGTTCGTCGGCTTTACCCGGTGCAAACCTGGCCGCTTCGGTGGTCGGCGGTGTTCAAACGTTCTCTGGCAAGGTGATCGGCGATTTGAATACCTTCACCAGTAAGGTAACCAATGTGACCAATCCCCCGCCTCCGCCTTCGACCAGCAGTTATCGCGGCGGTGGCGGCACTGGCTGTGCCTGCGCTTGTGCCTGTGCGGGCTGCGCCTGTGCCTGCGCCGGTGGGGGAAGGTAGTTGATGGTTGAAAGCTACGAATTCAAAGGTTCCCATGCTGACAAGACTTATTAATTCAGGAAAAGGGCTGTTTGCGAACCTTGAACGTAAGCAGCCTTCCAGCCTAAATCTTCAAACCGGTCTTTATCATTACCAGAGACAGGATGGCAATGATAAAACTCGTATTCATTTAAGAATAGACTCGGATGGAACCGGTACTCTCATCGTTAACGCCAACAATATCCTGCATTTGAACCCGAGCGCGGCTTTCATGGCATGGATGATTTTGGAAGCAAAGACGAAAGAAGAAAGTGTGCGGGCTTTAACTGCCCGCTATTCGGTTAGCAAGCGCCAGGCCAATGATGATTTCTCAACGATCAACTTTCAACTTTCTGAGCTCCTCCGTCCCGATGGTGCCTGTCCCATCCATGAACTCGGATTGGAAACCAGCATGCCTTTCAGCGCGCATCCGTCTGCGCCCTATCGCATGGATTTGGCGATCACTTACCGCTGCAACAATGACTGCTCGCACTGCTACAACGGCAGGCCGCGCGACTTCCCTGAACTGGATACCGCTCACTGGAAACTCGTTCTGGATAAACTTTGGGAACTCGGCGTCCCGCATATCGTCTTTACCGGCGGTGAAGCAACCCTGCGGGAGGACCTGCCCGAGCTCATCGCCCATGCCGAATCGAACGGCCAGATCACGGGCCTCAACACGAACGCCCGCCGTTTATCCGATGAAAAATACGTACAGAAGCTTGTGGAAGCGGGGCTGGACCATGTACAAATCACGGTCGAGTCTTATGATGAAGAGATCCACGATCAAATGATGCGCACCAGGGGTGCATACAAGCAAACGATCCGGGGTCTTCGAAATGCTCTCGCTACTCCGTTATATGTGATGACCAACACAACGATGTTAAGGACGAACATCCATAAGATACCGGATACGCTGGACTTCCTCGCGGAGCTCGGTTTGCCAACCGTCGGGCTGAATGCGCTCATCTACGCGGGCCTTGGTCTGACCGTTGGGACAGGCCTGAAGGAACATGAACTTCAGCCGCTGCTCGATATCGCCATGCAGAAAACATCGGAACACGGGCAGCGTCTGATCTGGTACACACCTACGCAGTACTGCCAATTTGACCCTATTCAACAAAACCTGGGTGTCAAAGGCTGTAGCGCGGCTTTATATAGCATGTGCATAGAATCAAATGGGAATGTCCTGCCGTGCCAGTCGTATTATCATCCGCTCGGCAACCTGCTGGCAGATGCCTGGGATGACATTTGGAATAATGAGTTGTCAATCAGCCTGCGCGAGCGGCACGGTCTGCCCGAAAAATGCAATGGCTGTTCGTTGGTCCCGGAATGCGGCGGTGGTTGTCCTCTACAGTTCCAATCTCGAAGCCAGCCTAACGCAAACCTTCAACTTTCAACCTGGCACTTTGAAAACCAAATGGAGTGATATGAGCGATCACGAATGGATCAAAGAGTTTCCCGGAGCGGTCACGGTGTGTGATCCTGAGGGGATATTGCTTGAAATGAATGACAAAGCTGCCTGGACGTTCGAGAAGGATGGCGGCATGGACTTGATCGGCAAAAGCATGCTCGATTGCCATCCCGAACCGGCGCGTACCAAAACCGAACGTTTGCTGGCAGCCCGTGAGAAAAACGTTTACACTATCGAAAAGAACGGGATCAAAAAACTGATCTTCCAATCCCCCTGGTATAAAAACGGCCAATATGCCGGTTTTGTGGAACTCTCCCTTGAAATACCCTTTGAGCTGCCGCATTTTATCCGCACTTAACGCACTTATAAGTGTCCGCTCATGACCATGAAACTGAAGAACGCTGAGCTTTCATATCTGCTCGCCTTCCCTGATGTAGCGGTGGATGTGAGGGAACCGCCCGAACAGATCCGTGGTTTGAAAGACGCACCCTACTTCCAACCCGTGGATATCTCCGTTCGTACTTTGACCGGCGGAACCAAATTCGAAGCGGGAGAAGTACAGGGTATTGCATTGCGTCAGCGGTATGACGAACGCGTACAAATCGTTGAATGTCACTTCACGCTTGACGATCCGCTCAGCCTGCGGGCTCGGGCTGCGGTTGAGAAGGCTCTGCAGGAACAATTCGTCCCGGCAAAA
>JBGQIO010000283.1:0-4634 GCA_041498515.1 Anaerolineae bacterium
CTCAATCAATGCGACACAACTGAATTACAATCGGCTACACATGGGATGATTCCTTCGTTGCATCCTTATTTTGACTCAGTAATAATAACTAGCATGGAACAAAATACTATCTTTGGAGCGCAAGAGCCGGTTGGCGGGATAATTTTAGCGGCTGGAGGTTCAAAACGATTTGGCCAACCAAAGCAATTGCTCGATTGGCGGGGACAATCGTTTGTTCACGCTACAGCTAAAACTGCGCTGGAGGCCGGTCTTTCACCAGTTGTCATCGTATCAGGTGCAAATGCCGAACAAGTCGAAGCCGCAGTTAACGATCTGCCAGTTTTGATTAAGAGGAACGACAATTGGCAGACTGGTCAATCGAGTTCGATCCGGGCTGGTATCCAGGCAATAACCGAAAGAAGCCATAAGCAGGCAGGCGCCGTAATATTCCTTCTTGCAGATCAACCCCAAATCACTGCTTCGGTGATCCGGGCGCTCATAGAGACACACGCAGTTGAATTACAACCGATCGTCGCGCCATTAGTCCTCATGGAACAAAGAGGAAATCCGGTTTTATTTGATCAATCAACTTTTCCCGATTTGATGGAACTGCAAGGTGACGTTGGTGGGCGTAGTATCTTTTCCAAGTATCATGTCGAATACATGCCCTGGCATGATGACAGATTACTACTCGATGTGGACAAACCTGAAGATTACGAGCGCCTAATTGCTGATGACACATTATGATCTCAACTATTGTCCTTGCGGCGGGTGAATCGAAGCGAATGGGTCGACCCAAGATGTTGTTGCCATGGGATAGGAGCACCGTTTTGCAGACCGTCATTACAACCTTTCAAGCTGCGGGAATAAAAGACATTCTGGTTGTTACCGGTGGGGCACATGATCAGGTTGATGCACTCATCGGTCAAACAGTTCAGACCATCTTCAACGAAAATTATGCACAGGGGGAGATGCTAAGTTCGATCCAGACAGGATTAAGGTTCAAACTGCGAGAGGCACAGGCCGCATTGATCGCGCTAGGCGACCAACCTCAAGTCCAAGTGAGGACCATACACCATATCTTGCAAGAATACAAACAGACCAAAGCTTCGCTTATCGTTCCGAGTTTTAAAATGCGGCGCGGACATCCATGGCTGGTTGCGCGCGATTTATGGGAGGAGATATTCTATATGAAACCTCCCGAATCGGCACGCGAGCTATTAAACCGACATGCCGGAGACATTCATTATGTCGAATTAGATACGCCAACCGTCCTCCAAGATTTGGATACGCCTGATGACTATTTAAAATCCCAACTTAAAGGCTTTCCTTAAAACTTATAGTAATAAGCGTTCGTCTCACGGAGTGTAAACCCGACGCGCTGGTACAGCCGATTGGCAGAAATGCGCTTCGGGTTAGAAGTTAAAGCCACACTGTTTGCACCTTTATCGCGAGCAAAATCCAATAACCGAAGAACCAGTCTCTCACCAATTCCCTGACCGCGTGCTGATTCGTCAACGATGACGTCTTCAATAATGGCGCGTATACCAGTCGGAACACGGTAAACAGTAAGACAACCTGCACCAACAATCTGTTCACTCCTGCCTGGTTTACGGGCAATTAACAAAAAGGAAGATGTTGAAACAACAAGGGCTTCCAGGTTTTCTCTCGTCGGAGGCAAGTTAGTGCCGGTTAACTGTGGAATTAGGCTTTGGAACGCCTTAAAAATCTCTTCTGTGACCGTAGTTACCTGTTCTATTTGCATATCCAAATTATCCTTATAAGAAAAGAGCCGCATGCAACGGCTCTCTTATCTCATCAAAGCAGATGTTCCGATGAGTTCCTCGGTGCAACACAGTTGGCCTATGCCTTTTCCAAACCGAATTTTACCTTTTCTCCATCAAAGTCATCTTCAGCTATAGAGACCGATGCAGGGGGTGTGCTGAAGTTCAACTTGCGCGTCAACGTCTCAGCCGTAATGTACTCGCTATATGCCGCGATCGCCGACTCCAACCTGGTGGAAGCTTCTACAAAAAGATTAATTCGGTCTGCGACTTCCAGATTTGTGCTTTTCCGTAAGTCTTGTACCCGGCGAACAAACTCCCGTGCCAAGCCTTCATCTACAAGCTCGGGGGTCAACTCAGTGACAAGAGCTGCCAAATACCCGCCTTCCTCAGCGACTGAAAATCCTTCCCTAGCCTGCGCCTTAACCTCAATTTCGTCCGGGAGAATATTAAAGACTTGTCCTTCAGAATTAACCTGGAGAGAACCATTGGCGAGTAACGCCTGAGCTACTTCTTCAGCATTTACAGCAAGGATGGCCTTTTGAATGACCGGGAATTTATTTCCATATTTCTGACCTAGTTGTTTGGGTAGGGGTTTTATTGAATGGGATACTGCCTCTGTACTGGAATCTAGCAGGCGAACAGTCTTGACATTTAATTCATCTTCGATCAGATAGGCAAAATTCACTACAGCTTTCCGCTCTGATACATTGCCCAGTGAAAACGCCGCTTCCTTGAGCGGCTGACGGACCTTCCGATTGGCCTTCTGCCGTGCCGAATGTCCAAGAGAAACTAGTTTTATTACCAATGACATCTCACGGTTGAGCTTTTCATCTATCAGGGTATCATCAAACTTCGGCCAATCGGCTAAGTGCACAGATTCTGGTGCCGACTGGTCTAAAGAGCGGACGAGGTTTTGATAAAACTCGTCCGCCAGGAAGGGCATAGCTGGCGCAATTAATTTGCTTATTAGAACCAGGGCAGTATAAAGTGTGTTATAGGCATCTTGTTTGTCTTTATCCGAGCCGGACTTCCAGAATCGGCGACGTGAGCGGCGCAAATACCAGGTTGAAAGCTTTTCGACGAACCCTTCGATTGGCCTGGTCGCGCCCGTGACATCATAAGCTTCATAAGCCCTGGTCACATCACGCACAAGCGTATGCAGTTCCGAGATCAGCCAACGGTCGAGCACATTCTCGCTGGCATTGCGTGTGGAGTTCAATTGCGGATTATCGAGGTTAGCATATGTTACAAAGAAAGAGTAAATATTCCAAAGGGTAAGCGTGAAATTTCGGATAACCTCGCTTACTAAATCCACTGAGAATCGGCGTTCGTTACCTGGCGGTGTAGCCGTATATAAGTACCATCGGAAGGCGTCCGCGCCGTCAACTTTTAGGACATCCCATGGATCAACGATATTTCCGAGGCTTTTCGACATCTTCTTGCCTTCGCCGTCGAGGATCAGACCCAGGCAGATAACGTTTTTATAAGCGACAGACCCCATCAGCAGAGTACTAATGGCATGCAGCGAGTAGAACCAACCGCGTGTTTGGTCGACAGCTTCGCAGATGTAATCTGCCGGGAACTGCTCTTTGAATTTTTCCTGGTTTTCAAAAGGATAATGCCATTGAGCATATGGCATCGATCCAGAGTCGAACCACACATCGATCAGATCAAGGGTACGTCTCATCCTGCCGCCGCACTCCGGGCAGGTATAAAGGACTTCATCTACATATGGACGATGCAGATCGAGATCGGAAAGATCTCGTCCGACTTTCTCAGATAGCTCTGCGACCGAACCCATACACTCACGATGTTTACACTCTTCGCATTCCCAAACTGGGAGCGGTGTACCCCAATAACGTTCCCGGCTCAAGGCCCAATCAATATTATTTTCCAACCAGTTTCCGAAGCGCCCTTCCCGGATGTGTTCGGGCACCCAATTTATCGTGCTATTTAGCGACACCAATTTTTCCCTAAATCGACTCGTACGAATATACCAAGAGTCACGCGCATAATACATCAACGGTGTCTTACACCGCCAGCAGAATGGATATGTATGTGTATATTCCTCAGTGCGGAACAACAGTCCGCGTGCGCGCAAATCTTCGATGATCTGCGGGTCAGCATCTTTGATGTAAACTCCGCGCCATGGTTTGACCTCCGGGACGAAGGTTCCGTCAGGTAAAACAGTCATCAGGATTGGTAAATTATGTTCATTAGCCATCTGCATATCTTCCGCGCCAAAGGCAGGTGCCATGTGAACGAGACCTGTACCGTCGTCCGTTGTTACAAAATCACCTAGTACCACGAAGTGCGCGGGCTTGTCGGGAGGCAAAAAAGTAAAGAGTGGATGATATTTCTGGCCTTTAAGCTTCTTCCCTTTAAATGTCTCTATGACGTTGACTTCTTCTTCTTTGAATACTTTTTCGAGCAGGAGTTTGGCTAGGATCAATTTTTCCTTGCCACCGTCAGGCAGGCGTCGCTCGATTGTTACATAATCAACATCAGGATTTACTGCTACAGCTACGTTACCGGGTAATGTCCATGGTGTTGTCGTCCAAACCAGCAGCGAGGTGTCTTTTTTATCTATGAGCGGCATTCGGACAAAGACCGATGGGTCCGTCGCCTCATCGTAACCGAGAGCAACTTCATGGTCCGATAGAGGCGTACCGTCTCGAGGGCAATAAGGTACAACTTTATACGCTTTGTAGAGAAGGTCCTTTTCCCAAAAACTCTTCAAGATCCACCATACTGACTCTATATATTCGTTAGTATAGGTGACATAAGCGTCTTCGAGGTCAACCCAGAAAGCAATTCGGTCGGTCAATCTGCTCCAATCACGTATGTATTCAAACGCCGATTTGCGGC
>JBGQIO010000284.1:0-4615 GCA_041498515.1 Anaerolineae bacterium
AGCGAATCCTGTGGACGCCGAAGGCGACCGGGGGTGAGGCCTTACGGAAATTCCCAAAAAAACCGTGTAAATACGTTCAATCCGCGGAATCCGCGTTCTAATATGATACGAGACTCGAGCGGTTCTTGGCCGAAGATCCGCGATCAGGCTTTGGCACTTGTAGAACGAAATAGGCAAGTTTCGCCTTTTTTTAAAAAAATCCGTGCAGATCCGTTCAATCCGCGGGATCCTTGTCCTATATGATACGAGCTGATCGCAATTCTTGACCGAAGATCCGCGATCAGGCTTTGGCACTTGTAGAACGAAATAGATGAGATTCGCCTTTTATTTCCCAATAAAATCCGTGCAGATCCGTCTATTCCGTGGAATCCGTGTCCTAATATGATACGAGCCGGGCGCGGCGCTCTGCCGAAGATTCTCATTGATGGCAAGTGTTCTTTCGGTTTAGACTCTGCTCTTCTCCCCTCTCCATTTGGATGCGAAGCAGGGTCACTATCAGAGGGGCCGGGGGTGAGGTCTTACGGAAATTCCCAAAAAAATCCGTGCAGATCCGTCTATTCCGTGGAATCTGTGTTCTATCTCATGACACAAGTTCCACAAAAATGTAGCGCGCCGAAGCGAAACCTAGCGTCACTTCTTGTGCCTGCAAGCCAAGCGTAATGGTCTGGTTGAACGGCAGACTTTCATGCACTTTAGCGTGGACCTCTGGCATAATTCCTTTGGCTTCCAAAAATGCCATCAACTCTGTATTCTGCTCCGCAATTTCATGGATCCTTTTGATGACGACCTCATCGTTTGGAGAGGTCGTGGTAAGCGGTATCCAGCCGGCTACCGCATCTTCAAAGCCGGGTAGCGGATTGCCGTGCGGGCAGGTTTGGGGGTGACCCAACTCCTCGAATACCGCTTCTTCTGCCTCCGCCGAAATGGCATGCTCCAGGTTGTGCGCCTCGCCGTGGAGTTTCGACCAGGGGAGTCTGTGGACCATCATCAATTCCATGATCATATGTCGTCTCACCACGATGCGTGCTGATTCCCAGCCTGTTTTCGTCAAATGCGTCCCTTTTTCGTTCATGGTGATCAACTTGTCGCGCACCATTCGTTTGAGGGTATTGGTCACGGTGGGTGGCGTGACGCTTAAAAGCTCGGCCAGCTGCACCCCGACCACCGGTTCATTGTCCCGCTCGAGAACATAGATCAAGGACAGATAATCCTCAATGGTTGTGCTTAGTTTGTCCATGACCTCTGTCCGAATTAGTGATATTTGTCACCGAAAATCCCTATGTTTTTCATTATATTTATAGTGGGGATTAGCATATACTAATCTTGGTTGGATAGAAAAACCTATCTCATTATAGTGCAGTTATTCATTGGAGATCCGCATGCTGTCTCTTTCCGAGCTTCTCGTCAACGAACAAGCGACCATTCGATCCTTCACGATCGGACGTTTGGAAACCAATCGCCTCGCTTCGTTGGGATTCACTCCCGGCGCGCTTGTAGATATGACTCAAAATTACGGGCGCGGGCCGTTGATCGTGATGGTGCGTGGAACGAGGGTAGCCCTCGGACGCGGTGAGGCAGCTAAGATCTTCGTGGAACGGAATACTTGATGAGTGATTGTCATACTACCTCCGTCTCGAGGGGGCCGTTGAGGGTCGGAGCAAAGCTGCCGTTGATCGCAATAGCCGGTCAGCCCAATGTTGGCAAGTCCACGCTGTTTAATTTTCTCACCGGGTTGAACCAACATGTAGGCAATTGGCCGGGAAAGACGGTGGAACGACGCGAGGGGAAATTTACTTTCGATGATCATCAATATAATTTGGTGGACCTTCCCGGAACATATAGCCTGACGGCCAATTCACCGGAAGAATTGATCGCCAGGGAATTTATCCTGCGCGAGCAGCCGGATGTTGTAATCGCTGTTGTTAATGCAGCCAACCTCGAGCGCAGCCTCTACCTCATAGCGGAATTGGTTACCCTACCTGCCCCGGTGGTCGTAGCCTTGAACATGATGGATGTGGCTTCACAGGAAGGGTTGTGCATCGAACCAAAGGTGTTGGAAGCCGCTTTGGGCCTGCCTGTGATCCCTATGACGGCCACTCGTTCTAACGGGAACGCGGGCTTGATTCGCGCTGTCCGGGAAACTCTCGACGGACACGGACTCATGAAGCCGCGCCTGCCTGAGATTCGCCTCGATCACCGTGCTGCTTTGGATGAGATCCTGCAGCATATCGCTGGTTGCGTTCCTGCTCCCTACCCTCCGGAATGGGTTGCGCTCAAACTGTTGGAAGGTGACGTGGAGATCACTCGCATCATGCAAACTGCGTTGCCGGCGGGTAATTGGGAATCAGTCAATACCGTTCTCCGCCAGCACGACGACGCCATGCTGGCGGTCGCTTCTGGACGTTATGAATGGATCGGGCGCATGGTGAGGGCTGCGGTCGTACAGCCCAGGATGGGACAGATCAGTTGGACCAGGCAGCTCGACCGTTGGGCGGCGCATCCTTTTTGGGGTTTGCTCACCCTGGCGGGTATTTTAGGCTTGGTATTCTGGTTGACATTTACTATCGGCTCACCTGTGCAGGCTTGGTTGGACATAAGAGTCATTGGTGGGATAGCGCAACTGGCGGATCGTACGCTGGCTGGTACTCCTTTCTGGATTAAGGGCTTGGTTGTCGATGGCATACTGGGTGGGGTTGGTGCTGTTCTCACTTTCCTGCCGATCATGGTGATATTTTTCGCCGTTTTCGGCTTGCTCGAGGATATGGGTTATATGGCCCGCGCGGCCTATGTCATGGACAACCTGATGCATTTGATGGGCCTCCATGGAAAATCGTTTTTGCCTTTATTCCTGGGTTTTGGCTGTAATGTCCCGGCCATCCTGGGTACTCGTGTCATTGATTCAAAGCCCGCCCGGTTGTTGACGATTTTGATCGCGCCCTTGGTGCCTTGCACTGCCCGAATGGCTGTCGTTGCTTTCTTGGCACCTGCATTTTTTGGACCAAAGGCTGTTCTTGTTTCATGGGGTTTGGTCCTTTTCTCGATGCTCGCCCTTGTTTTGAGCGGTTCTCTCCTCAACAAACTTATTTTCAATGGTCAGCGCTCCGCTTTTATCATGGAGATGCCGCTCTATCACTTGCCTAACTCGCGCACCATCGTTCTGCTCGTCTGGCAGCGTTCTCTATCATTTATCAGGAAGGCCGGCACGAATATTTTGGCGATGGCTTTGGTAATCTGGGTGCTATCAGTGCTGCCCGGTGGTAACCTGAATACCAGCTACCTCGTACAGTTCGGAAAATGGGTTGAACCCGTCGGTCGTTGGATGGGCTTCGACTGGCGCTTGACCGTCGCTTTGATAACGAGTTTCCCTGCTAAAGAAAACGCGATTGCAACGTTAGGTGTGCTGTTTGGCGGCAGCCCGAACGCCGGTCTTGTAAGTTCACTGACGTCCACTTTCTCAACCGCCTCTGGTCTTTCCTTCCTGGTTGTGACGATGCTGTTTATCCCCTGTATGGCTACGGTGGCGGTCATCCGCCAGGAAACCGGTTCGTGGGGTTGGACGCTTTTCAATCTTGCCTTTATGCTGGTCATCTCGATTGTCGCCGGTACGGGTGTGTATCATCTCGCGCTTGCCTTGGGACTTTAGGTATGCTTGAGAAACTGATCGAAGAGATCCGTAATGGCGGCACGCTTGAAACTGGTGAGCTGGCTATAAAGCTGGGCGCTTCTCCTCAACTCGTGCAAGCCATGCTTGAACACTTGCAGCGCAGTGGTCTCCTCCGGCCTTACATCAACTGCGATAGTTCTGGCTGCCAGGGTTGCGGCTTGCTGGATGCCTGTGGCCGGAAAAGTTCGGTTCGTTTGTGGCAAACCAAACCCGAAGACTAAGAACTGAATTTTGAGAGGCATGACTGGAAGAAGCGTTCCCAAGTTTTCACCATTTCAGTCGCCAGGAAAACCAATAGAAATAATGAAATGACATACTCCTCACCATGCGATGACCTCTCAATCTGTCTGTTTGGGAGGTCGTCGCATTTTTGGTTACATAAAGGTAAAATCAATTCCAGAGTCCAATTTGATGAAACTACGATTTATCACTACACTTATCCTATTGAGCCTGACACTATTTGCTTGTGCTTCGGCTGGTTCAGTCACCCCGGTCGCCTCTGGGTCGACCCAAATTGTCGAACCTGCGTCAACCACCCCCACCCCGGTTATAACGACAACAGATATCACTCCTACATATGAAGCCTGTGCTTATATGTGGGCTTCCCATGACCTGCCCGACCTTTCCCAAAAAGTAGCAGCGGGTTTACAAGCTGTCGATCCCAACCTGACAGGTAGCGCCTATGCGTATGGCGAGGATTGCGTCTACGCTGATGGACACAGCACTTTTAGTGCAATGGAAACGGATTTTAGGGTGAAGGTCAGCGTAAACGATCTACAGGATGAAAAATCCCTCGGGGATTGGATCTTTAAAGTCATGGATGTGATCACAAAACTCCCGGCCGGTGAAACTGCCGGACCGCAGCCCGGTCGCGTGGAGTTCCAGTTTAGTAAGAGCGAATCCGAAACCCTGAACTTGAATGTCTCGATCGCTAAGTATAAAAGTCAGGCC
>JBGQIO010000285.1:0-4587 GCA_041498515.1 Anaerolineae bacterium
GCGTGTCCCCAGAAAAGAGGCTGCGATAAAAATAACAGGCTGGCACCAAAAGCGGCCCAAGGCTGCAGCCAACGGCGGACGAGGAGATAGAAGATCCAGACCCCTGCGAGGTAAATAACGAAGTTGGTAAAGTGACTGGCGTCGATGGAAGACCAGGCTGGGAAAATGATTTGTAATAACCCGGCAGAACCATCGACAAACATAAAATAAGCCGGGCCTTTCAAGTTTAGGTCTGTGTCAAATAAGGGGAGCGCCTGCGGATGGAAGAAGTACTGATAGGCATGGAAGGCATATTCACCATAACGGTAATTATTATTTTCGTCGAGGGACTCCCCATAATCTTGCACAATGATCACTCCGACCAGAAGACAAGCTGCCAGCAGCGCGAGGATGGCTGTATATTCATAGGAGAAGATCTTTTTAAGGAAAGCCTTACTATACGCCGTCTGCACTGAGCCGCCTTTAGAACCTGCTTCTAGTCTTTATTCTCGACTTTTTACTCTCTGCTCGCTACACCATGCTCTCTGCCACCTTTTGACCATAGCCCATCAGCGACTTGATCATTTCAGGCGTCCTACCCTCCGTATAAACCCGCAGCACGGGCTCCGTCCCCGAGGGGCGGATGAGCAGCCAGGAATCATCGGACATAATATATTTAATGCCATCACGCTGGCTGATCTCGCAGACCTTCTGCCCGCCGATCTCCTTTGGGGCCTGCTTAAGCAGAAAGTCGGTCATTTCGGATTTCGCCACCGGGCGGCTCAAGCGAAGGTCTACACGTTCGTAAAGGGCGGGGCCCACTTCTGCCAGCAGGTTATCCACGAGTTCGACCAGGGGCTTTTTGGCGACCGCGATCATTTCGACCAATAACAGTCCCATGATGGGGCCATCTCCTTCGGGGATATGTCCTTTAAATGAAATCCCGCCCGATTCTTCTCCGCCGATCAGCACATCTTCCTGCATCATAATATCCGCAATGTGGTTGAAGCCCACGGGCGTTTCGAAGACCTTCAATCCATATTTATTAGCCAGGCGGTCGATCATACGCGTGGTGGAAACCGTCCGCACGACGGCCCCCGTCCATTTGCGCTGCTCGACGAGATACTTCAAGGCTAAAGCAAAGATCTTATGCGGATCCACGAAGGTGCCGCGCTCGTCCATGGCGCCGATGCGGTCCGCGTCGCCGTCCGTAGCCAGGCCGAAGTTGCCCATCCCTGAACTGACCGCCGAAGCCAGCGCGCCCAGGTTCTTTGCGATGGGTTCCGGGTGGATCCCGCCAAAGCCGGGATTCATCTCTCCGCGTACTTCGGTAATATCGCAGCCGGTGCCTTGCAAAAAGGCCTTGATCACGCCGCGGCCGGCGCCGTACATCGGGTCGACTGCGAAGCGCTGCGGATTATCTGCGATGAGGTCGGTGTTTATCAACGTACGCAGGTGATCGAAATAGGCCGGCAGCGGATTGAACTTCTGGATCAGGTTGGCATCCCGCGCTTTCTTGAAATCCATGAGGTTGGGGCCGCGCGCCTGGGATTCGTTGTCGTTGATGTAGATCTCCACCCGGCGGCATTGTTCCGGCAGGGCCGAACCGCCGTAAGAGGCCTTGAGTTTCACGCCGTTATAACGCGGGGCATTGTGCGAGGCGGTGATCATCACGCCTGCGATTGCGCCTTGATCTTTAACGGCGTAGGAGATGGCCGGAGTCGGCGCATCGGATTGGGCCAGCAGGACCGTGAACCCGTTAGCCGCCAGCACGCGCGCCACTTCCCCCGCAAAGCGGTCGGAGAGGAAACGCGTATCATAGCCGACCACGATCTTTTTGGGATCGGGCTTCGGGCCTCCGTTGCCGCGTTTATCCCAATGCTCCGAGGCGACCGCATCGGCAATGGCCTGTGCCACGATGCGAAGATTATCGAAAGTAAAACTATCCGAGATAACGGCGCGCCAGCCGTCTGTGCCAAAATGAATGGGCATGGTAACTCCTGAATTAAATTTTCAGGGGCGACCGACAGGTCGCCCCGGGTGTGGGCCGGACCTCACAAGATCACAACTAAGGTGTTGAGGTTATGGTAGGTGTATCCGAGGGCTGCCAGTTCGGTGCGGGAGTTTCCACCACTAAGTAAGCCTGGGCGATCCAGCCGTTCAGCTGATACCCATTCTGGCTTGCGATCACATGCGCCCAGGTATAGCCGCTCACCTCCTGCGTATCGGGCAGCACCTGGACGATCGAATAATCATCCAGGGTCGTCATGCCTTTTCCGGCCGGCGTCTCGCGTAAGACCACGCCTTTACCCGAATGGACGCGGCCATACAGCGGCGTCGGCTCGAAGGTCATGGTGACAGTGGGCGTCTCCGTGGCGGGTAGGGTAATCTCCAGCGTGAGCGGCACGGGCGATGGCGCGAGAGTCTCCGTGGGGGTCAAAGTGTCAATGGGGGTCAGCGTCTCGATGAGCGGCGTGGAGGTAGGCTCCGGCGCTATAGCCGCTGCCGACGTGCCCGCCGGTGGGGAAGCAGGAGGCAGACCCGTATTCGAAACGGGAGGTGGGATCTGGTTGGCGCCCTGCTGTGCTGCGGGGGGAGCCAAATTTCCGCCGGTCATCAACACAACCAAGATCACGACCAGCACCAGCACGACCCCGCCGCTAAAAATAAACCCCTGCAGATTCGTCGGAAGAAAGCGCAGGGCCACCAGGGTGATCAGGCCGAACATGCCTGCCCACGCAAAGTGGACCAGGAAAACAAGCAGGCCATGCGGCCAGATGTCGCCGATTCCGCTTCCGAGCCCGAAGCCGCCCGCGCTGAGCGGCAGGAAGAATTCATAAGCCAGCATCACGCTTGGCAGGAAAGGCTTATCCTCCGAACGGACAAAGGAGATCGTCAGGATGACCGCGCCGATCGCCAGGACGATCAGGTCCGGCCACCACAAGCGGGCGTGAGTGAACGCTTCATTAAATGTGCGAGGCAAGAAGAGGCGTGCCGCGAAACCGGCAAGGGCACCGATAATGAACACCAAGGCCGCGCTGATGAGCAAAGCCATGATGGTTTCGAAAAAGAAGCGCGTCGAACCGGTGATCGTAGCCAACAGGAGGCCGACCCAAGGCAAAAGCAGCGGCGCCATTAAGATGCCGAACAGCAGCAAGGCCTGTGAGTCAATGACATAGCCGAGGCCGAGGATCGCGCCGCATAAAACAGCGTAGACAAATAATTCGTAGGTTGGATAGGAACGCTTCGCCAGCGACGAAAGCAGGGCTGCGCGGCCCTCTGCATCCTGCGGGACAATCAGCTGGCCGCGTTGTCGACGGCGCGCACGCGAGGCAGGGCGCGGTGCGGAGGGGTCACGAGGGATGGAGGCCGGATCGTTGGTTGTCATTTTCGAAGGCTCGCAAGGATTCGTTTGGGATGATCGAGCAGGTCGAAGGCGCTCAGAATATCAGGGACGACCAGGTCGGCAGCCAGCAGGGTCTCCGTCGCGGCGCCCTCGGCGGACATCACGCAGATGCCCAGCGCGGCGGCTTTCAACATGCCTGCGTCATTGGCGCCCTGACCGATGGCCACCACCGAATGCGCGCCAAGTTTTTCCACAAAAGAACGCTTCCGTTCCACTTCATTGCCGCCAATTAATCGAGTCCCGGTGAGGTCGAGCTGCTTATCGATCTCAGCCTGTCGTCCCAGTGTGTCGGCGGTGAGCAGATGGACCGTCAACCGCTGACGAATCGCTGCGATGCGTCCGGTGACGCCTTCTATTAATATACCGTCCACTGCCAGCGTACCGTTGACATCGGTGACCAGGTGTTCAAGCCGTAAGTCGCCGCCTCCTGGAATACTGAGCTCGATCATCCCTTTTATTATACCTGCATTGACACCCCCCTGCTCTTAAGGTATCATCCCCTGCGCCAAGCGCGGGAACGATAGGTCAGGCCGACTAGCTCAATGGCAGAGCAACTGACTCTTAATCAGTGGGTTCAGGGTTCAAGTCCCTGGTCGGTCACACCAAATATAGTACATTTAGCTTCGAATCTTCCAATATATGGGTACAAAGAGAGCCTCCGGAATTCGGAGGCTCTCTTTAGTACAGCAGTTTTACAGCAATTCGATTCCACAAATTTAAATTTTGTTAGAAAGTTGGTTGGCTTCATTGATAGTAATGATTGAGTCCTTATCTTTGAAGTTGGATTCAATATGTAGCAAAGCTTGAGAAATTTTCTCCGCTGCCTCTTCTTGAATATCCGGCAGTACATGAGAATATGTATTGAGAGTCAGGGAAATATCGGAATGACCCAATCTCTCCTGCACTACTTTTGGATGTGTGTGTTGTTGCAACATCAGTGTGGCAGCAGTATGCCTTAGATCGTGAAACCGGATATTTGGCAGGTCTGCTTGCTTGAGAGCATGTTTGAACTGCCGATATAAGTTTCTTGGATCTAAGGGTGTGCCCAGAGTAGAAGGAAAGATGAGATCGTTCCCTTGCCAACGATCACCAGCAAAAAGCTTTTCATAAGCTTGTATCACTCGCTGGCTACGCAACCTTGAAACGATGTCGATGCTCAACGAGACCGCCCTTCTTCCAGCCATAGATTTTGGTTCGGTAAA
>JBGQIO010000286.1:0-4567 GCA_041498515.1 Anaerolineae bacterium
AAGCACCCGAAAAAAGGGATGTGCGCAGGGCGTACGCCCTGCGCACATCCCTTTTTTCGGAGGTGCAGGTGTTCTTCCTGCTCGGAATTCTTCTCCTCAGGCTGAAAGCGTGGGGAGAAGATGTGGTGCGAAGCATAGCGGAGCGTATCCTGTGGACGCGAAGCGGTATCACTATCAGTATCACCACCAGTAGCTACAAATATTTTTCTTCCCACTCGGAGCTGGTTCTTGAAGATATTTTGACTTTCTTTTCCCACAAAGGATATGAGTTCCCCTGAAAATCAGCCTGATCTTGGGATTGTATCTTCAAAAAAACCGATTTATGCACCACAGCCGTATTAAACACAAGCGGACGACGTTGTTACGCGTACCAGGTGGATGGACAGGGCTTCAGCGAGACGATTGTTTTTGAGGCCAGGCTAGGACAATGAATCACACCGTAACTTGCCGTCCTTGACACAGGAGAAATGAATAGAATGCCTTCTTCATCCGATCGTATTTGGGCAGTCCTCTGGTCTGCCCTCCTGTCCTCTCTTATCAGTATCTTCGGTGCCGGAGTTTGGATACTACTGATCTCCACCAATCTCAGATCCACTCCGACCATTCCTTGGGCTTTCCCACTCATGGCTCTTATCTTGTGGTTGATGTGGCACTATCTGGGCGGCAGGTGGTGGCCGCGCAGCACCTCGGACGCCCGGCGCACATACCTGCGTTCCAACCGGATAACAGGCCCGAAGCTGGTATGGGCGCTGGTCGCGGGCGTTCTGTCGATTTTCGCGCTGGCGGGATTCTGGATCGTGCTGGTTGAACTCGTCGGTGTGGGCGGAAACCCTACGATCCCTGATTACTCCCGCTATCCGCATCTGGTCGTCGTGTTAGGGCTTCTGACGGGTTCGTTGGTCTCCCCGATCACCGAGGAAGCCGCCTTCCGCGGCTACGCCCAGGTCAGGCTCGAGCGGGTGTTCCCTGCCTGGACCGCGATCCTGATCTCTTCGCTCCTTTTCGCTTTCTGGCATGGCCCCACACAAGGCTTTGTATGGTCGAAGCTACTTTTTTACTTTGTCGTGGGTGTTGCCTTTGGTACCACGGCCTACCTCACCAATTCGAGCCTTCCTGCCATCCCGGCGCATATCCTGGGCGATGTGACTTTCTTTTTCTTTATCTGGCCGCACGATGCGGCCCGACCGCTCGTGTGGCGCGACGGCGCGGACCTGTGGTTTTGGATCTACATCGCGCAGGCGGTCATCTTCACGGTGCTGGCGATCCTGGCGTTTCGCCGGCTGAGGAAGTTCACACAAGGCTCCGATGCTAATTAGGAATTTCCCCCATGGATGCCAGTGTTTTAATCGTCACCGAATCCGGGATCACACTATATTGGTGGGAGCACTGGCAGATGGATAATTCGGCGAAGTTTGACACCGAAGGGAGATATGCTATGAGCGGTCATCAGTCCTTTCAACGCTTCGCAGCGCTGGCGGCGATCGTTTCTTTTCTATTTGCGGTGATCAGCAATGTGCTTCAGGGTATTCCCGTAAATTTCAGTTCAGAGGTCTTCACCAATCCGGCTTTCATGCTTTCCGTCGGACCGGATGGGGCGAGTCTGCTTCGCTGGGGATTGATCCTGGATATGCTTGGCTATTATCTGCCGCTGTTGCCCGTGGCCCTCTTCCTTCAGCTTTGGTGCGGGTCGAGAAATCCGGTCTGGGTTCAGTTCTTTACGGTATGCGGATTGGGCTACATCCTCATCGGCGCCGGCGGTGCAGCTACATTGGCAGCTGTCCATCCGCCGCTGATCACGGCCTATGCTCAAGCCTCTACTTCACAACGGGCTGTGCTGGAGACGGTTTTCACAACTCTATGGAATATGGTCTATGGCGGCCTGTGGAATATTCTTGGGGAACTATTGGTAGGTATCTGGTTTTTCGGAATCGGCTGGCTTCTGCGGAGTGAGCGCCGCCTCTTCAGCGTCATCAGTATGATCTTGGGCCTTGCGGCGTTATTGGATTCGCTCGGTATGATCCTGAATGTCGGTGCCCTTAGCATGCCGGGCCTTCTTCTTTACTTGGGCCTTGCGCCGATCTGGGCGCTGTGGCTTGGGATCGACCTGCTCCGAAAGCCGGTGTTGATCAGATAAGCCGCTGCCTCCAGCGGCAGCAGACTCCTGAACCATGCTTACGCTATAATGACTATCGCTGCGAGCAGCGTGCAATCCGACTAAATGTTACCTATTTATGGCGCCTGATGACACGCTCAGCTGGTCCTGCAGATATAAGCATTTCGTTGAGATCGTCAAAAAAGTATTAGAGTGTTAAAGCTGATTGTTTGAAAATTGTTTGCCAGCCCGTATGGGCTTCCATGAACTGATGCGAAGCATAAGCGAAGCGAATCCTGTGGACGCGTAGCGGTATCACCACCGGTGTCACCACCAGCAGGGAATTTAGTCCCGCTGGGTAATGCCCAGAATCAAGTTTGACAGGCCAGTACATAAGTATTCGAAACATGACTAGCCGGGTAAATGACAAGCCCGGCACCAAGGATCGATCCTTTGCCGACCCGGATTGAATAAGGAAATCATGACATCTGAAGAGGAAGTGTTTGACAGCCCGTCGGGGTTTGTAAGGGAACACATTCGAGAGTATGTGGAGAGTGATGGCAGGAAAGGTCACCTGTGGCGCGGGATGACCACACTGCTATTGACTACCCGCGGCCGCAAGTCAGGCAAGCTTCGCCGGACGGCGCTGATCTACGGCCGGGATGGGAAGAACTATTTATTGGTGGCCTCCAATGGGGGTGCACCTAAACATCCATTATGGTATCGAAATCTGGTCCAAAACCCTGAGGTCGAAATACAGGTGGGTGCGGACAAATTCGCGGCCCGCGCCCTCACTGCCGCCAAAGAGGAAAAGCCGCGCTTGTGGAAAATAATGGCCGGGATCTTTCCGCGCTACGACGAATACCAGGCAAAAGCCGGCCGGGAAATTCCCTTGGTGATCGTGGAGCCGGTCTGACCGGTTCGATTTCCGATGTGAATCGCATCATATTTTATAATAACAAGGCTCACCGTAGCGTGCATCTGGCTGGCGGAGAATTCTCGAGTGCAATCCTTTAGCCGTGCCCGGGATATGCGGACCTTCACGAACTGGTCTTCACATTCCAAGAGAGATAGATGGATAAAATCATAGCAATAAACTTGGATAACCTTTGGTCTCAAGACAGGGAATTGCAGAACAAAGCTTTTCTCTATATTCTCAAAGCAACGGATAAACCGGTGAGCTGGGCTTACGAAGTGTGGGACCGGTTGGTGGCAGGCTTAAGTCATAAGGATAACCATGTTCGGGCAATAGCGGCACAGGTTCTCTGCAACCTTGCCAAGAGTGACCCAGACGACAGGATGCTCAAGGATTTTAAGGCCCTGCTCGCAGTCACAAAGGATGCAAGGTTCGTGACCGCCAGGCATTGCATGCAATCATTATGGAAAGTCGGTGTTGCCGGGATAAAACAACGGAAATTGTTGGTTGACGGTCTGGAAGGCCGGTTCGAAGAGTGCATTACAGAAAAGAACTGCACCCTCATCCGCTACGACATCCTCCAAAGCCTTCGTAATTTATATGACGCAGTAAAGGAGGAGAAAATAAAAGAGAAGGCGCTGGAACTGATCGAAACCGAAGGTGACCTGAAATACCGCAAGAAGTACGCAAGTCTCTGGAGAGTCGGGTGAGCCGTCTTGTTTGGAAAGAAACCGGCCGGACACAGCAGGCAACGGACCGGTGGAGATTCGCGAACACAAACCGTTTGGCGGCCTCCGGGAACACGGTACTTTATTCGGCCTTTATATAAGGAGTTGTCCTATGAACGATCGCGATCGCTTCAATACGCTCATGGTGGCCTATCAGGCCTTTCGCCGCTGTATTCAGTCAGTGCCTGATAATCTGTACCTGTCCCCCATCAATGGCTGGTCATCCCGGGATGTAATGGCTCACCTTGTAGGGTGGAATCGCAGGATGATCGAGTCAGGCAAGGATATCCTAAGGGGCGTTGTGCCTTCATACTACACAGACGCATCCAATGACTATAAGAATGTTAATGCGGCTTTTGTCTCGCATTACTCCTCCCGCGACAAGGCCTCCCTGCTCGCCGAACTTGCCGCCTCCATGGCGGAATTTGAGGCTTACCTCCAGGGGCTGGACCCATCTGAATGGGACGCTGACCATGGTGTGGTTCACTACCGCGGAGGCCCTGCGACTGTAGCGCGCCTTATTGATTCGTTGTCCGGAGATTACCGGAACCATACCCGCGAGATCCAGGAGTGGCTTGCAGCGATAGGCCTGCAGGGATCCGGATAGCCTATAATGCCGCTGAACTCTACTGTAATTGCCCTCCGGGCTGCTTTGATGCGCATTGCTCTCTTGATATCACAATTAATCATTGAACCGGTGTTCGAATCTCCACTGATCATGCATTCTAGATTCTAGTGAGGTGCCAATGGAAAATCGCAATCGTTTGATCTCTGTTCGGAAACTGGCCGCGCTGGACATTGTTTTTCACGGGCCAAGGTGGATCCTGGTTG
>JBGQIO010000287.1:0-4563 GCA_041498515.1 Anaerolineae bacterium
ATGACAGATCCTGAACTTTAACTCTCAATGTCTGCCTGGGATTGTAGCAGATTTAACGCGTTTCTTAATTATTAACATTATAGGGTAATTTGTTCACTATTTCAACCTAGTTGCGCATAGGTATTCAAAATAAGAAAGAAAGCGAAGGTTAGTTCGCTGGAATCAATGCGTCCGACACCATTTACATTTGAAATTTCCTGAAGTAAAAAAAATGCCCTTTGTATTCATGACCAGTCAACATCCCATGGCGCACGAGGCCGCAAAACTGACTCGCTTTCATTCATATGGTTTTTGCAGTGATCGTCCCCTTGGATAAATTTTCGGATATGTTCTAAGTCTGTTTGCTTTTGCCAGCTGAAACTGCGGGCACAAGGCGCTCCATTCAAATAATGATTGTTAAAGGAGGATGCTTGGTGTATAATGATATTGTCTAAACAATCTATAAGCAGTCGGATAGGCTGTCTACTGGCGAGTTTGACGGCTTTGGCGCAAACCTGCGACTGTCAGGGATGGCAGCAAAGTTGTATGTTTGTAGTTTAAAAGGAGGGTCCTATGCATTCGGTCATTCATCATGAAAAACGCGCGTTGTTCGCGATCGTCATACTTTTAGCAATCTTGGGGATGACCACGCCTCCCGTAGTTGCTCAAGAGGAAACCTATTCTCTGAAGACCATCCTTGTTTCGGCTCCCAAACATGCAAAAGCTTGTGAGATCTTCAAAGTGACTTACTCGATTACTAACCTGGGTCCCGGCAACGTGGTGAACCTGGACATCCAGTTCGGCGTCCCGGACCAATTTTCAGTCGTCGGCGTTGTGGGGACGCCGGTTAATTTGTCGGTGGGGCAAAGGACGAACGTCACGGCGACCATAAAGGTGGTTGCGTTTGTGCCTGGCGAATCGCGCGCGGCGTGGGTTATGCTTAATAATGTGACGACACCCATCAAGCTGATAGGGAAACGGGTTCTCACCTGTCCATAGCGGGAGTTCTCGCCCGAATCTTAGTTCGCCCGAATCGATGCGCCTCATGCCATTCGCATTTGATATTTATTGTTAAAACAGAAATATCCTCCATATTGAAAGGGGTTTCTTTGGTAGGGGTTGCGATTACTTTATTGGAACTCCCAGATCTGTCTGTAAAAAGAGTCGTTTTTTCAAAGCAAAAGCGACGTTCACCAACCCGATCATCACAGGGACTTCAACCAGCGGCCCAATGACTGCCGCAAATGCCTGCCCTGAGCTGATCCCGAACACGGCAATGGCGACCGCGATCGCCAGTTCAAAGTTATTGCTGGCTGCTGTAAAGGAGAGCGTGACAGTCTGGCGGTAATCTGCACCAACCAGTTTTCCCATTCCGAAGCTGACCAGGAACATGAACACGAAGTAGATCAATAAAGGGATTGCGATACGAACCGCATCGATGGGAATGGTTACGATCAGGTTGCCTTTCAAACTGAACATGGTGACGATGGTGAACAGCAGGGCGATCAACGTGAGCGGGCTGATCTTCGGCACGAATTGTGTGTGATACCAGGTCTTGCCTTTGGCGCGGATCAGCACAAAACGTGTGAGAAAGCCACCGAGGAAAGGAATGCCAAGATAGATGAATACGCTCTTTGCGATCTCACCGATCGTGATGTGCACGATCGAGCCGCTTAGCCCGAACCAGGTGGGCAGAACAGTAATGAACACATAAGCATAGATGCTGTAAAAGAAGACCTGGAACAGACTGTTAAAAGCCACCAGGGCCGCGGCATATTCAGTATCCCCTCTGGCCAGTTCGTTCCACACAATGACCATTGCAATGCAGCGGGCTAGGCCGATCAGGATCAGCCCTGCCATATATTCGGGATAGCCGCGCAGGAAGAGGATTGCCAGTGCAAACATCAGGATCGGACCGATCACCCAGTTTTGAATAAGGGAAAGCCCCAATACCTTCCAGTTACGGAACACGTCCCCCAATTCCTCATAATGTACTTTGGCCAATGGAGGGTACATCATGAGGATCAAACCAATGGCAATGGGAACGTTGGTAGTGCCGAGGGATACGGAGTGATTGAATGAATCAACCGCGGCCGGAAAAAAGAAACCAAATCCGATCCCAGCAGCCATGGCAATAAAGATCCAGAGTGTTAGGTAACGATCCAGAAAGGACAATCGCGGAGAGGTCGGCTGGAGAGGAGCAGCGTTCGCTTTCGCAACCATATTATGCCTCTACCGCCGAAGGTTCTGCCACCCATTCCTTGATCCTGTGCTCGATCTGGTCATGGATTTGGCGGAATTTTGCCAATTTCTGTTCATCGGTCCCTTCGAATGCGGAGGGGTCTTCGAAGACCCAATGCAGGCGGGTGTTAACCCCCGGCCAAACGGTAGGGCAGTTTTTCTCCGCGTCATCGCACAGGGTGATCAGGGTTTGGACCAACACCTTGCCCAGATAATCGCCTACACCTTTGGAATACTGGGCGCTCAGGTCATAACCCTTCTCTTTCATGACCTCGATCGTCAAAGGATGGATGCCTTTGGGCTTCAGCCCGGCGCTGTACGCTTCAAAGCGATCTCCTCCGTATTTGCGCAGGACTGCCTCCGCCATTTGACTTCGGGCGGAATTGCCGGTACACAGAAAAAGAACTCGCTGTTTTTGCATGGTTTTTTTCCTTATGGTTAATGTTGGATTACTGGACGGTTTGAGAAAGTGCTGTGGTGAGGTAGGTCGTCACCTCGGCCTCATTCGGTACACGCCCCGCACAGACTACCTTTTCATTAATGACCAGCCCGGGCGTTGATAGGATGTTGTACTTCATGATTTCAGGATACTCGGTCACCTTGCTGACCTCGGCCTCGATGCCGAGATTTGAGGCCGCCTGCCGTACAACGGCTTCCAGCCGTTTGCAGTTGGCACAACCAGAACCTAGTACTTTTATGCTTAGCATTGGGACTCCTTTGAGATTAGAGAATGATGTTGAACAAATAACCGATAAGGATGATGGCAATCGTGATGACGCCATAGAATGTGATCAATAACGGCAGTTTCAACACCCGACGCAGGATGATCGCCTCAGGCAAACTCAGTCCCACCACGGACATCATAAAAGCCAGGGCCGTACCGAGCGAGGCGCCTTTTTCGATCAATGCACCTACGATCGGGATCATACCGGCCGCATTCGAATACAGCGGTATGCCGATCAGTACTGCTGCCGGAACAGACCACCACACCTGCCCGCTCAAAATCCCGGCCAATGCTTTTTCCGGCATATATCCATGGATGCCAGCACCGATGGCGATCCCGATCACTACGTAAAGCCAGACTTTTCCAACAATATCCTTCACAGACGCCCAAGCCCGCTCGGTGCGATTTATCCAGGTTAGTCTCTCCCCGATCACATCGCTGTTGCCCTGTATTTTCCAGACAAAATCTTCCACATAGCGCTCCATTCGTAGACGCCCAATTACGGCTCCGGCCAGAATGGCGATCGATAATCCTGAAACAATATACAATCCGGCCACCTTCCAGCCGAACAAGCCAAACAATAGGATGACTGCCACTTCATTGATGGTCGGCGCGGCGATCAGGAAGGAGAATGTGACTCCCAGCGGTATCCCTGATTCTACAAACCCGATGAATAACGGAACTGCCGAACATGAGCAAAATGGCGTTACGATGCCTAGCAGCGCGGCCAGCACATTACCAACTCCTTCTCGTTTTCCTCCCAGCAAGGCCCGAGTCTGTTCCGCGCTGAAAAAGGTGCGGATGATGGAAATGGCAAATACCATTCCAGTAAGCAGAAGGAGTATCTTGGGTACGTCATACAGGAAGAATGCCAGAGATTGACCCAGCTTTGAATTGATCGCTAAATTCAAGGCATTATAGGTAATCCAATCTGCCAGAGGCTGGATGATGTTATATGCTGCGAACCAACCGAATACTGCCAGCGCGAACAGGAGGTAAAAGTGGCGCGGCGATGGCTTGGAGGACGAAAAAGGTAAAGTGGTCACATTTACTCCAGATTTATTCAATATTTTGAATATGATTTTGCATAAAAAGGAGCCTTCAATCGCAGTCTTTTACCTCGAAAGAACCGCGACATCCTTGGTTGGAATGACCTGAGCAACAGCCTGGCATTTTGGGCAGGGACATTCTGTATTGGCATGCTGGTGCCGGATCTTCACACGATTGCCGGTCAAGGCATACATCGCATCCAGCACAGCGAAGACCTCAGGCTTGATAACGCGGTAATACATGTTCCAGCCATCTCGCCGGTCTGCTACCACTCCGGCTTCTCTTAGCACGATCAGGTGCTGCGAGATATACGCCTGTCGGCGTTTAAGCATCGCTTCCATATGGCAAACACATTGTTCACCGTCGCGCAGGATTTCCAAAATGGACAATCGGACCGGGTGGGCAAGAATCTTGAATAGAGTGGATTGAGATTTGTGTATATTATTTATATTCATTATTTTGAATATGATTATAAACCAAAAAATCGTCCGTTGGTATGATTATTTCATCAAAATTAGCTGACGAACATCACGATTGGGCCAGGACCTGCCTCTAAAAAATAATCAAAG
>JBGQIO010000288.1:0-4537 GCA_041498515.1 Anaerolineae bacterium
ACCGACCCTCGCTATCTACGGCCCGGTAAAGAGTACGAACTACATCCTCGGCGCCGGTCCGGACACTTCCGCCATCATCGGCGGTATCTTGGAAATCATCGTGGCCCTCGCCGGCATCGGCACCGCAGTCGTGCTGTTCCCCGTGCTCAAGAAGCAGAACGAAGGGGCCGCGCTGGGCCTCGTTGCCTCCCGGATTCTGGAATCCAGCACCATCTTCGTCGGCGTGGCGTTCCTTTTGTCGATCGTGACCTTGCGGCAGGCCGGAGCCGGAGCAGATGCGTTGGTCACCAGCCATGCGCTTGCCGCCCTTTATGACCGCATCTTCCTCCTCGGACAAAGCTTCATGCCGGCTATATGCGACCTGTTGCTGGGATTCCTGCTTTACCAGTCGCGCCTGGTGCCTAGAGGCCTTTCCCTGATCGGAATCGTCGGAGGCCCCGTCCTCCTCGTTGGATACATCGCCGTGCTGTTCGGTCTCATCGGGCAACATGCCCCCTTGGCAGGGTTGACCGCACTTCCGGTCGCGCTATTTGAGTTTTCGCTGGGCGTCTGGCTCACCGTCAAGGGCTTCAACCCATCTGCAATCACTTCACTAAATTCGTGACATCGAAGACAAAGAATTACGCAAGGGCGGATAGCGGTTGAAGTCTCGGAGAACGTGCGGCGGACTGGGCAAGTATTACCCAGTCCGCCGCAGGCTATAGACTATGGTCGATTACAGTTCTATTCAAGTCCCTTTCCATAAAACTCACACTTATCCTTCAAAAAAAGGAGAAAAAATGAATACAAACACAGTAAGAGAAGAAATCACGTCTTCACCCAAGCGTCTCGCGAGGATCGCCGGCTTCTTCTACCTGCTCGTCGGCATCTTCGGCGGCTTTGCCGAAGGATTTGTGGATCCCAAGATGTACGTTGCCGGTAACGCAGTGGCCACGGCAGCGAACGTTGTTGCGAACTCCGGACTTGTCCGCATGGGCGTCGTCGCTCACCTGTTGGATGCGACCTTCTTTGTCTTCACGGCCCTGACCCTTTACATCCTGCTCCGAGACGTGCACAAGAGCATGGCGAGGGCAATGCTGGTCCTCGTCGCACTCGCGGCCGGTATCATTTCTCTCAATGCGGCCTTCCAGTTTGAGGGTTTGCGGGTAGCAACCGACAGCTCCTATGCGGTCGCCTTCGGCACAGCGGGTTCGAATGCCTTAGTGCTGCTCTTGCTCGACACTCAACACTATGGCACACTCACCGGGCAGGTGTTCTTTGGTCTGTGGCTGGTGCCTCTAGGATATCTCGCCTACAAATCAGAGCTGTTCCCGAAGTGGCTAGGCGCCCTGCTCATCGTGGGTGGCGTCTGCTACCTCGTGGACCTGTTCGCGGCGTTCCTGGCCCCCGACTTCGACCAAATGATTCGCGCCTTCATCCTCATCCCGTCGGCTATCGCGGAAATCTCGATGGTTTTCTACCTGCTAATAGTAGGAGTAAGGGTCCCGGCTCACGGCACCCCCACCGTAGGGCAGGCTAAACAAGCAACGTTGAGTTGACCGCTTAACACAAACCACAAAGAATAAGCACCTCATCGAAAATATTCTTTGAGGTGCTTTTTCTTATGGCAGGCAAAGAAGGAATTCTCATGAAAGCGATTGTAGACGGCAAATACGGCCCTTCCGACGTTCTGGAACTAAAAGAGGTAGAAAAACCTGCTCCGAAAGACAATGAAGTATTGGTAAAAATTCTCGCGGCAACAGTAACATCAGGGGACGTTGTACTTCGAAATATACCTCTCTTGTTATGGCTCCCCTTGCGAATGTTTGGTCACAGAAGAAAAATGATACCAGGGCACGAGTTAGCCGGGGAAATTGAAGCAGTAGACAGGAAAGTGACGCGATTCAAAGAGGGAGGCCAAATATTTGCACCCACATTACCGTATCTTGGCGCTTATGCCGAGTACGTCTGTCTGCCTGAAACTTATCCGGTACTAAAACCAGCCAACATGACCTATGAGGAGGCCACTGAATAAGATAAACGGCAAGACAATGAAACCGATAGGTATCCGTATCAATTTGTGTTTCATATTACTTTTCCGATTTGGTGATTTCATAGTGAAGCACAACGTTTCCGGAATTAAAGGTTTTTGTTTCTAAAAGCTTAAGACTAAATTGTTTAACATCTTTAAAGAGCGGCTTTCCCTCTCCCGCGACGATGGGGGTGACTATAAACAAATAGTCGTCGATTAATCCTTCATTTGCAAGTTGTTGCACGATTGTGCCGCTACCCATTATCAGGATGCCCCCGCCTTTTTCTTGTTTTAATTTTTTTACCTCCTCGATAAGGTTACTGTGGAATAACTTGGTATTCTCCCAGGTAATTTCGTTTTCTTTGAGCGATTTTGAAAAAACCACCTTGGTCAATTTGGTTAACTCTTCGGCCACAGCCTTCATCTCTTTGGGCGCCTTCGGATCCTTCAACCAGGGTGTCCACGATCGTTCAAATCCTTTATAGGTTATCCCACCCAATAAAAGAGTGTCCGTAGAATCTCCTGATCCATGTACTGCTTTATCGACTTCAGGGTCTTGAATAAACCAATCCATTCCCCACGTTTTCTGGTTTAAACTTGCAAAAAAGCCGTCAATGGAAACTCTGTTTAATACTGCAATTTTTCTCATTATGGATCTCCTAATTCATAAATATGATTGCAGTATATATTCTCCCCCCTGTTAATAATTGTAAAAAACCGTCATCTTCATAGATAAGAAAATCCACCTTGATCGTGGAAGTCTTCCACTTTTTGCGAAATGCTTTTGGGAGTTATGCCTGAAAATGCTTTGATATCGTGAATAAAATGAGATTGATCATGGAAATTTAAGGCATAGGCGATATCAGTAAGCCTTTCGTATTGCCCGGTCTTCATCAGCCTTATCGCTTCATTAAACCGCTTCACCCGAATATAAGATTGGGGCGAAAGACCTACTGTTTGGCTGAACCTTCTCTCAAACTGGCGTTCTGATAAATTAAAGTATTCAAGTAGGTATTTTGAAGTAATAGATCCGACGTTCCTGTGGATTAAACGTACGCTTTCTTCTACTAACGTGTCTCTGGTTTTCGCCTGCTTGAGCTTGGCGATTAAAAAGTCCGCTAGCAGGGTAATTTGTTTTTGTCCATCATTGGCTTCAACTAGTTGCTCATTAAGATTCTCGTTTGAAAACTCATTAAGTTCCGCGAACCCATTGGCTAGTGCCGATGCGTTTATGCCAAAGAGTGTTTGTAGGGCATGAGGCTTTAAAATCACCTGCATTGTAGTATATGATCCTTTTTTATAATTCATGACACTTGGCTCTGTGCCTGGTCCATAAAGAAATAAAGTAGGTATGGAGGTGGGCACCGAATGGGTAATGATATTTTCAATGGCAGACCGCCCGTTGTTATGTTGAAAGACAATACCGGGCACGCCATTGGGGGATACTTTTATTGCCAATCCTTCCTCGCTCACGTTTTCGATGATCCGAAAACACTCCACATCGTTTTTAAGGATTTCTGGAGCCGGGACAATGGCAAATTTTAGGGATCTCATGCCTAAATTATCTCATATGAACATATGTTCGTCAAACCACAAACACTGTATTCATATTGTATAAGTTCGCATAAAAGAGAAAGCATGGGTGAAAAAACTGTACTTTGACGAACTCAGGTCAATTTGCATCTTCCCACCTACTGTCCCGGAGTACTTATTATGGGTCTTGATCACTGAACACTAACCGATCACCGTCTTCGGCCTATACTACGGTGCTTCAGCCAAATACCGCGAGGCGTGGATCGGAGTTTACCCCGCAAAGTCGGAGATGCCGAGTGTACTTCTCGGCGCGAAGATCCTGTTCTTTAGGGCGGGCCGACCTCGCCGGAACGCGAATAACCCATGCACACAATGGACAAAGTGGTAGGCTCTTGCCCTCCCAAAGTGTGTACGCCCTGATACGCTATGGACTCCTATTTGCTTGACTTTAGAACAAATGTTCGGTATAATCATTTTCATCCACTCAAAGCAAAACTATGGAGCCATCCACTTTTTCCCTACCTATAACCTGGTTCCGATTCTCGAATATCGAATTATCGAATATCGATCTTCAAAATACCGATTCCCTTTTATTCGTTCCTTGCGAAGCATGGATCCCTGTTCTTTCTCTTGGGGGACTTCCGCAGGTCGAAGACTGTCTCTTTGCAGGTGTTTTCCCTGCCCGGAAGCCGTGTATTTTGTTCCGCGGACCGTATATGGCGAGATGGCAAGCGTTCTTCTTGCCGGGAACTATCGGAAGGAGGGATTGAACCTCAATTGAACACTTATTTTCATATCAGGCGACCGAAGGCCGCAGGCCGCAGGTGCAGGTGACCCTTCCTGCAAAAAGGTGTTCTTCGCGAAGCAACTGTCTTTAGAGTCAAGCAGAAACGGACGTTTTCCAAGGTGACATATCGCGGATCATCGCATTAAGGATAGTAAGCAGCTTGCGCATGCAGGCGACGAGAGCCACCTTTTTTAGTTTTCCTGCAG
>JBGQIO010000289.1:0-4466 GCA_041498515.1 Anaerolineae bacterium
GCCAATCTCGCTCTTTTATGCCTTGGAGATCGGACACTCCCAAACATTTATAGTAGTAAACATCTTCCGATAACAAAAATATAAAAATATCCGGGGTGGGCATTTTTATCGTTGGGTCAATGGATGATCTACGTCATCTGCCGAGTCCGAGGATGGGCATGCAAAAATTGTGTCTACTCACATTCCTGCCATGGAGTAACCTTAAAAAAGAAATGACCCGCTCGCGCGAGTCATCCATTTTTGAAGGGGTCCGGTGGTTGGCTACTTATCGATTTTCTCGGGGACCGTCGAAGACGAGGCCGGGATTGTTTTCCGCAGCTGGTCCTCCTGCACCGTGCGGACTCCGTTGCGGACCTGGTTCAAGACCTTCTCAAGGCTGTCCTGTAATTGCACCAGCGTATCCACCACGTAATCGTCGGCGTCCCGGCGGGTGGCTTCCGCGTCGGCGCGCGCCTGCGCCAGGATCTGGTCGGCGCGGCGTTGGGCCTCCACGACGATGTTATCCTTCGCCGCGATCTGTTCGGCCTTGTCGCGCGCCAGCACGATCGTCCGGTCGGCCTCCTCCTGCGCCTGTGCCAGGAAGCGGTCGCGTTGAGACAGGACCTGTTGGGCCTTCTTCACTTCATCGGGGATGACGATGCGCATCTGGTCGATGATCTCCAGCATGCGGTCTTCGTCCACCACCACATTATGCGTGAAAGGCACGGCTTTCGCGTCGTTGAACAGTTCTTCCAAGCGGTCGATCAGTTGCAGGATGTCCATAGGCTCCTCCGCACAATTCGCGGCGGGTATATCGAGGTCCTATCAGTAAACTCCAGGTGGCTCTCTTTTTTGGGGGTGCGCAGCAAAGCTGCGCACCCCCAAAAAAGAGATTTCCTCTGTTTACGGATTACTCTTATTATATATCAATCTCGGAGTGCATTGGGAGGGGAATGTTGATCCCCCAGAGTGGTCACTTTTGCCCGTAAGGCTTTGTCCACGTACGGGGGTACCATGCTCGATACATCGCCTTTTAGCGTTGCAATTTCCCGCACCGTGCTCGAGGAGAGAAAGGTATGCTGCTCCGCCGTGATGAGCGCTATCGTCTCGATATCCGTGGACAGCCTCTGGTTCGCCAGCGCCATGCGGAACTCCCACTCGAAGTCCGAGAAGACCCGCAGCCCGCGTACCATGACCTGTGCATCTACCTTGCGGCAAAAGTCCACGGTCAGCCCGCTGTATCCCATCACTTTGATCTTGGGTTCATCCTTGAACGCTTCCTTTACGAGTGCGATGCGTTCTTCAGGCTCGAACAATAGCGACTTGAGCGGCCGGTCGTAGACGGCCATGATCACCTCGTCGAACAGGCGGGCGGCCCGTTGAGCGATGTCGATATGTCCATAGTGGATCGGATCGAATGTGCCGGGAAACAATGCTCTAACCATTTCGTTTTGTCCCTTCGGGCGAGGTGGCTACACCGCTCGTGCCGCCGCACCGGCGTGACCGCCGGTACGAGACGGCAAGCCACCAAAGTGGTCGGCGATTGCCCGACCATCGCATACTTCGACGATATGAATCGTCGAAGCGAGTAATATGGATCGCCGAAGCCAACCTTCCACTCCGCACCTCGCACCTTGAAACTTTCAACTTTCAACCTTCTAACCTTCAACTTCGGGCAACCGAAGGCCGCAGGTGCAGGTGATCTTCCTGCAAAAGGTGTTCTCCCTGCTCGCCGAAGCCAACTTTCTACATCCAACCTCTCACTTTGAAACTTTCAACTTTCCATCTTTCAACCTTCCAACTTTAAACCTTCAACCTTCTAACCTTCAACCTTAAACCATAACCTAACTCACATCCCCTTTGCCCTCGCCCCAGAAGCGCTGCAGCGCCTCGGCCAGCAGGGTATGTTCGGGCATTTGCAAATTGGAGTCTTCGTCAAATAATTTTTGCGCTTGAAAGCGCGCCTTCTCGATCAGCTTCACGTCGGTGAGGCTCGCCATGCGCAGGCCGGATGCATAACCCGATTGCCGCGTCCCGAGGAATTCTCCGGGGCCCCGCTGTTGCAGGTCTCTCTCGGCCAGGACAAAGCCATCGTTTGATTCGACCATGGCCTGCAGCCGTTCGTTCTCGGCCGCCTCCCCCTCCGTCGGGATCAGCAGGCAGTAAGATTGATCCGACCCGCGCCCCACGCGCCCGCGCAGTTGATGCAGCTGGGCCAGGCCGAAGCGGTCTGCGCCTTCGATGAGCATGACGGAGGCGTTGGGCACATCCACCCCCACCTCCACCACCGTGGTTGAAACCAAAATATTATATTGACGGTCCCGGAACTTGAGCATGGTCTCGTCTTTTTCATCGGGCTTCAAGCGTCCGTGCAGCAAGCCGAGCTTCAGGTCGGGGAAGATCTCTTTCGACAGGGTTTCGTAATCGTCCACCGCGGCGCGCAGCTCTTCCATCTTCTCGCTCTCTTCGATCAGCGGATAGATGATGAAGGCCTGCCGTCCGTCTTTGATCTGGCCGCGGATCAACGTGTAAGCGCGTTCGCGTTCCTGCGGCGTCAGCACGTGTGTTGCCACAGGCTGGCGGCCTGCCGGCATTTCGTCCATGATCGATAGGTCCAGGTCCCCGTAAACCGTTAGCGCCAGCGAGCGTGGGATGGGCGTGGCTGTCATCACGAACAGGTGCGGGTTCGTGCCTTTCGAGCGCAATTCTGCGCGCTGCTCCACGCCGAAGCGGTGCTGCTCATCGATCACAGCGAACTGCAGGTCTTTGAATTGGACCGGTCCTTCGATGACGGCGTGAGTTCCGATGACGATTTTGATGCTGCCGTCTGCGAGTCCGTTGCGGATCGCCTCTTTCTCCGACTCAGGCGTGCTGCCCACTAATAAGCGGATCTCGTCCTGGCGCAGGATCCCCTGCTCGCTCGCCAGTAAATTGGTGAAGCTGCGATAATGTTGTTCCGCCAGGATGCCGGTCGGGGCCATGACTGCTGCTTGTGAGCCGCTGCTTGTGATCATTCCGGTTGCAAAAGCAGCAACGACGGTTTTGCCTGAACCGACATCGCCTTGCAGCAGCCGGTTCATCGGCTTGCCTGAGTCGAGGTCGGCGCGGATGTCGCTCAGGGCGCGCTGCTGGGCGCCTGTCAATGTATAAGGCAGGCTCGCTGTCCGCGCAGCCAGCCATTCATCCGTGACGGAGAAGCGCCGCGCCTCGGCCTCTTTCCAGTCGCGTTTCTGCCGCAATACGCCCATCTGCAGGAAGAAGATTTCGTCGAAGGCCAGCCTTTCGCGCGCAGACTTCAACATGTCCTGGTTATCCGGGAAGTGTGCCTGCAGCAAAGCCTGTCCCAGGTTCATCAATCGTGCAGACGAACGCACGCTCTCGGGCAGGGAGTCCACCACCGCCGGCGCCCAATAGGTCACGACCTGATTCATCAGTCCGCGCAGCCACTTCTGCGTGATCCGGGCGGTAAGTGGATAAATGGGAACAATGCGGTTCGTATGCAGGTGCTCCGCGTCCACTGCCTCCCAATCCGGCTGGTTCATTACCAGGCGTCCGAGGTATTGATCCACTTTGCCTGAGACGGAAATTTGCTGGCCCTCTTTGAGTCGGTTCGCCATCCACGGCTGGTTGAACCACGAGAGGCGCAGCGCGCCTGTGCCGTCGCTGAGGATGGCCTCGATGATCGTGGCCGAGCCGCCGCGGATGGGGCGCGTATGCACCGATTGGATCGTGCCGATCACGGTCAACTGTTCGCCGTACCACAGGCTCTTGATGGGCTTGAGCTGGCTGTAGTCTTCGTAGCGGCGCGGGAAGTAATACAGCATGTCGCCGAGTGTGCGCATGCCCAGGCTTTCGAGTGTGGAGGCGTGCTTGGGTCCCACGCCTTGAAGAACGGTCAGCGGCGCGTTGAGTGCCGCGGGTGTCTGGCTGTGTCTGCCGCCGGGCGCTGCTTCGGCGCGGGACGGCTGGGCTGGGCGCGGACGCGCTCCTCCGCCCTGCCTATCGATATGAGTGGAAGCCGGCCTGGTCGGCGCGGTCTCGCTGACTGTCGCTTGGGGTTTTTCGATTGTTTCGCTTGTACTCGTCGCGCTCCGTGCTTCCTTAGTGCTCGGGGCGCCGCTCGGTCTCTGCGCCGCTTCGGGATAGGTTTCCCCGATCCTCTTCCATAATCCCTTCAACGCATCTGCGCGCGAATCAGGGCTGAGTCCGTCATAAGAGCGCAGTCTTTGCCCGACCGCCTGAATGACTTCTTCGCTGACCCCCTCCGCACGGGCTTCGGCTTCCCAATAATCGAGCATTTTGGCTAGGCCCCCGATGATCGCGCTGTTGTCATACTGTCTCTCGCGCTCGAGGCCGAAGAATTTCCGGAGTTTCTCCAATGAAGGCTGCATCAGATTATTTTATCATGCGACCGGCATTAGACCTCTAGACCTCCGAGGTCTTAAAGACCTCGGAGGTCTGCAACAACGCCCTTAAAGCGGCAAACC
>JBGQIO010000290.1:0-4458 GCA_041498515.1 Anaerolineae bacterium
ATCAAGGTCCTGACAGCCAACACCAACAATGATCAGGCTAAGGAAGCCGAATTGATCCAGACCTACATCGCTCAGGGCGTGAACGGCATCGCCATCGCCCCCTTGAGCCAGGATGCCTCCATCCCCAACCTGAAAGACGCTGCTTCCAAGGGCATCAAGATCGCCATAACCAACATGAACCTAAAGGGTGATACATCCTTCTTGGCTGGTGGTTATACTTCCGATGACGCTACAAACGGCAAGATCGTCGGCACCAATGCATCCAAATTCATTCAGGCCACCATCAAGGGCGCGGTGAATGTTGGTCAAGTAGACTTCGATGATCAGGTTCCTGAGCAATCCAAGGCACGCTGGAGTGGTTTCTTCGGCGGTTTGGATGAAGCCGGTACGAAGTATACAAAAGTTGCCACTGTCAGCTCCCACGTACAAGATGATGCTCTGGCCAAGGTCAGTGATATGCTGACCGCTCATCCTGAGATCAACGTTATCTTTGCCTCCAACGATGGCAGCACCATCGGTGCGGCCATGGCCGTGAAACAGGCTGGGTTGGCTGGTAAGGTGTTTGTCTTCGGCTATGATGGCGGAGACCAGCAGACCAGCATGATGCTCAGCGGTGACAATATCCTCATCGGCCTGGTTTCGCAGGATCCTTATACTCAGGGGTACAAGGCCGTTGAATCACTGGCCCTCACCCTCCAAGGACAGACGAATCCCGACGCCGGCAAGATCACTGTTGTTCCGGGTACCTATCTAAGCGCAACTGACCCGGCTGCGGTCAACACCTGGCGTGAGGCCAATGGGTTGAAAGCGATCGTTGCCCAGGCTCCCGCCGCGGCGGGCGATCTCACCATCGCCGGTGTGGTCTTCCAGGATGACCAGTTCATGAAGAGCATGGTCCAGGGCTATACCGATGCCGGCGCAAAATACGGCATCAAGGTCCTTACTGCTAACACCAACAACGATCAGGCTAAGGAAGCCGAATTGATCCAGACCTACATCGCTCAGGGCGTGAACGGCATCGCCATCGCCCCCTTGAGCCAGGATGCTTCTATCCCCAACCTGAAAGACGCTGCTTCCAAGGGCATCATTGTTGCCATTACCAACATGAACCTAAAAGGCGATACTTCCTTCCTGGCTGGTGGTTATACTTCCGATGACGCTACCAACGGCAAGATCGTCGGTACGAATGCAGCTGAGTTCATAAAAGCAAACATTAAGGGCGCCGTGAATGTTGGTCAAGTAGACTTCGATGATCAGGTTCCTGAGCAATCCAAGGCACGCTGGAGTGGTTTCTTCGGCGGTTTGGATAGTGCCGGTGTGACCTACAAGAAGGTTGCTACCGTCAGCTCCCACGTACAAGACGACGCTCTGGCCAAGGTCAGTGATATGCTCACCGGCCATCCCGAGATCAATGTCATCTTTGCCTCCAACGATGGCAGCACCATCGGTGCGGCCATGGCCGTGAAACAGGCTGGGTTGGCTGGCAAGGTATTTGTCTTCGGCTATGATGGCGGAGACCAGCAGACCAGCATGATCCTCAGTGGTGATAATATCCTGCTCGGTGTGGTTGCACAGGATCCTTATACTCAGGGTTACAAGGCTGTTGAATCGCTGGCCCTTACCCTGCAGGACAAGCCGAATCCCGACGCCGGCAAGATCATTGTTGTTCCGGGCACCTATCTTGGCGTTTCGAACCTGGATGCAGTAAAAAAGTGGCGCACAGATAATGGCCTCAAGTAATACCCTGGGGGAATAAAACGCAGGAAAAAGGGAACAGGGAAACTTCTGACGAGGGATCCCTGTTCCCAACAATGTCGTAACACCTAAGGTAACAAGATGAATGGTCTCCAGATACGTACCGAACACATTACAAAAGATTATCCCGGTACTCGTGCCCTTGACGACATTACTGTCTGTTTTGACAGCGGTCGGGTGCACGCCCTGGTGGGCAAGAATGGATCCGGGAAATCGACCCTCGTGAAAATTTTTGCCGGGGCCATAAAACCCAACCTTGGAGAATTCTATCTTAATGAGGAGCATCTACATTTCAGTTCCACCTCGGAAGCCTACGATAAAGGGATCGTCACCGTCTATCAAGAAATGAGCCTGGTTCCGGGTTTATCCGTTGCGGAAAATATCTTCTTGGGCCGTCTGCCTAAAAAGAATAATGCCATCGATTGGCACAAGACGTATGAGATGGCCGCCAGTCTTCTTGAACATATGAAATTGGATATCGATCCGCACGAACAGGTCTCGCGCCTGAGCATGTGGCAGTCGCAGGTTGTTGAGATCACCAAGGCCCTCAGTTTTAATCCCAAAGTCATTTTGTTGGATGAACCCAGCTCGGCCCTGGCCCAGAATGAAGTCCAGAACCTATTTGAAGCGGTTCGGGCCCTCAAGGATCAGGGGGTCATCGTTATCTACATCACGCACAAGCTGCAGGAGCTCCCCCAGATCGCGGATACTGTAACTGTATTACGGGATGGAAATCTGGTGGGAACCGTTCAAATGAACGAAGTTGAAACGAAAGATATTATCAGCATGATGTTTGGGGAAGTAAAAATTCAAAGCCGCCCGAAGGATATTCAAGTTCGGGATGAAATTATCATGGAAGTAAAAAATCTAAGCCGCGTGGGCTGGTATCAGGACGTCAGCTTCAATCTTAAGCGCGGCGAAGTTTTGGGGATCGCTGGCATGCTCGGTTCGGGACGGACGGAGTTACTGCGCGGAATTTTCGGTGCCGACCCCGTGGACAGCGGCGAAGTCATCATTGAAGGAAAATCCTATAAAGATGCAAATCCTATCAAAATGTTAAATGCCGGCGTAGGTCTGACTCCCGAAAACCGGAAATTTCAAGGCTTGATCCTGATCCATACCATTCGGGACAATCTCTGCTACGCCAGCATGAATATCACGGCCGATGGCTGGATTGAGAATAAACGCAAACGGAATAAGTTTGCCGAGAAACAAATAAAAGAGTTGGAAATACAAGTCCGCAATATCGATGCACCCTGCAGTTCATTGTCGGGTGGTAATCAACAAAAGGTCGTGGTAGGGAACTGGCTGAATACCAGCCCCAAGGTTATGCTCTATGATGAGCCCTCGCGCGGGGTGGACGTGAGCGCCAAACAACAGATCTTCGAGATCATGTGGACGGAAGCCCGGAAAGGCATTTCTTCTATTTTTGTTTCTACCGAACTGGAAGAGCTGCTTGAAGTTTGCCATCGCATCCTCATCATGCGCCACGGGAAGATCGTTGACGAGGTAAACCCGGATACTTTGAACGCCAATGCGTTGTATGAAATTTGCATGAAAGGAGATTAATCGAATGACCAGCATCACTGCCACCCTGCATACCTTCGATCAAAAAAAGATCGTGATCTTTTTACTGGATCACATTATCGAGGTTTTTCTGGTTATCCTGATCGTCGGGCTCACTTTTGGCGCCAACCATTTCATGACCTGGGGGAATTGGATGAACATCCTGCGCGCCAACTCCCTAAAGGGCGTTATCGCACTTGGAATGACTATGGCCATCATCGCCGGCTTGATTGATCTTTCCATCGGCTCAACCGTTGCCATTTCAGGCGTGATCGTTGCGCTCATTTGCCGGGATTTAACCGCCGGCGGTATGAATCTCACAGTAGCCGCTATATTGGGGATTTTCATTGCTTTTGCCTTCGCTACTCTGATCGGCTGGCTACACGCTGTTTTCTCACATAAAACCGGGATGCCGCCTTTTATCGTCACCTTGGCCAGTCGGGAAGCTGTGTACGGCCTGGCTGGTATGCTGTGCGGGGGTTTTCCGATCGCAAATCAATTCCCCGATTGGTTTAATCAATTTGGAGGCGGCCGGATCGGGGGACAAGATGGCGTCCCTATCGCAGCTATCATCCTCATTGTTTCGTTCTTGATCGTTTGGTTCATAATGAATTACACGACCACCGGCCGGTCGACTTACGCGGTGGGCGGCAACCCAGAGTCGGCGCGGTTAAGCGGCATTAATGTATATAAGACAAAGACCTTCGCCTTCATCGCCGTCCAAATCTTCTCGGTGATTGCCGGGTTTATGTTGTCCGGGCAGGTTCTTGCAGGCTCGTACAGCTTCGGCCGGGGCTGGGAGCTGGATGTGATCGCGGCCGTGGTCATCGGCGGTACTAGTTTCAACGGTGGTATGGGTAAGATTAGTGGGACCTTGTTGGGTATTTTATTTGTGGGTGTGATCACCAACGGGATGACTCTGCTTAATTTTGACGTTTATGCCCAATACGTTGTACGAGCCCTCATCATGTTCCTGGCTGTGCTGCTAAGCTCTTACCGCGCTAAGGTTAAAGCGTAACTCTACAGATAGAAAAAGCTGTCCGCTCGCGGAGGGCCACCGAAGCTTTTGTGGAAGGTGACCGTCATACAGAAACGCTTGAATAGTTTTACCTCAAGCGCCTGGCCCTGCCTTGTGAG
>JBGQIO010000291.1:0-4451 GCA_041498515.1 Anaerolineae bacterium
AACGTCGGGCATGCCATCACCGATAGTGAGCGGGCACTTAGTAAGTAGAATAAGGAACTATATATAATGAGTAATAAAAATTACACCACTACCTTTACGGTAGACCAAAGTCCGGAAGCAGTCTTCGCTGCCATCAATAACGTTCGTGGATGGTGGTCAGGAGAACCGGGTGTTGAAGGCAGCACCGACAAACTCGGTGATGAGTTTACGTATCGTTACGAAGACGTCCATTATTCCAAACAGAAGGTAACAGAGTTAATTCCGGGTAAAAAAGTCGTTTGGCATGTTGTAGACGCCAATCTTAATTTTACCCAAGACAAGACCGAGTGGAAGGGCACGAACATTGCTTTTGATATCGCTAAAAAGGGTGATAAAACAGAAGTCCGCTTCACTCATCTGGGTTTAGTTCCCGAATTTGAGTGTTTCGATGAATGTTCAAGCGCATGGGGTGGTTATGTTAACGGTAGTTTACGAAGCTTGATTACTAAAGGAAAAGAACAGCCCAAGTAGAAAGAACAGTAGAACTGGAACTTGGCCGAACTTGGGTTCGTCCCGTAGTTATGCAAACAAGGAGTTGTACATGGAACAGAACCGTATTGAAAAGCACATCGAACTGAAGGCTTCCCCTTCCAGGGTTTGGAAGGCGCTGACAGATCACAAAGAGTTCGGCCAATGGTTTGGCGTCAAGCTCGAAGGACCTTTTGTCGTGGGAAAAACGGTTGCGGGGAAGCTGACGATCCCCGGTTACGAACACATGCAATGGGCGGTCGACGTGAAGAAGATGGAACCCGAGCGATTATTCTCGTTCACCTGGCACCCTTACGCTATCGATGTCACGGTCGACTACTCCAAGGAGACTCCGACACTGGTCGAGTTCACGCTTGAGGCGACCAGCAGCGGGACCCATCTCGTGGTGACCGAATCGGGGTTTGAAAAAATCCCCGCCAACCGGCGGCTCGAGGCCTTCCGCATGGACGAGGAGGGATGGATCGAACAGCTGGAGAACATCGCCAAATATGTCTGATAGCGTTTTGCCCCAGGGGTTCTTCCTCCAGGCGCACACCTTCGCCGCCTTAGGGGATGAAACCCGGCTGTCGCTGATCGCCAGACTTTGCCGGGTTTCACCCCAATCGATCTCCCAGCTGGCCAAAGGAACCGAACTCACCAGGCAGGCAGTGACCAAGCACCTCCAAATCCTGGGGAGGGTAGGGCTGGTCCGAAGCGTTCGAAAGGGGCGCGAGACTTTGTTCGAGTTCGACGCAACACCGATCGAAACGATGACGCAGTATCTGGATCTGGTGTCCGGACAGTGGGAAAAGAAACTTACGGATTTGCAGACCTTCCTTGACGAATAAAGGAGAAGGAAATGGCAGACATCTTGCATGAACTGACCATCGCAGCGCCTGCCGAGAAAGTCTGCCGGGCGTAAACCGTTGGGCGGTTCTTTGCTAAACAAGTAATTAGGAGTAGTCTTTTCTCATGCCACCTCTTTCCATCTTCACCTATAGTTTCACCGTTCCCCAATCTGCCATTGACGAGTATGGTCACGTCAATAACGTTATCTATGTGCAATGGATGCAGGATGCCGCGCTCCGTCACCCAGAGTCAATCCCCGAATATAAACAACCGGAAAATACGGGGTGGTATGCGCGCGAACATCGGATTGAATATCTTACTCCTGCTTATCTGGGCGATGAAATTGAAGTCCGCACGTGGATTTCAGAAATAAAGCGTGTGAGGGTGATGCGCAAATACGAATTTACCCGCAAGGCGGATGGCAAGGTAATTGTCAAAGGCGAAACACAATGGATTTTCGTTGAATTGACCACCGGCAGGCCCATCCCCATTCCTGCCGAGATGCTGTCTTTATTCCCAGTCGTGGCAGAACAAACTGACTCTGCTGCCTCTGTCTCATAAATCCGTTAGCGTGTTTTTTGATGGTCGCTAAAGATTTGGTTGCTTGTAAAATATTATAAAGTTTGCGGCGGCGTCTTTTTCAGGCAGTGAGTCTTGCACAACAAGACCGTCCAGCGATGAGCAGCAGTGTCAAGGGTGGAAGGAAACAGGTAACACAGCGTGCACTCTGTGCCCACTTCGTGGGCCAGAGCGGGGCGGCCCGACCGGTAGTATTCGTGCTGCTAAAAAGAGAGAATTCTAATCCCGGGCACTTTTCTGTATAATGAGCATTGTCCACGCCCGCCTGGTTGTCGAGCCTGTCGAGACACGCCTGCCAGTAACGCCTTCCGTTGGGCGTCCAACAAAATCTTGTATGACAGGAAGGAGATAATATGACTTTGAGGCGAATGGCAGCGCTTCTATATGCAATCATTTCTTCAGGTGTCGTTGCATTTCAAATCGCGTTGGCTGCCGGCGCACCTTGGGGTGCGTTCGCAATGGGTGGGGCTTTCCCAGGTCAGTTTCCGCCTGCACTGCAAATCGCAGCACTTATTCAAGCGGCGCTGCTTGTGGGAATGACGGCGGTCGTGCTCGCTCGGGCAGATCTCATCTTGCCCAGATGGTCGCGAGTATCACGCTGGCTCGTGTGGATCGTCGTAGCATTTGCAGCATTAAGTCTCATCCTCAATCTGATTACGCCCAGCGCAAGTGAGCGAGCCATTTGGGCACCTACCGCATTTCTCCTGCTAATAAGCAGCAGCGTTGTGGCTTTCACAAATTCTTCTGTACGTCCTGCTCCATAACACATAGAATCAAATAGCCGCCCAACATAGCGTGCACTCTGTGCCCACTTCGTGGGCCAGAGCGGGGCGGCCCGACTGGTGGTACTCGTCCCACTAAAATGAGTACCCTGTAATAAGGGTCTGATCGGAGCGACACATATCGCTCCGGTTCTATTTAATCCTGTAACTTATTCGCTTCGGCGGGATAATATCCATAGGATCGCATGGTTACCAACTTTCACGAACTATACCGAACCTACGCGCAGGATGTGTACCGGTTTGCCTATTGGCTGTGCGGCAACGCCCAGGATGCGGAAGACATCACCTCGGAGACTTTCGTCCGTGCACTGACCACGGCCGACGAGATCAGAGTGGAAACCGTCAAAGGATATTTGCTCACCATTGCAAAGAACCTGGCTTTCCAAAGATCGAAACAGGCCAAGCGCATCACATTTCTCGATCCGGACCTGCGCACGGCCTCCTACGGGCCCGAAAAGGAAGCCGAGGTCAATCTCAGCCTGCAAAGCACCCTGCGGTTCATGCAGACTCTTCCGGCGATCGACCGCGCCGCGCTGCTCATGTACGCGCAGGACGATTTAGCTTACGAAGAGATCGCCCTTGCTCTTGGGATTTCCCTGGCTGCCACCAAAGTCAAGATCCACAGAGCCCGGTTAAAACTATCGGCCCATCGTATGCAACAAGAGGAGTGACCAGATGAAAATCACACGAGATGTTATCACCGACCTGCTGCCCGTGTATCTTTCCGGCGAAGCCAGCCAGGATACCCACGATCTGGTCGCGGCCTACCTCAAGGAAGATCCTGAATTTGCACGCATGGTGGAGACGGAACCAAGCCCTCTGCTGCAGAAAGAACAAATCAATCTACCAAAGGAGTCTGAAATGCTAACCCTTAATGCGACACGCGTTCTGTTACGAAAGCGTTCCCTGTTCATGGGATTCGCCATCTTCTTCACCTGTCTCGCTTTTGCCTTTACATTCGATCGAAACGGCTTGCACTGGGTGTGGACCGTGTCACCGATCGCGGCAATTTTCAACCTGGTATTAGGCTCGTGGACGGATGCATCCATCACCGGTATCGTCAATTTGGTGATCGGCGTGTATTTCTGGATCAGGTATTTCCAAACAAATCGAAGCTTGAAAGGATCCGACCTCTAGAACTAAGGGTTTTAGGTTTTGCGTGAAAGCCCTGGCGTTCGGCTCTCCCTTCTCACCGCCCTGATCCGTGACCGGATGGATAATTAATAAATGCAGTAAGCTTGTTATGGATCATGGCTTGGTTGAGCGCGGGGCATCGGAAGTCGTACAGAGAAATCCTTAATAACAAAAACAGGCTTCGGTGGTTGAAATTCACACCGAAGCCTGTCTTTATGCAGCGGACATCTTACTGATTTTTGTATAAAGAATGTTCCAAGTGCCTGCTCAATAACACGGGATTGCCCCGCTGCGCGGGATCTACGACTTCGCCTGGTTTCGATGGTAGGGCAAACGCCTACCACTTTACGGCCTGCGGCTTACTCAACCACCGGCTCGCCCTAAAAAACAGGATCTTCGACAATGACAGATAGGAAGGGGTTTCAGTTATCAAGCATCAATTGCTCAATACTTTACGATCGTTTTCATTTTCCTGGCGGAGGCAATCCAGGCTTGTACTTCTTCCAGGGTAGGCATGCGGCGGACCTGCCGTTTCTTCTGATTGACCCTGCCCAGGGCCTTAAAGAGGTTTTCAGGGTTGCGCCGGCGAAGCTCTTTCAC
>JBGQIO010000292.1:0-4435 GCA_041498515.1 Anaerolineae bacterium
GGATGTAAACAAGTTTAGAGATTTATGCATTAAACAGTAAATTCGGGGTTAATCATTTTTCGGTTATTTAATGCTTGAGCGGAGAGTAGTTACAATTCAACAAAGAACTCCCGCAGATTTTTATGCGGGAGTTTTCTTATTCTTTCCCCATTCGCTCGAACAGGTGGTGCTCAACGGCATACGTGGCCAGTTCGATGCGATTGCTGAGCTGGAGTTTCTCCAGGATATTTCCCACATAATTCCCGACCGTCTTCTCGCTCAAATTCAAAACCCTGCCGATCTCTGCATTGGTCTTGCCTCGCGCCAATTGAGCCATAACGTCCATCTCACGGTCTGAAAGATCACGGAATGCATCCTCCTCCGTTTTCCGCTCCGCTTCGCGCACGCGTGAGAGCAGTCTGGCAGTGGTCGAAGGATCGAGCAGCGCTTCGCCGCGCGCCGCGGCTTTGATCGCACGCAATAGTTCTTCATTCCCCACTTGTTTCAGCACATATCCGATCGCCCCGGCATTGATCGCCCTGAAGACCAGGTCGTCGTCGGCAAAGGAAGTCAGCATGACCACTTTGCTTTCCTTGAACTTCTTTGTGATCTGGCGCGTGGCATCGATGCCGCCTTCACCCGGCAGACGGATGTCCATCAGCACGACGTCGGGGTGAAGCTTCTCCACTGCAATGACGGCCTCGGCTGCCGTGCTGGCTTCGCCAATCACCTGCATATCGGCCTGGTCGTTGAGCAGGGTCATGAGTCCCAACCGTACGATTTCATGGTCGTCCACCAAAAGGATGCGTGTTTTTGCCATGCCTAATCGACCCACGGAATATCGAGTGTGATGGTCGTGCCTTTGCCGTTTGCATTCGAAAATTCCAAATGTCCGTTCAGCAGGCGTGCTCGGTCGCGCATATTTCGCAGGCCATATCCTTTTTGCGCTTCCGGCAGCAGGCCCACACCATCGTCTTCGATCACAAGCTGGAGCTGCTCACCCGAACCCCCCGCCCTTATTTTTACGTTTTGGGCGTGAGCATGGCGGACGATGTTGGCCAGCGCTTCATTGAGGATCGCCAGCATATGGCCTGAACGCACGGGTGACAGGCATTGATTCTCATCCAACTTCATGGTCAGGGCGATATGGACCAGTGAATTATAGTGCGGGTCTTGAGCAAGGCGTTGAAGGATCTGAGTCAGCGGTTCGCTCGCTGTGTTTGCGTCCCCATGTAGTTCGGCCAGGTTGCGCCGCAGGTCTGCGATGGCGTCGTTGAGAACGGTCACCGCCCGTTCCAGCCGCATACCGATCTCCCCTTCCGCGTTGGAAAGCCGCGAGGCCGATTCGACCAGCAGCCCGGCTGTGTATACCTTCTGGATCGCACCGTCATGCAGTTCGCGCGCCATCCGTTCGTGCTCGGCATTGATGATCTGCTGCTGCTCGAGTGACTCGATCCTGCGCTCGGTCTCCACGTTGAATACTTCCAGCGCGCGGATGATGGTTGCCGCAATGATCAGGCCGATGAAGGAGCGAAATACCAGCACGGGTACGCCGATCCGTTGTTGGAAGATCTGTGAATTGATCAGCGTGCCGGGGAAAAAGGGCACCGCGGGCGGGATCAATCCGGCTAATACGGCGTAGACTCCGAGTGAAATGCCCGCGATGCGGAGCATGCTCACGATCACCGGCACGTTAAGCGGCTTGATCCTTTGCAGGGTGTGGACCCTCAGACCATAAGCGGCCAGCAGGGCACCCGGAAAACCGATGAAATAGCGCGCCAACGCATTGGCCGAGCGGTACCAGATTTTAACGTCGGGGATGAGAGGCAGCAGGACGAAGAAGATCACCAGCGCCCAGACCAGCAGGATGCCGGCCGGAAAGCCATGCAGCCAGCGGGCGCGACCAAGAGGGCGGAGGACGGCGACACCGAACTCGAACAGGCAGGCAAAAGATCCCGCCAGCAGGGCCAATTGCAGAACCCCTAAAACTTTGATGATGATCGGGTCGAGGTAGCCGGATTGAAGCGGGATGAAGAGGTCGCCCCATTCGTTGAAAGCATGTGCGATGCCGAAGGCCGCCAACCAGCGGAGGCTGCGCGCCAGGTCGAGACGTGAAGACTGGCGGACCTGCAGCAGAATTGCGATCCCGAGAATGAAGAAGACCAGTCCATAGACGAAAAAGATGATCTGCCGATTGAGGTTAAAAAAATCCGCCAGCGAAATCATGGACGGAATTGTAGCATAGTGTTTTTCGCGTTGAATTTCGAGAGAGACTAGATTCGAAAATATACAATCGAGGGCACCTTATGAGAGATCTGCTCATTGTTGATTAGGTGATCAGGTATTCGGGAATCGATATTCGAGAATTGCGAGTCGGGAGCCGTAAAAATACCTTTGCAGGGAGGGCACCTGCACCTTCGGCCTTCGGTCGGGTGTGGGGAAGGAATTGAGTCTTGAAGACCTCGGAGGTCTCACAGACCTCCGAGGTCTATACCAAGTCAGGGAGTGGTGAAGGCTTACTTTGTGAGCAGCTACATTTTCAGAAACTCCAGCAGCTTGTAGAGCAACATGGCAGGCCAAACAATTGCTTTGAGAATACCCAATACGCCGGCCAAAAATGTGGTGGCGTGCTGGAGGTAGTAGACTAAGGCACCTATCAAGCCCATTCCATAAACAGGTGCCGAAGCAGCGCCCCTATATATCACTTTCCTTCCTTTTTGATCATGCCCGGGTGCATTCGTGTCAGTTGTCATTTTATTTTCCTTTTATCTTTCGATTGATCTTTTCATCATATCCATATACGCTTTACGAGCCGGTCGGTTTCTCTTTTCAGACCTGGTCAATTTGGTGCGTTGAAGCAGCTGCATGGGATCATACAGTTATTACGCATTGAATCGACTAAACTTCAATTCGTCTACAGAAACCCAATCAAGGTCGATTATTTTGGAGAAGGGTTAGACGATTAATGGTAATATATAAATTGTCGGTGTGATCTCACGACAGATTTTCCCCCAGGAGTTTGAGGTGAAAGTTATCATTGGCCCCGATGTCAGTGTTTACGAGGACGACCCGGCTACTCCGCAGGGGATCGATTTTACCAGGATGCGCGAGGCAGCGAACTTTGTCATTGTCCGTGCCGGGCAGAGCCTGGAACCCGATACCTCTTTCAATAACAACTGGAGTCACGCGAAAGCGGCCGGGCTGCCGCGCGGCTCATACTGGCTCTTCGACAGTCGCTCCGTACCAAAGCAGCAGGCCGAGTTGTGGGTCCAATTGTTAGGCGGCGACCTGGGTGAGCTGCCTCTCTTTATCGATATAGAGGAAAATTATGGCGGTCTTTACCATGGCTGGGGGAAGTGGGTCGAATTTCTGGAGCGACTCAAAGAACTGACCGGCAATAAGGAAATTGGCATTTATACGGCTTTCGCTTACTGGAAGGATAACGCACCAGATCCATTAACTGAGGCCGCCAACCTGGAATACTTTCACAAATATACCTTGTGGATTGCCCACTATGGCGTGGCAACACCCAGCGTTCCCAAACCGTGGGGCGCGGATGAATGGGTGTTCTGGCAATTCACTAACAGTGATGACGGCAAAACCTATGGCGCGGAGAGTCATTCCATTGATTTGAGTTTCTTCAATGGTGATGGCACGGCGTTCACACAGCGCTATAATTTGCCGGCTCCGGAACAGCCTCACGATTATTATCCGCCTGGGATTCCGCCGGGCATCGGGTACCGTGTCAACACCACAGCCTTGAACATACGTGCAGGAACTGGCCCCAGTTTCCCTGTAATCGGATCCCTTAAGAACGGCGATATTGTAGAGGGACTTGACATTAATGCGGATGGAAGTTGGACACAAATTCGCCGCGCGGATGGACTGACCGGGTGGTGCGCGAGTAGGTACTTGATCAAACTAGATAGTCCACCCCCTCCCGCTCCTCCTCCACCTCCCCCTCCACCTCCTCCTGTACCAACAGGGGTCAAATACCGGGTAGCCCCCACAGCCTTGAACATACGTGCGGGACCTGGCACCAGTTTCACTGTAACCGGATCCCTGAAGAACGGCGATATTGTAGATGGACTTGGCATTAATGCGGATGGGAGCTGGACACAAATTCGTCGCGCGGATGGACTGACCGGCTGGTGTGCAAGCCGGTATTTGGTCAAACTGGGCGGTTAACGGCTTCCCACCCATGGTGGAAATTGGGTTCGCGTTACAGCCCAAAGTTATACGTGCGCCAGTGGCCGGGCAGGGACTGTCCACATAGGTCGGCCCAATGCAAGTCATGCTGACCCATCAACTCGGATCTCATACCTCGCACTTTCCATTCTCCAATCCCCGATTTCCGACTCCCCATCACCTGATTGCCTGCTCCCTGAGCACTTGATTTATAAACTCTGTAAGCCCTGATACAAGCTGATACGCCATGGACTCATTTTACCTTGAC
>JBGQIO010000293.1:0-4426 GCA_041498515.1 Anaerolineae bacterium
CCAAATCGTAACCAATGCCGAGAGGAAGAACTAACGGCACATCGGGAAGCAAAGTATCAACTTCGGGCCAAGTCAACTCGTCGAAGTTAAAGAATTCTGTCATTTGCTGAACCTCGTTTATGATTTAAAGTATTTCGCATAGCCATAATCACATAACAGACAAATAGATCATATTACACTAAGAACCAAAACATGGAAATCACCAGCTCACAGAACCCCCGAATTAAAAAGATTGTCAGACTCAGAGACGATAAAAGGCAGCGCCAAATCGAAAAATTGATGCTGGTCGAAGGTTGGGACGAGATCAACCTTGCCATGACTGCGGGCCATAAACCACAAACTCTATTAACTTCTCCCGAGCTTATCAAGTATCAATTTGACACTAATAATGTTGAAACATTAACTCTAACACGAGCGGTATTCGAGAAAATTTCCTTTAGAGAAAATCCAGATGGGTGGTTGGCAGTTTTCCCTTTGCCCCAAACATCGCTGGGTGATATCAAGCTTAGCCAAGATCCTTTGATTATCGTGGCCGAGTCGATTGAGAAACCTGGCAACCTGGGTGCCATCCTGCGGACAGCTGATGCGGCAGGAGTAGAGGCACTGCTGGTCTGCGACGCGCGTGTTGACATTTATAACCCGAACGTCGTGCGAGCCTCACGCGGAACATTGTTTACGGTCCCAACTATTGAGATTTCTAACGAAAAAGCTCTGTCTTTTCTCCGAGATCACAAAATCAAGTTGATTGCAGCAACACCACAAGCGAAAACAGAGTTCACTGACCAAGATCTACGCGGATCCTTGGCCATAGTCCTCGGAACTGAAAAAGAGGGCCTTTCGGATTTCTGGTTGAGGGAAGTTGATTCTAAAATTAAAATACCAATGATCGGGAAGGTCAATTCGTTGAATGTTTCAATTGCTAATGCCTTAATTGTCTACGAAGCCCTGAGGCAGAGAAAGAACTTGTTTGAAACTGACGAGTGATTCAAACATAAATGTTATACCAAATACTCACCTTCACCTTCCGACAAAATAAATTACGATACTTTATATGGCAAGGATCCGGAGGCCAAAATGGCATTTATTCGTACTATTCCACCCGAAGAAGCGGAGGGGAAGCTCAAAGAAATATACGAACACGAAATGGAGACTCTGGGTTATATAGCCAACGGTACGATGTCTCTGAGTTTGCGTCCAGAAGTTTTTGCAGCATGGGAGAACTTGCTCAAAACCATTCGCTCCAAAATGCGGCTCCGACGTTATGAGCTGGTAACCATAGCGGCGGCATCAGCACTCCACTGCACCTACTGACTGCTCGCTCACGGAGCGGTGCTCCGTAAGCAGACGTTTGGAGCCGAGCAGTTGGAGGCGATCGTCCGAGATTATCGAAATGCAAGGCTTGATCCGCAAGAGGTAGCTATTATGGCATTCGCCGAGAAGATTACATTGCATGCACATGCCATCCAGAAAGAAGATATTGACAAGTTGCGCGAGAATGGGCTGACGGATGAGGAAATCCTTGACATCACACTGGCAGTTTCCGCCCGCAATTTCTGGAGTAAGACGATGGATGCCACGGGCACAGAAGGGGATCTGAAATACCTCGACCTGGAGCCGAATGTTCGAAAAGCCATGCAGAAGGGACGTCCGTTTGCAGAGACCGAGATCTGTCCCCATTGTTTTGGGACGCATATCGTTAAAAAAATCCGGACAGCGGATGGGAGAGAAGAATATTACTGTCCGGCCTGCCATATGGGTGGTTTGGTGAGACCGAAGAAAAAATATTCAGACGCCCAGAAATTACAAATCCTTGAGCATTATGAACGGTACACACCAGAAGGTATCAAGGAGGTATTTGGCGTCAGTCCGGCTACACTGGCGAGATGGGAAAAAGCCAAAAGCAAAAGGAATCGAGCGAGAAAATAACCAGGTCACGATGTTTATACACAGCTGCAGGTGATATTTATGCTTGACTTCCTCCCTCAGTTATATTAAATTAGATAGAGTAAGGAGGTCGTCATGCTTTACATATTTGGTTCATTGTTTACCATCGTAATCCTATTCGCTCTGTGCAGGAGCGGGGAGCGTGCTATGGAGTCTCAACGCGATTTCTGGATTCGAAATCACCGGGCATTGGGTGAAATGAAGTGGGGCTGGTCATATTGACGGAATAACATCAGGCTTCCGAAGCAAATTCGGTAGCCTGACTAGCCTGGTTTTTTTTCGATGGGATCACATCGATCTTTCACAATGAATTCGCCTGGCAAAGATCTGCCAGGCGAATTCATTGTACTAATTCAAGAGAAGTTAATCCACGGTCAACGCCTCACCTGGGAACTCCGAAATCTGTTCATCTGCAACACCATACTGCACTTCCAAATCATGACGGAATTGTTGAGTATAGAGGTTGTAATAATGTCCGCGCAGACGCAGTAAATGGGAATGTGTACCCTGCTCGACGATGTGCCCGTCTTGAATGACCAGGATTCGATTTGCGCGCCGGATCGTGCTTAATCGATGTGCAATGATGAACGTCGTCCGGTCTTTCATCAAAGCTTCCATGCCGCGCTGGATAAGGGCCTCAGTCAAAGTGTCTACACTCGAGGTAGCTTCGTCCATAATGAACAGTTGAGGCCGAGCCAAAACCGCACGTGCCAGGCTGATCAGCTGCTTTTGACCTACCGAGAGCAGGTTACCTCCTTCACCAACATTCTCGTCATAGCCCTTAGGCATCGTAATGATGAAGTCATGCGCGCCAGCGATCCTGGCGGCTTCTTCCACCGCGGCATCGGTCGCAGCCAACCGTCCGTAACGAATGTTCTCACGAACGGTACCCGAAAATAGATGCGGCGTTTGCAACACAATGCCAATCCGTGACTGGATCGATTCCAAGGTGTATTGGGTATAGTCACATCCATTGATGCGAATGGCCCCGGAGCGCGGCTCATAAAAACGGCAAAGCAAATTTACGATGGTTGACTTGCCGCCGCCGGTCGGCCCGACCAAGGCGATCATCTCGCCGGGGCTTACTTTCAAGGAGAAATCGGATAACACCGGCTTCCGGTCCTCGTAATAAAAATCCACATGCTCGAATTCGATCTCCCCTAAAAGGGTAGCGGCTGGTACCGCATCGGTTCTGTCGTGGACTTCCGGCGGTGAATCCACCAGTTTGAAGATCCTCTCGGCGGAAGCGATTGAATGCTGCATCTCGGCGTATACGCGCGCCAAGTCCTGGACCGGCCACATCATAAAGGTGAGATAGGAAACGAAGGCATTAATTCCGCCGATCGTTATCAATCCGAGCTGTGTCTGAACACCACCGTAGAAAACGATCGCACCAAGCGCCAGGGCAGCGATGATCTGCACGGTGGGGAGGAAGAGCGCCGAGAGCCAAGCAGCACGATAGGAAGCGTGATACATCGTGCTGGTAAGCAGTTGAAATTCTCTCAGGTTCTCGTCCTCGCGCCCGAGGGCCTTAACCACGCGCACACCTTGAATATTTTCATTATAGGCACCCGTGATCTTGGAATTGGCACGGCGGCTGGCACGAAACTCAACCAGGATCCTCTTGCGAAATTGCACTGCGATGAACACCATGATGGGTATGATGACCGATACAATGAGCGCCAACCGCCAGTTGATGATCGTCATAAAGATGAGTGAGGTGGTGATATTCATGAAAGCCCAGGTCGTATCCACTACGCCCCAGGTCATCAGATCGGCCACACGACCGCTGTCAGAGGTAACACGAGCAATAAGACGCCCAACCGCGTTCTGTGCATAATAGGAAAGTGACAGATCCTGCAAATGGTTGAACATCATCTTCCGCAGGTCGTACTGTATCCTCTCACCCAGGACGCCAGCCAGGTAAATGAAGGTAAACACCGTTCCAGCCTGGATGAGGATCAATGATCCATAGATGGTCGCAATATGGATCACCGCAGCAGGGTTGCCGAGTTCGATACCCGTATCCACGATCTGTTTATTCAGATAAGTGAAATAAGCATCGCCAACGGAGGTAAGCGCGATCGTAGCCAGGAAGCCAATGACCCATTTCAGGTGAGGCTTCATCAAGCCGAGGATCCGTTTAAATACAGGTGCGGTCAAATTTGACGTGAATTCTTCTTCTTCCAATTCAATAAGTTCGTTCGACATACATAATCTCCAAAAACTATCATCCCATGTGTAGCTATTTCAGGGAATGAGGTCAAAGGGCCTATGAGCATTCATTTGTTGTGCCCCGTGTCGCCTTCAATCGTCGAATTCCTCTGCTTCTGCTCAGGATGGAAAATCCTAATTTACACCAGCAACCTCTTGTTCAAGTTCCTCATCTATCCGGGTTTGGATATCGTAGATTTGCCGATAGATGCTTAATTGGTCTTTGACCAACTCTTCATGGCGACCCAATTGAACAACCCTGCCTTTA
>JBGQIO010000294.1:0-4405 GCA_041498515.1 Anaerolineae bacterium
AAATGGACGTGTGCGGGGTGCACGCCCCGCACACGTCCATTTTTTCGGCATCCTTCGTCCCAGGCTGAAAGCGTGGGACGAAGGCTCAATCCAAAGCATTGCCGGAGTGGTGTCACCACCAGTAGGCAGGAAAGAAGAACCTGCGATCGATTTCCCTAGTAGAAGACGTCATAGCACCAAACAAAAGGAGAATGTACAAAATGGAAGCAAAATTTATCAAGTCGGCGATCGAAAAAAGAAGAACACAGGCGGATATGCATATCCCGCCCATTGCCGCGACAATGTTTGCCATATTCCTGATTGTCGCCCTGCTGGGTGCGATCTTTTTTGAAGGGCATGTATCCGACGCGGCGCTCGGTGGCTGGGTCGTTGTGTGGATGCTTATAGCGATCTACCTTTTGTTCGCCATAAAAGTCGCCTCCCAATGGGACAAAGCCGTGGTGCTGCGCCTTGGCAAATTCCAGGGGCTGAAAGGTCCGGGCATATTCGGGATTGTGCCGATCGTGGATACTGCCACAGCCTGGATTGATCATCGCGTTAACGTTACGCCCTTTTCGGCGGAAAAGACGCTGACAAAGGACACCGTGCCCGTGGATGTGGACGCCGTGCTTTTCTGGGTGGTCTGGGACGCCGAAAAGGCCGCGCTGGAGGTGGCTGATTACAAGTCCGCCATCGCCTGGGCGGCTCAAACCGCCTTGCGCGATATCATCGGCCGCATGATGCTGGCGGACATCCTCATTGGACGCAGCGCCATCGATGCGGAACTTCAGCGCATCATTGACGAGCGCACGACGCCCTGGGGTGTGACGGTTAATTCGGTCGAGATCCGCGATATCGTGATCCCGCAGGACTTGGAAGACGCCATGTCCCGCCAGGCGCAAGCCGAGCGCGAACGGCAGGCGCGCGTCATCCTGGGCGAATCTGAGAAGCAGATTGCTCAGTCGTTTTCAGAGGCATCCAAGTCATATATCGATAATCCCACGGCTTTGCATCTGCGCGGCATGAATATGCTCTTTGAAGGCCTGAAGGAAAAAGGTGCGCTCGTGATCGTGCCCTCTTCTGCAGTGGACACCATGAACCTGGGCGGGTTGAGCGGGTTGATCGCCCTGGCGCAGAACAACAAACCAAAGGAGAGTTGAAACCAAAGACCTTCGGGCGACCGTAGGCCGTAGGTGCAGGTGACCTTCCTGCAAAGGTGTTCTCCCTGCTCGGCCTCAAGCCACCGTCGCCCACTTTCATGCGAGGTGGCCACAAGCCACCAAAGTGGTCGGCGGTTGCCCGACCATCGCATACTGCGACGATATGAATCGTCGAAGTCAACCTTCAACTTCCAACCTTCGGGCAAGGTGGCCCCAAGCCACCGTTGCCCACTTTCATGCGAGAGGTGGCCACACCGTTCGTGCCGCCGCAACGGCGGTCACGTGATTTGCTAAGCAAATCATGCGAGACGGCAAGCCACCGTCGCTAACCTTCAACCTTAAACCTTCAACTTTCAACCATTCCGCGTTTCACGTGAAACAAAACGCCTCGTCTATAAAGGAAAATGACATGTCTACTCGAACTACTTTGCTGATTTCCCTTCTACTGATCGCCGCCGCGGTTATTTTCAGCCTCGCCGTTTATAACCAGCTGCCTGCGCAAATGGCTTCCCATTGGGGCCTGAACGACCAGGTGAATGGCACTATCTCCCGTTTCTGGGGTGCCTTCCTCATGCCGCTCATCTCGCTTGGCATGCTCGGCTTGTTCCTTCTGGTTCCGGCGATTGACCCGCTCAAGGCCAACATCGCTCAGTTTCGCGGTGTTTTCAATCTATTCGTCCTGCTCATGGTTGCCTTTCTAACCTACCTGCATGGCCTGACCCTGGCCTGGAACCTCGGCTATACCGGCTTCCAGATGAGCATGGCTTTGCTGCCCGCTGTGGGATTGCTGTTCATTTTCGTCGGAGTCATGCTGGCGAAAGCCAAACGTAATTTCTTCATTGGCATCCGTACACCCTGGACCTTGAGCAGTGATCGGGTCTGGGATCGGACCCACGCGCTCGGTAGCAAACTATTTATTGCCTCCGGGATCGTAACTTTCGTAGGCGCGTTCCTCGGCGGCATGACCGCCTTCCTGTTCGTGTTTATACCGCTGATGGGTTCCGCCCTCTTCCTGGTGGTCTATTCATACGTTCTGTATCGGCAGGAGACCGGTGCATAAAGAACTAAAGACCTTCCTGCTCGGCTTCACCGTTCGTGCCGCCGCAACGGCAGTCACGTGATTTGCTAGGCAAATCATGCGAGACGGCAAGACGCCAAAGTGGTCGGCGGTTGCCCGACCATCGCCCACTTTCATGCGAGGTGGCCACAAGCCACCATCGCATACTTCGACGATATGAATCGTCGAAGCAAGTATTACGAATCGCCGAAGCATGAGATAAGAATTGTTGAAGCGAGTAATATGACCGAGGGCCGCAGGTGCAGGTGATCGCCTGCACTGAGTTCTTCAGTGTCCTGCTCGGCCACACCGTTCGTGCCGCCGCAACGGCGTGACCGCCGGTGCGAGACGGCAAGCCACCAAAGTGGTCGGCGGTTGCCCGACCATTGCTCACTTTCGGGCAAGGTGGCATCCAGCCACCGTTGCCCACTTCGGCGATACGAATCGCCGAAGCCAACTATTTCGCGTTTCACGTGAAACAGGAGTCGCAATGACGAAACCTTTCAATTGGAGCATCTTTTTCATCCTGCTGGGTGCAGCTGCTTTTGGATTGATCGCGATTCTTCCCTATTCTCTGGCGCTCCAGGCGGAGATAATAAAGCATGTCCGCTTGCCGCTCCCCCTGCTGCTGCTGGTTGCCATCCAGATCCTTGAACAAGTTTTGATATTCGGGATCGCGATCGCGATCGGACTTTTCTTCGCCAATCGCATTGGCCTTGGGACCCCGATATTGGAAACCCGCTTGAACGGTGGATCGATAACGGACAAGATCCGTGCGATCGCGCCGATCAGCATCATTCTTGGCATACTTCCCTCCTTGCTCATCATAGGTCTGGATGTCTACATTTTCCAACCCGCACTTAAAGCGCAGCTGGGCAGCCAGGCCTCGGCTCTAAGCCTCGCCGGAGCAGCTACACCCGCGGCCTGGAAGGGATTTCTCGCTTCGTTCTATGGCGGCTTCAACGAAGAGATCCTGTTGAGATTATGCGTGCTGTCCTTCCTGGCCTGGCTTGGACGCTTTCTTGCCAAAACGTCTGATGGAAAACCGACAACCTCTGTGCTCTGGATTGCCAATATTCTCGCCGCGCTCCTCTTTGGCCTCGGACATTTACCTGCGACTTCTTTGTTGTTGCCTCTGACGCCGCTGGTGATCCTCCGGGCTGTCGTACTGAACGGTCTGGCCGGTATAGCCTTTGGATATCTCTATTTCACGCGTGGATTGGAATCCGCCATGCTTTCTCACTTCACAGCCGATCTGATTTTGCATGTTCTGTTTGCTCTTTAGGAGATTGAAATGACCGAAGAACTCAAACGTTGGGAATACCGAGTCCAGACGATCGGAAGCGTTTTCGGCACCCGGGATGAAAATATCGAAGCCGTGTTGAACGAATGGGGCGCAGAAGGTTGGGAAGCGACCCAGGTCTATACTCCCCAGGGCAGCGGCAAAGTTACCATGGTGGCCCGGCGTCCGCTGACCGGCTCCGCTCGCCGTCAGCGCTCCTTTCCAAATTACGGCTTGGAAAACGCTCAACCATAACGATCAGAGCCGCCGGGCTGAACGTTCCTTTTTATTGTTGTAACCTCGATCCGTCGAAATAATGTCGTCGACAATAAATAGTGTGTTGACAATAAGAACATTTGTTCTATTTCAATGCCGGTTACTTATTAGGCTTATTGGATCGGTCGCCATTTAGAACGTGGATGACCTTTTTTTGGCAGTTTTTCGCGGAATTTTATTGTTTTCTCTGCGAAAATCCGTTCATTCCGCGAAATCCGTGTTCTATTCCCATCTTATTTTTATAAATCAAGGGCGGGGTTCAGGTCCGCCCTTTTTGTTTGTAAGTCTTTCACCTTTGCTCCGTGTATCTATAACTTCTTCCGTTACCGCGTCGGCGGGAGTCAGGTTGCGGAAGACCTAACCTCTCTCACCCTCCGCGCGCACCTTCGCCGAAGGTCTATTGGAACGGGTCGGTGGTTATGCTTTCACGATAGGGGTGCCGCATCCCGATCCCAACCGGGTGCCCGACCCGATCAGCATTGTTCGGGCGTCCGACAACTCGGTCTCCATCCACGTAACCGGCAGCGTCCCTTCGGCAAAAGATCCCGCAGGTGCAGGTGATCTCGCAGGGTTCACCGTGCTTAGCCCATCTTATTTGCCCTTTGGTTACACCGCCATTAGCGACTGGTATGTCACTCCACAAGGCACTGG
>JBGQIO010000295.1:0-4359 GCA_041498515.1 Anaerolineae bacterium
CCTCCAGGTTTTTTTATGCAAGGTCTGAAGAAATACCCTTGTCTTTCAATCAGGACCAAGATGAAGTTAAGGAGAGACCCATGGGAAAGGTTACTTTCAACATCACCATGTCGTTGGATGGGTTTGTCGCCGGTCCGAACGACGGTATTGAGAATAGTTTGGGGGATGGCGGTGATCGGCTCTTTAAGTGGTACTTCAGCGGCGACACCGAAATCCCGATCTCGGATGGCAACATGGTGCTCAAGGTATCACCGCAGAGCGCCGAAATCATTAAGGAGGCGTTCGCAACATACGGGGCGGGGGTGTGGAGCCGGAGAACTTTCGATATCGCCCAGGGTTGGGGCGGTCATCCTCCTGGATCACCTTGTTTTATTGTCACCCATACCATCCCACCTGAATGGGTCAAGGAAGGATCGCCGTTCACCTTCGTCACCGATGGGGTTGAAAGCGCCATCCGTCAAGCCAAACAGGCCGCGGGGGACAAGGATGTCGTCGTTTGTACAGCGAGTATTCTTCGGCAGTGTCTCAAGGCGGACCTCATGGACGAAATATATATTGACGTGGCTCCCATCTTGCTCGGAAACGGTGTCCGGTTGTTCGATCATCTGGGTACAGAGTCAATCGAGCTGGAATGCTTACGAGCGGTCAAAGCTCCCGGCGTAACACACCTTGGATTCCGAGTCGTAAAGTAACAACAAAGGGCAAACCTATGCACCAATCGAGACAGTTCTGAAGGCAGGGACCGAACCCAGATGCAGGACGAGCTGATTGATATCCGTGGCGTTGGACATTCAGGTTGGCAGGTGTGCGGAGTTTGGATGGAACCGATCCTTTGGAATGCGTGCTCATAATTAAATGATGGAGACAGAGAAAATCTATGAAAGCTACATCTAAACCGGTGACAGTAATTTCATTACCAGCAGCATATTTAGCAATCGTAACTGCAGTTACAGCTCTCCTTTTGCTTGCCAGCTTGCACATTCTGAGTCCAGAATTTGATCCTTCCTGGCGTATGGTGAGTGAATACGCAAACGGACATTATGGTTGGGTTCTGTCACTGATGTTTGCTTCCTGGGCGCTAAGCTCTTGGGCCTTAGCCATTGCGATTTGGTCGCAGGTAAGAACACGTGCTGGCATGATTGGCTTGGTCTTTCTTATCGCTGCCGGCGTTGGTGAGGCAATGGCGTCCGTATTTGACATCAACAATCAACCTCTTCACGATTTAGCTGGCTATATCGGCATACTTAGTCTTCCGGTTGCCGCGATGTTGATCAGCCTGCGTCTTAGCGGAACCCAACCATGGTCTACCGCCAAGAAGGCGCTTCTTTGGACAGCCAACCTGACCTGGATGAGTATTGGGTTGCTGGTAGTAACTTTTATCGTTATGATTGTCACGTATTTTCAGACGGGTGCCAAAATAGATCCTCAAGCAAAAATAATAGCATTACCTCCTGGGGTAATAGCATTAGTTGGATGGGCAAATAGGCTGTTAGTAGTAGTTTTTTGCGTATGGGTGATGACTGTCGCCTGGCAGGCCATCCAATTAAAACGCGGGAAATCGCACTAAGATAGCTCTGCATTTGATATGGGGATAATCCCTTATCGATATGTAACGACTTTGGAAGTTCTGTTTACTACCTTACATATCCATCCCTGGTATGTATATGAGTAGTAAAGCGCTACTCACCCAATGGATTTGCGATATGAAGCTTCTTTGGCTTGCCCTTCCATGGGAAGGTCATTTGGACCCCTTGATGCTTAAGTCGATCATTTTTTCCGTCAGGAATTCCTGCTCAAGTGTATCGTAGAGATCCCAAGTCTCGCTAAAACGAACAGAATTACCGGGAGCAAGTCTCGAAATGGGAGCGAGGCTTTCCAGTTCGATGAAATGACTGTCACAATAGATTTCCGCATTGCAGCCAAAATCCGGATGGGGAAGATCAGGGTTAACTTCAAATGTCTTACGAAAAAGAATTCCATCCAGCCAGTAAGCCATCCAACCACGAGGATTAAACGTCCCTATTTTGAAGGCCGGCGAATCAAATTTAGCCTTAACTAAGATGAATTCATCATCCAAATGCAATCGCGGATCGTTGATGCGGCTATATGGCCACAGAGAAAAATGACGGTTAGGGAGCAAGTCATCACTGGTATGGTTATCAGCTTGGGCAGGAAGAATGACCGTACCGCCAAGACGAAACATGGTCAGCGCCCATGGAGAAAGCTCCACCTCCCAGAGTCCCTCATTGATCAGGATATGTGTCAGGGTGACTTCAGGCTGATCCGGATTAAGGCGAACTTCAATGCGTTTATGAATACCAGTGCCAGGTTCTGTTCTGCCATCTAGAATCAAACCATCAGGCAGTTCGGACACTGCTAACCCTTCGCCATCGGGGATGTAGGATCTGGGCATTGATTCAGGCGCGTACCACAGGCGGTGTCCACCTAGATAGTGGTAGTCGCCATATGGGGTTGGAATGGAAAATTCGGGCACCTCTGCAAAAAGGTTGGGAGATCCTTTATATTTAAGCCGCACAATCCGCGGACCGGCTGTTTCCAGGCAGTCCAATTCCAGGAAATTCGAAGATAGATGTCGAATTGGGTAACCATAAAAATCACTCATTAGGAGAACCCCTTATTATTCTCCGATGGCCTGAAATATTACAGTTCTCTCCCGGCCTCGCGTTTGGTCGAAATCAGCAAAATAGATCCGTCCGAATTCCCCTAACTCCAATTCACTATCAAGTATCGGAATGGATTGAGACCGTCCCAATATAACGGAGCGCAGATGCGCGTCTGTGTTCAGACTCCAGGAAGGCAACTCGTCCCTGGTCTTTGCGGCTTCGATATGCCTGGGACCCGGATGAAGGTACTGCCCCTCTGTCCGGCAGGTGGGAATGATTTTCTCGAAAACATTCACAAGATCTTGCAGGAGAAGTTTCGTTCCCCAGTAATTCACATCGTCGGCATCTTCCTGAATAAATACGCTGCAAGTCGTGTGCTGGGAATACACAACCAATATGCCGTTTTTTATCTCCGAGGCTTTTACCGCCTTTTGGGCTTGCTCGGTGACATCGTGGAACGTGGGCATCCGATCCGACTGGATTTTAAAAGTCTGATGGTAAACCGTCATAATCTACTCTCCCTTACCATGATTTTCGTCCCATGCTTTGCGCATGGCGCTGACCATTTCTTCGAGCCTCTGGAATGGATCCTTTGCCAGAATCACTCCACTTGTGGATCCGGTGGCTTGAGCCCCCCATTTCACAATATTATATGCATCCTCGCCCGTACTCATCCCGCCCCCATGCAGCACCAGGATATTTCGATTGACCCCCCATAACCTTTGGTTGACTTTCTTGATCTCCAGTTGATCATCGATCTCGCGTTTACCAGCCTCGATCAAGTTAGGTGCTTCAACCAGGATGATATTGGGGCTCATCTTTGCTATTTCAAGCGCTTCTTGTGCATTATCCGCGCATACCATCGTTGCCAAACCGACTTCGTCGGCGCGTTGGATCGTGCGCTCGATCTCCGTCAGGCTGAGTTTCCTTTCAACATGGTTCAGTAATGTCCCTACGGCCCCGGCCTCCTTGATAGCCTCCGGCAGCACCGAACCGATACCCCTTCCCGGCTTCAGAGCATCCATGTGCTGAGCAAAAACAAGGACCTGCTCGGTTTCACGTACCAGCATGGGGATATCCACACATTGGGGCGTGATGATAATGCGAACCGCGTATTTCCGGCTCAATTTGTCCGCATGTTGAGCCAGCTTTAACAAAGCCCTGCCATAGAGGTAGGCCTTGGGACCGATCTCAAAAAAAGGCGGTTCGATTTGCAATCCTGAATACATCTTTTCCTTCGTTACTTAAAATTATGAGGAAGATATTGGAAACATTGCGCTTTTCAAGGAAATGGGATGAGTGCATAGATTACTGGGCAATGATCACCTCCACGCCCATCTGCCTAACCCTATCCACGAAATCAGGCGGGGCATCCGAATCGGTGATAAGCACATTGAATGAAGTGATTGGCTTGATAGGGATAAAGCCCGCCTGGCCGATTTTTGAACTGTCTGTTACCAGGACTGTCTTGCGGGCACGTTCGACCATCATGCGATCCACTTCTGCGATCAATACGTTGGCGGTTGTCGCGCCCCCTTCAATGGTAAGGCCATCAGCCCCCAGGAAGGCAACATCCGCCGTAATATCCTTCAGAAGTTCAATCGTCTGTGGCCCGATCGTTGCCTGATAGTCCGGAAGATAAAGTCCACCCAGGATCGTCAAATTGGGCGATGGCCATGTAAGGATTTCCTGGGCGATAGGGAGTGAAGTTGTAACCAGAGTGATGTGATTGTTC
>JBGQIO010000296.1:0-4349 GCA_041498515.1 Anaerolineae bacterium
GTCGAGCATTGGGGCACCGTGGACCAGGTGAGCATGCTCGCCCAACTTGGCTTCGGCCCACACTAGAACCGTATCCAACCCGTCACAGTGCAAGCTTTCGAAGACTTCATAACGAAGCCTATATAAAATAAAGAGGTCCGAACTTCTTGGGCCTCTTTACTTATTTATATTAAGGTGTCATTGCCGAACGTCCTGTGTTCTTCAGCGCGAGCCGGTGGTCGAGTAGCCCGTCGGTGGTTGAGTAGCCCGTGTTCTCCGGGCGTATCGAAACCCCGGGCGTATCGAAACCCCGGGCGTATCGAAACCCCGGGCGTATCGAAACCCCGGCGTAAAGTGGTAGGTTCTCGGAGATGGCAAGTGTTCTTCTTGCCGCGGAGATGGCAAGAGTTTTTCTTGCCGCGTTGACCCCGATGTCGCAAAGGTGTTCACCTCGGCGGAAGAGGTTAACAAGGCATTACGCGCCCTGATCTCTGCTATACCTAGACAGCCGCCAGCCGCGCACTAAGATGGAACTCTCGCGGCTTATTTATGCAAAATCAAACACCGGAACTTCCATAACGCGGGTAGGTTTCTGTTTGCTTGAGATTAGCTGCTGAATGCGCTCAACGGTCTCTGCGGAGAAGAGCTGCTCACCCGTTTCGACAGAGACGCGAGCGGGAACATGCTCAATGACCATTAATTTGCCATCCACTTCGATAGTGTATGTGATTTTCTCATGCACAAAGGATTCTTTTGGATAGGTTGTAACCATTATTTTCTCCTAACTTTGTAATCAATCCATTGTTCAAGATCAGGTTGATAAATTGTGATGACTTTGACTATCTCGCGCCATGGATAACTACATTGTATATGTAAGACTCTACCAGATTTTGTCGTACCGAACACAAGGCAGCTTGGTCCATATTTGTCGTCAGGATAATCTTCGATCAATTCGCCATTGGACATAGCTTCCCGCAATTCTTGAACTGTGATATTGCGTAAAATGCTTTGGTCAAGTGCATGTTTGGTAAATTCGAAATGATTAGCAACAAATTTGGAGCGAAGTTCATCTAACATACTTATATTTTACCCTGTCGTTATTGAAAAGAGACCGTCGTGCTTGACACGACGGTCTCTATCTTAAGATGTCGACTCTTACACGTCCAGGTTGCGGACGTACTTCTTGAATGTCATTGCGAGAAGCGGTGGTCGAGTAGACGGCGCTTTCCCGTCGTATCGAGACCCAGCGACGAAGTCGAAGATCCCGCGCCGCGGGGCAATCTCTTGTCACCTTCAATGATCTTACACGTCGAGGTTGCGGACGTATTTGGCGTGGGTCTGGATGAAGCGTCTGCGGGGATCGACCGCATCGCCCATCAGCATATCGAAGGTGCGGTCGGCTTCGGCGGCATCCTCAACGGTGACGAGCAGCAGCGTGCGGTTCTCGGGATTCATGGTGGTCTCCCACAACTGGACCGGGTTCATTTCGCCGAGACCTTTGTAGCGCTGCATGGTCACCTTATCGCCTCCGCCCATGTCCTTGATGGCCTTGTCTTTTTCCTTGTCGTTATACACATACTTTACCTGGTTCTTGAACGCCAGGCGATAGAGCGGCGGTTGGGCGATATAAAGATGCCCGTCTTCCACCAGGCGCGGCATATAGCGGAAGAAGAAAGTGAGCAGCAGGGTGCGGATATGGCTGCCGTCCACATCGGCATCGGTCATGATAATGATGCGGCCATAGCGCAGGCCTTCCACATCGAAGTTATCGCCGATACCCGTGCCGAGGGCGGAGATCAGCGCCCGGATCTCATTGCTTCCCAAAATCTTATCCAGTCGGGCGCGCTCCGTGTTCATGATCTTGCCGCGCAATGGCAGGATGGCCTGAAAGTGACGGTCGCGTCCCTGCTTGGCCGAGCCGCCTGCCGAGTCACCTTCCACGATATACAGCTCGGTCTTGGAGGAATCGCGTTCGGAACAATCGGCCAGCTTGCCGGGCAAGGTCAAGGACTCAAGCGCAGATTTACGGATGACCAGGTCACGCGCTTTCTTGGCGGCATCGCGGGCGCGGGCAGAAGTCAGACACTTTGCGATTATGGCTTTGGCGGCCTGCGGATTCTCTTCGAGGAAGGTGGCAAAGCCCTCGCCCACGATACTCTGGACGTAGGTCTGGACTTCGGGATTCATCAACTTGACTTTGGTCTGCGACTCAAACTGCGGATCGGGATGTTTGATCGATACGATGGCCGTCAGGCCTTCGCGGGTGTCGTCGCCTGAGAAGTTCGGGTCGGCATCCTTGAGCAGCCCGTTCTTGCGGGCGTAATCGTTGACCACGCGAGTCAGCGCCGCGCGCAGCCCGGTGAGGTGCGTGCCGCCGTCCACCGTATTGATGGTGTTCGCGAACGAGTAGACCGACTCGGTATAGGCGTCGGTGTACTGGATGGCGGCTTCCGTACCGATGCCGTCCGTCTCTTTTTCAACATAGACGACCGAGTGCAGCGTTTCGCGGTTGCGGTTCAAATAACGGACGAAGGAGGTGATGCCGCCTTCGAAATAAAACGTGACTTCATGGTCGGTGCGTTCATCCAGGAAATAGATCGTGACGCCGCGCGTGACAAATGCCATCTCGCGGAAACGCTGTGCCAGCGTATCGAAACGATAATCGATCTCTTCCTTGAATATCTGCTTGTCGAATTTATAGGTAACCTTGGTACCGGTCACCTTATCCTTGAGCTTGCCGATGGCCTTGACCGGCGCCTTGGGATAGCCGCGCTCATAGCGCTGGAAATGGACCTGTCCATCTCGGCGGACTTCGACCTCGCACCACTCCGATAAGGCGTTCACCGCGCTGACGCCGACGCCGTGCAAACCGCCGGATACCTTGTATCCGCCGCCGCCAAATTTACCGCCGGCGTGCAGGGTGGTCATCACGACTTCGAGGGCCGATTTCTTCATTGTGGGTTGGATGCCGACTGGGATGCCGCGTCCATTGTCGTCAACGGTTACGCTGCTGTCTTCATGGATGGTGATCTCGATCCGGTCGCAGACCCCCGCCAGGGCTTCGTCGATGGCATTATCCACAACTTCGTAAACGAGGTGATGCAGAGCCTTGATATCCGTGCCGCCTACATACATACCGGGGCGGCGGCGAACGGCCTCCAGCCCCTCGAGGACTTGGATATCCTTGGCTTCATAACTGGCATTATCTTTTTTCTGTGCTACAGCCACAAGTTCCTCCAAAATTTTCAGGCCGGTTGAGTCGGCACATCACCCCGCAGGCGGGTGAGCACTATCTGAAGCCAGGCGCTCATGTCATGGTAATAAACAAAGGACGAGGCCAGCAGGGCGGTGGTGATAAAGGCATGGCCCAGGATCCCGATCAATGCCAGCCATGAATTATCCGAGGGGATCGACCAGAGAAAGTTCAAACCGAAGCCGAACAGTAAGGTGGTCAAAACAAAAAGGCTGCTGGTGGGCAGGGTGAATCGCGTAAGCTGAAAACTGCTTAGGATGGAACCAAACGCATTTTGCTTTTTAACGAACATCCCATGCGGAGAGAAGAAGATCGGTACGACAAGCCATACGGAAATGAATCCGAGGATCAATAGAACGATCTCACCGATCAACGCATTGAACACGAAGATGATGTAAATCAAGAACACGGCTGGCAAGCCCAGCGTCCAGGAAATAAACAACCAGATCAGAGAGTAAAGTAGGGTTTGGATGACTGTGCGTCTCGCACCGGGCAGGTCTCCGGGTGTTGCGAATGCAGCTACCCAGCGGAAATATAATCCGCCAAGCGTCCAGCCGATCAAAGTTAGCAGGAAGACCAATCCGATCAAACGACCAGGTGAGCTGATCTCCAGGATGGACGGCATGCCCAGAGGAGTTTGAGCCGGAAGTCTGCCGCTCATTAAACTGAAGATGCCGATAGGAAAGGTGCGCAAAATGGCCAGCAAATTGAATTGTTGGAAGAATTGGTGGTACATGGTCAGCGCGGAAGAGATATCCTCCGGCTTCAAACCACCGTTGGCAGCCACATCACCCACCTCTTTTAGAAAGGGCTGGACGAGCTGTTCCACGCTCAACCGGGGTCCCAGCCAGAGTAACACGTCCAGCGCAGCCGGGAAAAGAATGGCAGCGATATTACCCGCAGTTACATCAAAACCGGCTCTGAGTGAGCCGATAATGCCGGGCGGAGGGGGTAAAGTTTTGGCGTCTATATTGCGTGCTTGCATAACTGTTTGATTTTACCATACCCCTGTCCCACCCGCAAATATGTTCTAAATTTTCAGGTTGAAGGTCGAACGGTTAAGGTTGTGGTCGATAACCTCGCAGAGGTTGGTTGGATGAGGGATAATCAATGACCA
>JBGQIO010000297.1:0-4349 GCA_041498515.1 Anaerolineae bacterium
GCGATTATTCGCTTCCTTGAAGGCGGAGGCAAACAAGCATTGATTACCAATCCTGAAAATATTGGACGAGCTCTAAAGAGTGAAACCGGGACATGGGTTTTACCTTAAGATAGAAATTTGGCGGAGGTCGAATGAGGGACCTCCGCCATTTTTTTGATAAGATCATAATTTAGATCCTTCATAAGATTCAAGGATCAATCTTTCTTGAAATAATTCATGAAAGCCATTCATCAGCGATTCAACGAATTAATAGAATCCCCATTTGCACCCCCTGCGGTGTTGGCGATTCTGGGTGTGTTGGCCTATGGATTGCTCATTCCAAAGCTGGGTTTCTATTGGGACGAATTACCCATTTCATGGATCAGGTATGAACTTGGCCCCGCGGCACTGACTCGCTACTTCTCAACGAATCGTCCGATCTGGGGATTGCTCTATCAACTAACCACGCGCCTCCTGCCACAGGTCCCGATTTATTGGGAGGTCTTTGCATTATTCTGGCGATGGATGACGGCTCTTTTGGTGTGGGGGATCGTTCGAGAGCTCTGGCCCGGACGGCGTCAATTTGCCCTTCTAGTTAGCATTTTCTTTCTCCTTTACCCAGGCTTCAACCAGCAATGGACTTCCCTCCTATATAGCCATTTTTTTATTGTTCTATGCTTCTTTTTGATTTCTTTCTTGAGCATGCTCTGGTCGTACCGGTATCCACGATTTTTTTGGCTTTTGACTGTTTTTGCATTAATATTTTCTGTTCTAAATTTGTGGATGATGGAATATTTTTTTGTCCTTGAACTATTTAGACCATTTGTGATTTTATATTATTTATATTCAACCGGGAATGAACAAAACATTTTGCCCCTGATCCGCCGCACCGTCTTGCTGTGGCTCCCTTATCTCTTTATCTTCTTGGTAGATATTTACTGGCGGTTATTCGTTTTTAATAATCAGATTTATCAGCCGGTGTTGATTTCTCATTTAAAATCTGCGCCGCTTATTACGTTCTGGGAATTGTTCAAGACAATAATTAGAGATCTATTCCAGGTAAGCATCGCTGCCTGGGCGCAAATCCTCCATTTTTCAAAGGGCGATCTTGGTGGATTCCTGACAACTATTTATTATTTTGCGATTATCATTCTTACTGGCGTTATAGTCTCTTTTTTCATATTTGCGAATCATAGACACGATGAATTCAATCAGCGTTCTACCCTTTGGTCGATCGTCTTAGGTTTAATAGCTATGGTGATGGCCGGCGGCCCCTTCTGGCTGGCTGGCCTGGATATAACTCTCGCTTTTCCTGCCAATCGTTTTACGCTCCCGTTTATGCTCGGTGTCAGCCTGCTTTTGGCGGGTATACTTGAGATCGTACCCCCCTATATCCGTTTGGGTGTTATGGTAGCCTTGATCGCACTCGCCACCGGTAGGCAAGCCTTATGGGCAGATGCATATCGTCGTGACTGGACGACACAGAAAAACATGTTTTGGCAAATGGTTTGGCGTGCACCGGATATCGCACCGAATACTATTATTTTACTTAACGAAGGACAATTCCAATTTTATGCGGATAACTCCCTTACTGGCGCGCTGAACTGGATTTACGATCCGGATAATCGTTCAAGTGGTATGAGTTATGTTGTGTTCTTTCCCACCTCGCGTCTTGGTGGCACTCTGCAAGGATTTGAGCCAGATCAACCAGTTACTTATAATTATATTTCTGAAGTGTTTAATGGGAATACCTCGCAGGTTGTTGTTTTTTACTATCAGCCGCCAGGCTGTTTGCGTTTGCTCGATCCGGTGATTGATTCTAATAATCACTTTATTCCTGATGCGACCTTGATGCGGGAAAGCGCGCTTTTGTCTTCATCGGCTTGGATATTATCTGGCTCGACAGCGCGCCTGCCAAAAATTTATGACCCGGAACCGGTACATGGCTGGTGCTATTATTTCGAGCAAGCGGATTTAGCCAGGCAAATGGGTGATTGGGAGCGCGTTGTAAAATTAGGAGACACAGCCTTCAGCCTAAGCGATTATCCTAATGATCCGGTGGAACGATTCGTTTTTGTTGAAGGATATGCTTATTCAGGGAATTGGGAACGCGCAAAAGAATTAGCTGTTCAATCTTATAAAGTTTCACCAAATTATGTAGCTCCGCTGTTATGTAAATTGTTAGATCGCATTGATAAAGAAGTGCCTGCCAGTAATGCCAAAGAAAGTAGTCTGAACGACTTGAATGCGAAGTTTTCTTGTTTGCCGTAAAATGCACATGTAAGTTTCTTCACGAATTACATGCTGCCCATGATAAAATTGTCCAGACAAGTTTGAAAGGAGGCACTTGACCAACAATCAAGCACCGATCAGTTGAATCGACCAAATTCGATCAAAAATTAAAAAGGAGTAGAAGCTAATGCGCAAGACAATTTTGCACGTTGCCATATTAACTATGGCCCTCGCTTTGGTTTTGTCAGCATGTGGCCCTGCACCAACGAGTGCACCCCCACCGGCAAATACAGCTGCCCCTGCTGCCGGGGGTGGCCTACAAATCCCGGAAATTGTACAGGGTAAGTTCAATATTGCCGCAGTTTTAATTGGCCCCCACGATGATGGCGGTTGGTCTCAGGCTCACTATGAGGGACTTGTTTACGTTGAAAAGAATGTCCCTAATGTACATGTGGCCTATATCGAAAATGTACCTGAAGGAGCTGACTCTGAACAGGTGTTCCGCAGCCTCGCTCGTAAAGGTTTCAACCTGATCTTAGGCACTTCCTTTGGCTATATGGATCCAATGGCTACAGTTGCTGAAGAATTTCCGGATATCACTTTCATCCACATTAGTGGTTATAAGTCTAACATGAAGAACTTCGGAAACCTCTTCGGCGCCATGGAAGATATGAAGTATTTGGCAGGTATGGTTGCTGGTTCACGCGCCAAATTGGATGGTAACCCGAAACTCGGTTATATGGCTACATTCCCCATCCCCGAGGAACTGCGACTGGGCAATGCCTTCATGCTCGGCGCTAAAAAAACCTGTCAAGAGTGCACAATGGATGTGCGCTGGATTAATACCTGGCACGACCCGGTGGCTGAGAAAGATGGCGCTGCTTCATTGTTCGACGGTGGCGCGGATGTAGTCCTGACTGGCGCTGATACTCCTTCCAACGCCGATGTTGCGCAAGCGAAAGGCAAATGGGGCATCACCTACGATTACATCGGCTCCTGCAAGGTTGAGCGCTGCCTCACCGCTATTTACTGGAATTGGGGCCCGATCTATTCCAAGATCGCTCAAGGCGTCATCGCCAAGACTTATAAACCGGGCTTCGATTACTTCGATGCTGACTCAGGTTCATTAGGTCTGTTTGGCTTCATGGAAGGCCAAACCATGACCAAGGGCGCATCCGAACTCCCTGCTGCTGATATCCAGATGGTCAAAGATACCCTGGCGCAGATGTTAGCCGGTAAGTTCACTCGCTTCGATGTCTTCTCGGGTCCGATTAATGATAACAAGGGAAAGGTCATTGTCGCAGCGGGCGATAAGTTCGTCCAAGCTGATCTTGACCAGTTTCCTCCAGGAGCTCCGGGTCTAGAGTGCAAGCACTGTATGTATTGGTGGGCTGATGGCATCACAGCTGAACTGCCGAAACTAACCCCATAATTTGTATTAGGTTTAGGGGCCAGAACCTTTTTTGTTCTGGCCCTTTTACAAAAGCTTTAATATTCTTTCATCGATTCCAAAGGCGTATAATTTACAAGTGAATTCAATGGCGTTGAATAACGAATTTTAGTAGGAGCGAACCGAGTGGCTAAATCATTGACTTCCGAACCCTCAACCAACAAGGCGTCGCTTGTAGTTGAAATGCGCTCTATCGTTAAACGCTTCCCGGGTGTGCTAGCCAACGACCACGTGGATTTTGAACTGCGCGCCGGAGAAATTCATGCCTTGCTGGGGGAAAACGGGGCAGGAAAAAGCACGTTAATGAACGTACTGGCTGGCTTATATCGTCAGGACTCTGGCATTATTAAAGTCAATGGTAATCCTGTAACTTTTTCCTCTCCTCGTGATGCAATCAAAGCAGGGATCGGCATGGTCCATCAGCATTTTATGCTGGTCCCTTCTCAATCGGTTACCGAGAATGTTCTCCTCGGACTCGATGATCCGCGATTCCTACTGCGGTTAGCGGAATACGATATAAAGATTGCCGCGTTGGCTGAACATTTCGGTTTGAAAGTTGATCCACGCGCAAAGATTTGGCAGCTTTCCGTTGGTGAACAACAACGTGTTGAAATTCTCAAAATGCTTTATCGAGGTGCGGAAGTCCTAATTATGGATGAGCCGACTGCTGTACTGGCTCCGCAGGAGA
>JBGQIO010000298.1:0-4269 GCA_041498515.1 Anaerolineae bacterium
AGTATGGAATTTGACCACTATGCACCTGTTTCGCAGTCAGTGGCAGAAGAAATCCTCAAAGCGTAACCGTTTTCTTTTTCAGAAGGAGAGTCATCATGTCGAAGGCGAAATTTGAGAGGACGAAGCCGCATCTGAACGTGGGGACGATGGGGCACATCGATCATGGGAAGACGACGCTGACGGCGGCGATCACGAAGGTGTCGCAGTTGCTGGGCAAGGCGGAATATCGGCCGTATGACAGCATCGACAATGCGCCGGAGGAGAAGGCGCGCGGGATCACGATCAACATAGCGCATGTGGAGTACGAGACGGACAAGCGGCACTATGCGCACGTGGACATGCCGGGCCACCGGGACTACATCAAGAACATGATCACGGGGGCGGCGCAGGTGGATGGGGCGATCCTGGTGGTGGCGGCGCCGGATGGGCCGATGCCGCAGACGCACGAGCATGTGCTGCTGGCGCGGCAGGTGGAAGTGCCGAGCATCGTGGTGTACCTGAACAAGGTGGACATGATGGACGACCCGGAGCTGCTGGAGTTGGTGGAGCTGGAACTGCGGGAGCTGTTGACGAAGCAGGGTTTTCCGGGGGACACGACGCCGATCGTGCGCGGGAGTGCCAAGCAGGCGTTGGATAGCACGTCGAAGGATCCGAATGCGCCGGAGTATGCGAGCATCCGGGAGCTGCTGCGGGTGATCGACGAATATATCCCGGAGCCGAAGCGGGATATCGAGAAGCCGTTCATGATGTCGGTGGAGGACGTGTTCTCGATCAAGGGGCGGGGGACGGTGGTGACGGGACGTGTGGATCGCGGGCGGATCAAGGTGGGGGAGCCGGTGGAGATCATCGGGCTGCACGAGAAGAGCACGAGTTCGGTGGTGACGGGGGTGGAGATGTTCCACAAGCAGTTGGATGAGGGGCTGGCGGGAGATAACCTGGGCTTGCTGCTGCGGGGCATCGAGCGCACGGACGTGGAGCGCGGGCAGGTGATCGCCAAGCCGGGGAGCATCACGCCGCATAAGAAGTTCCTGGCGCAGGTGTATGTGCTGAAGAAGGAAGAGGGCGGGCGGCACAAGGCGTTCTTCACCGGGTATCGACCGCAGTTCTACATCCGGACGATGGATGTGACGGGGAACATCACCTTGCCGGAGGGGGTGGAGATGGTGATGCCGGGCGACGATGTGAACCTGACGGTGGAGTTGATCGTGCCGGTGGCGTTGGAGCAGGGCTCGAAGTTCGCCATCCGCGAAGGCGGCTTGACCGTCGGCGCCGGTGTCGTCACCAAGATTAATGAGTGAGAAAGTAAGGATTTAAATGCCATCAAAAAAGAAAGATGTACGGCCGGTGGTCACGCTTCAATGTAGTGAGTGCAAAGAGCGGAACTATACGACCGAGAAAAATCGCCGTAACGATCCGAACCGGCTTGAGTTCAAAAAGTTCTGTCCACATTGCAGGAAGCATACGCTGCATCGCGAGACCAAGTAAGGGTCACGCGTCAGGCTTCTGGTATTGAATGTAAAATAAGTATCGGATGCCTGACCCGGACGTTGTAGGCCAGTAGCTCAATTGGTAGAGCACTCGTCTCCAAAACGAGCGGTTGTGGGTTCAAGTCCTACCTGGCCTGTAAAGGTAATGAAGTTCCTGATTAACCGCTTCATTGCCTGAAAATAATGAAGGAGTTCGACCTTGGCAGAAAGAGCAAAAAAGCAGAACGCCCTCCAGCGCTACTTTAACGAGACAACGGGTGAATTGCGTAAAGTTTCCTGGCCTACCTGGTTGGAAGCTAGGCAATTGACCATCCTCGTTATTATCGTAATGGTTGCGATGGGCTTATTCCTGGGATTGGTAGATTACGGCGCCAATCGTTTGTTGAATTTGGCGTTGGGTATCTGATCAATCGAGAGGATTTAATGGACGAGCAGGAAATGCAGGAGCAGTCCGAGAAGGAACCGCAGGAACCGATGATGGAATCAACTGAAGCGCCGCAAGTCGCTCAGGAGGATTTCACGCGGGAAACAGAGTCTGCTTCGGAAGACGAAGCCGAAGGACCCGTTAAGAGTGATGCGGTCGACGAATCCTCGGTAGTGGAGCCTGAATTGGAGGCTGCCCCTGCTCAAGAAATACAGGAAGAGCCACTCGTCCAGGACGAAACGGAAGAGGTCTCACCGGTTGCCAAATCTCGATCCGGGACCTCTTCTTATTCTGGGTCAAGAGGCGGACAGTTCGCTCAAAGCGAGATGCCTCCTGAAGCTTCCACCGAACCAGCCTGGTATGTCATCCATTGTTACTCAGGTTATGAGAATAAAGTTCGCCACAACCTCGAACAGCGTATCGAGACCATGGGGATGAAAGACAGGATCTTTGATGTTGTCATCCCGACCCAGGAAGAGATTGAGGTTCGCGAGGGCAAGCGCCGTACCGTGGAGCGCCATATCTTCCCGGGATATGTTTTGGTGAACATGAGTCTGTCGGAAGAGTCCTGGTATGTGGTCCGCAACACTCCGGGCGTGACGGGTTTCGTGGGTATGGGCAACCTGCCTACTGCTCTGCGTCCCGAGGAAGTCTCACAGATCATCAAACGCATGGAGGCGGAAGCCCCTACGGTTAAAGTAACCTTCAAAGTGGGTGAACGGGTTCGCATTATTGACGGGCCGTTCAACGACTTCCGGGGCACTGTCTCTGAAATTGATATGGAACGCACGAAGGTGCGCGTCATGGTTTCATTCTTCGGTCGCGAGACGCCGGTGGAATTGGATTTCCTGCAGGTTGAGAAGGCGTAGTTATCCTTCCTGGAAAGCAGCTATATAAATCTTACGTTGGGCTGATAATGCTCGACGTTGAGTGGGAGGGCGTCCCCTAATCGCCCGCTAAAACCACAAAGGAGTAAATCGAGAATGGCAAAGAAACTTAAGGCAATTGTCCGTCTCCAGCTGGAAGCTGGCAAAGCCAATCCGGCGCCGCCCGTGGGACCCGCCTTGGCTGGTCATGGCATTAATATCATGGCCTTCTGTAAGGAATATAATTCCCGCACCTTGAACCGGCAGGGCGAAGTCCTTCCTGCGGAAATTACCGTTTATACCGATGGCTCGTTCACCTTCATTTTGAAGACCCCGCCCGCCGCTGTTTTACTGCGTAAAGCCGCCGGCGTTGAAAAGGGTTCCAGCGTGCCGAACAAGGATAAGGTCGGCAAAGTATCCCACAAGCAGGTGCGCGAGATCGCGGAAGTCAAGATGAAAGATTTGAACGCCATCGATATCGAAGGTGCCATGAAACAGGTTGAAGGCACAGCCCGTTCGATGGGAATCAACGTCGAAGATTAGTTGTGGGAGGGCCTCCCGGCCCGCTAATACCACGGAGGATAATATGCTTAAACAAGGAAAGAAATACAGGGCCGCTCTGGCCAAGGTTGATCTCGAAAAGAATTATTCACCGCAGGAGGGCATCGCCCTCGCCAAAGAGACTGCCTACACCAAGTTCGATGCCAGCGTGGAAGTTCATATGCGTACGGCGCTCGATCCCCGGCAGGCGGACCAGCAAGTTCGCGATGTGGTAGTCCTGCCCCATGGTTTGGGCAAAACAGTGCGCGTGGTTGTCTTCGCCACCGGCGAGGGTGCCGCCGCTGCCCGCAACGCTGGTGCGGATTTGGTCGCCGATGACGATGAGACTTTGAAAAAGATCGAAGGCGGCTTTACCGAATTCGATGTCGCCATCGCCACGCCTGATGCAATGGGGAAGGTAGGCCGCCTCGGCCGAGTGCTTGGTCCGCGTGGCTTGATGCCGAACCCGAAAGCCGGGACGGTCGTCCCGCCTCAGGATATCGAACGTGCCATCAGGGAAGCCAAAGCCGGCCGAGTGGAGTTCCGTCTGGATAAGACGGCCAACATCCACGTTGTGATAGGCAAGGCTTCGTTCGATGCCGAAAAGCTTTATGAAAATTTCGCCGCGTTGATGGACGCTATTGGCAAGGCGCGCCCTGCCGGTGCGAAGGGATTGTATATCCGGCGAATTGTAGTCAACTCTACAATGGGGCCCGGTATCAAAATTGATCCCAACGCGGCCCTTTCTACGGAGGTTACCGAGTAGAAATACTCGTTGCCCGATTGTATCTACTCACGGCTCTGGCATGAAGTACCCGAAAAAATGGACGTGTGCGGGGCGCACGCCCCGCACACGTCCATTTTTTCGGTATCTTTCGTCCCAGGCTGAAAGCGTGGGACGAAAGTGTGAGTAGATACAAATAATGAACTGTTGTTAGCGAAGGGTAGATAT
>JBGQIO010000299.1:0-4269 GCA_041498515.1 Anaerolineae bacterium
GATGACCACGATTGCGTCGGCAGATTGATTTGAATCTAGAAGAGAAACTGGAGCCTTATTTTGTCCTACAGCCTGACCGCGCGGCAACAGGGTGACCAATCCCCAGACCAATATCACAAAAACCAGTCCGGCGATGACCAACCCCATACCCAAGTTCAAGCTGGCGAACATTTTGAAAAGGCTCCTTTATTTCCTTATGCTGCCGCGAGACTGTCCTGGCGGCGCGCTTCAGCAGCCAGTTCGGTGATCTCACGTATATCTGCGAAGGATTGATTGCTTGGTGAAATGATGCCCACCGACAAGGTCATAAACGGGACCCTTTCGGTCGTACCTTTTGGTTTTGGTACCGCCATCGAACCTTGCTGTCGATCCATAAAGTTGTAATGGGTCAGAACCTCTGCGGCAAAACGCTCTTTGATATTCTGTTTAAGAAGAGGTGCTGCTTCGTTATTCGTGATGATAATAAAGTTGTCACTGCCTGCGTGACCGATGAAATCGTTGCTTGTTCCCAGGTGATCCACCACTTCTGTGATAAGCATGGCTGTGAAGCGCATCACATCATCACCGGCGACAAAGCCATAAACATCCTTGAAAGGCTCAAAGTCGTTGACCCGCAGATCGAGTAGCGCCCAATCTTTTTCACGGATGATGCGCCGGAGCTGCTCCTCGATCAGCCGACCAGCCGGAAGTCCTGAACGAGGATCAGTGAGACTTTCGCGTTCAGAACGACGGATCGCGCCTTGTACGCGCAGTTTCAATTCTTCGATGTCAAATGGTTTGGTGATGTAATCATCCGCACCGAGTTCAAGCCCCTGTAGTTTGTCACTGCGTTCATCCTTCTGTGTGAGAAAAATCACGGGAATATGACTTGTGCGTATACTCGTACGCAGGTTCCGGCAAACTTCATACCCATCAATATCGGGCAACATGATGTCGAGCACAATTAGGTGAGGCAGAACATGTTTGGTCCTCTCCAATGCGTCGGACCCGCGGTGTGCGATATCAACCTCAAAGTTCATGCCCGAGAAATAAATCCGGAGCATATTCGCAATATCAATGTCGTCTTCAACCACCAAAAGGCGTGATTTACTCATAGAGCCTCCTAAGCGCGACTGGCAGTACTAGCCCGGCGGGCGTTGTGACGCACGATATCGACTTGTTCACGGGTCACTTCGCGCTCGAACGAGCGAAAACCGCTCAAGGTAAACCCGTGTTTCCCAGCCAGGGCCGTGATCTCATTCACTCTTTCCAGCGTTATATCCTTGCCAACTGTGTAATCTTCAAATCGGCCTTCCAATGCCAGAACCATTGTCTCCGCCATGCAGGCATACGCCTTGCCTGGAGGAAACCCGAAGTTAAAATGGAAATCCACGGGGCCTGGCACGTCAACCATTCCGCCGTCAATCACTAATATATCATCTCTGGCTCCTGCAACCATTGCAGAAACGTCGCGGGGGCGCGCCACATCACAAACGACACTTCCAGCCTGCAAATCACCCGGATGGATAACATCGTGCAAGGCGCTGGTGACCGTCAGGATCAATTCCGCCTCAGCCAGCGAATCCATTCTTGTACTAACGGCCAATTCAGCCCTGGCATTTGTCCTTAAGCGGCCGCGCAATTCCTCGAGTTTACTATCATTCCTCCCAATCAAGATGAGACGCCCCACGTCGCCAGCCAACAATTCGGCGCAAACGCGACCGATGGCACCCGTGGCACCTACCACCGCAGCGGTGGCATTTTTAAGCGAAATATCCATCATATCTGCAGCAGCTAGAAGAGCCTGCACGGCGATCGAGACTGTGTATGCATCACCAGTCGTCACAGGGACAGCCAGTTCTTTCGCGATGGTTATGCCGGCATCACCAATTACCGAGGTGAACGCACCGAGCCCCAGGATTTGCGCCCCAAGTTTTTCTGCCATATGGCCTGTCTGGACAACTTTGCGATAAACCGTTCGAACTGGTAGTTCCAACATTCGCTGTGGAGTATAAGGACAGGCCACCAGCCAGCCTCTCACCTGTTTGCCAGTGGCTTTGGACTTCGTTCCCTGGATTTCAGAGATATAAACCGGCGGAAAAAATGTGGAGAAAAAATTGATCTGACTCTCAGTCAGAAGCCTGCCAAGCAGAGGAAACTTGCGGCTGACATCCCGTTTAGGGTCAATGGGATGAATGATAAATGCAAAACTGTCCATGAGAGTAATTCAACCACAAGTCATGTAAATACTCATTAATGGGATAGAAGCAATCTAAAAATCCAGAGGACTGGCATTGGGAGCGTGTGAAAATCAGAGAAGAATAACTCATAATATTTTTGACCCGATAGGAATTAATATGGCAGGGTGTAGATCCATAAGTAACTCGACGGGCAACTCGCCAAATTGAATACATTTTCCGTGTTGTTACGGGAAGAAATGATCTGTTTACCAGGATTCCAAATTCTGGTCTTTGTGGCGATGATATAAAGCCTCATGCAAATGGGCCGATTTAAAATGATGATGATCGCTATCTGCAAATCGTATATCGCGATCGATCACACGCCGTTCTTTAGAGGCGACCAATACGACATCCGACTCGATCGTGCGCGACGGATACACGATCACTCCCGAACCCAGGCGGCAGTTATGCCCCACCGCACTGCCCATCACGGGACGATTGGAAACGCTCAGTTTGCCGTGCCCATCACGCGCCCGCAACGGCGCTGGCACCAGGTTGTAATCTGTAAATGTCGAACCAGCACCGACAAAGGTGTTACGTCCGATTACGCACATCTGCAAACAGGTATTTTGCGCGATCATGCTGTTGTCCATTACGGTAGTCATGAACAGCGCAGAACGGAAAGGCATGAAGGTTCCATCTCCGACGACCGAGAGCATCAACTGGACATCTTGTGAGATATTAACGTTGTTACCGATAATGCAGTTCTCGATCACAGCCCCGGCATTGATACTGACATTGTCGCCAATGGTCGTCGGACCGTGAATAACGGCATGCGGATCAATGACACAGTTCTTGCCAACTTTCACCAGTTCCGAGCATGCTAGCAACTGGCGGCCTTCGTAAATGGCTTTGCTTAAGACTCCCAACTTGAAGCCCAGGTCTTCATTCAAACGTTTCTCGAAGCGCGCGCCTCTCCCGAACAGGCCAAATACGATATCAGCGATGAAAATATGCACCCAGGAGTCAATGGCGACCAACGATCGTAAAGGGACTTGAAATAGCAAGTCGCCGCTTTGGTCGGCCATATATGTCGGGACATGATAATAGCCGATCTCGCGAGCTTGCAGATCGATGACGAGCGGCTCCACATCCACACCCGGTCCGTTAGGGTAATACCACAGATCGGCTAGATAAAGACTCCCTGCCGGTGTAAAGGAAATAGAAAGGGGTAGAGCATGTTCCTTGAAAGCCGGGTCTTCTGCGGAAAAAGCAGCCCGCACGGGGCGTTTTCGTTTCGTGGCTTCGGCCATAAACGTACGGATATAAGCCTCATCGAAAAAAAGGTTATCGCGATAAACAAGGGTTGGTTCATGGACGGCAGGCAGCCGCATGCCCGTTTTTAGCTCCAATTCGCGAGTCACATAAGGCGCCAGCAAATTGCGCTGCCAAAGCCAAAGGGGCGCGTTTTGGATGCGCAGATCGCGCGCCGGCTCGCAGAAGGGCATAATTTGATTGGGAGCATTTAATATAATCTTGAGCATGTGAACTTTATTATAAATTATAGTAGGGGCGGGTTTGATCCGCCCCTACATTTTCGTTAGGGAACACCCATCCTTATGAGATAGGCGTCTGATTAATAATGAAGGTGCAGGCATTGCCGCCGGTCGCTACACAGGTAGTCTCTTCGATACCGAATATCTTACCACCGCTCAGCCAATACAGCGATTCCTGTAAGAGACCCACAGCAAGATAACAAGCCGGCCCATTCGTCTGACGCTGCCAACAAAGCGGACAGCGTTCGATCGACCAAAACAGGTTTCCCGCTTTTTCTTCGAGCCGCACACGCTGGTCGGTATGATTATTAAACAGCCCGGCAAATGATTGCGCACCCGCACGTAGCCTGGTCGGAAAGGGTAATAGCCGGAATGCCGGCTCAGTGATCCCCAGCACCGCACCATACTCGCGGAGGCCATACTGAAAGCAGGCCCTGCCTACTTTTAAAGCAGTACCGCGTCCGCCTTGCGGACCGAAAGCTTGTTCAAGCGTTTCCAGGAGCCGGCTGATTGCCCCGAAGGGAAATGTCCTATCGGAGCGCGCAGCGGGATAA
>JBGQIO010000300.1:0-4261 GCA_041498515.1 Anaerolineae bacterium
CCGAGAAGACCGAGAGCCGTCGCAGCAGCATCTGCTCATCCGCGGACAGCAGGTCATAGCTCCAGTCGATCATCGCGCGCAACGTTTGTTGCCGCGGCAAGGCTGTGCGGCTGCCGCCCGTCAGCAGGTGGAAGCGGTCATCCAGACGCGCCGCGATCTGTTCCGGAGAGAAGACCCGGATGCGCGCGGCGGCCAACTCAAGGGCTAATGGAATGCCGTCGAGGCGCTGGCAAATCTGCGCGACGGCTGGCGCATCCTGCTCGGTCAGCGCGAAATGAGAACGGGCCATGCTGGCGATCTCGATAAATAACTGCACGGCTTCATAACCGGCCAAAGCGTCGAGTGTCACCTGGCTAGCATCGGGCACGGACAGCGATGGAACGTGATATACAGTTTCTCCGCGGATGCCAAGCGCCTCCCGGCTGGTGGCAATGATCTTCAAGTCCGGGCTGGTTTGCAGGAAGTGTCCCGCCAGCTTGGCGGCAGCTTCCACTATTTGTTCGCAGTTATCCAAAACCAGCAGCAGGGATTTCGACCGCAGATAATTGGTCACCTGGTCCAGGCGTGGAATACCCTGTACCTCTTCCAGCCCGAGGACCTCGGCGATGGCCTGAATGACCAGCTCAGGTTCTGTTACCGGAGCCAGTTCCACCTGCCATACGCCGTCTGAGTAGGTTTGTAATATGTCGGCAGCCACTTGCAGCGACAGCCGTGTTTTTCCGGTACCGCCAGAACCGGTAAAGGTCAGCAAGCGCGCGGTCTTCAAAATATTACGAGCTTCAGCGATCTCGCGCTCTCGCCCGATGAAGGCAGTCAGCTGCAGCGGCAGGTTGTTGGGATAAGCGTCCAGTGAGCGCAGCGGTGGAAATGCAGAGACCAGCGACGGATGTGCCAACTGGTAAACGTGTTCCGGCCGGGTGAGGTCCTTAAGGCGGTGCATGCCGAGGTCTACAAGATTCATGTCGGCTGGCATTTGATCGCGCACCAGCTCGGCGGTGGACGCGGAGAGCAGGATCTGCCTGCCGTGTCCCGCCGACATTAACCTTGCGGCGCGATTGAGCGCCGGGCCAAAGTAATCCCCAGCCCGCAGCTCGGCCTGCCCGGTATGCAGCCCCATGCGTACACGGATGCCCGGCTTGAGCTTATCCCAGGAGGCGGCATCGAGCGCTTGCTGCGCAGCGAGCGCCGCGGCAACCCCGTTAAGCGCGGCTCCGAACGCGGCATGACAGCCGTCACCGGTGGTCTTGACCACGTGCCCGCCGTTCGCCTCCACGGCCGCGCGCAGGATGGCGTCGTGCCGGGCGAGGGCCTCCCGCATCGCCTCGGGCTGCTGCTCCCACAGCCGGGTGCTGCCTTCGATATCGGTGAAAAGAAAACTATAAGTGCTCGGGGATTGGTTTGAGCTAATAATAGTTATACCTATAATGGTTTCAAGCGGCCCTGGATTGTCCTAGTCTCTGTTTCTGACTCGCTAAGAATTGCAATTGAGAACAGTATATACGTTTGGCAGGAAGATTACAACCTAAACGCAAGCAGCCGAAGCCAACTGACCGATGCCTTGCGCCGATTGAGATTTTCTTGTATGCTTGAAGTAGAGTTGTGAAAACTACACAATATTTTCGATACACTCGCCAGCGTCCTGATCGTGTTATCATAAAAGACGAATGGATCCAATGGGTTATCCAACAGCCACTACGGGAAGAGCGACAGGCGGATGGGAATAAAGTGGACCCCATTGTCAATACAGTAAACGACTGATCTTTAGGTTAAATTTTCCTCCTTTAAGATGAAATCGGCAATTATTAGGTTCCGCCTACCACCCGTATACCCAGCCAGATGCAGCACTAACAGAGCTAGAACCATATGCCTCAAAAGATTATTACAGCATTGTGAAGGCTTCCTCACTCCTGTTCGTTGGTTCGAATCCCATTACTTATACGACGTTTTTCACTTCTGTTAATTCTGCGTAGCCCATAACAGAATTCAAATCTTACTATATTGAAGATGCACAAAGCCATTTTCAAATTTTCGCAAATCCACCAGCTTAAGCTTGCTTTTAACGTCTTTCGGTAACCAATAATTGCCACTGCCTATTAGTTGGGGAACAATGATTTGATGATACTCGTCGACAATACCGGCCTTTATTGCTTCAGCCGCTAAATGCGGGCCGCCAATGTCAAAATCTTTATCTGACTCTGCCACTAATTTTTGTATGGTGCTTGGGTCAAAAGACCGCTCAATCGTCGCATTAGCTATTGTGACATCAGAAAGCGAAGTGGAATAGACTATCTTCTTTGCTGCCCGCCAAATTTTAGCGTAGTCATTCATAGCTTCACTTGGCCCGTCCATAGGCCCACTTGTCCCTTCTGTTGGAATAGTATCCCATACCTTCATAGTCTCGTACATGTTGCGTCCAAGTAGAGACGTACCTACATTACGTACAATGTCATTTACGAAAGCATGTACTTCTTCACTTGGCATAGCCCATTCAAAATTACCATTTTTATCAGCAACAAAGCCATCTAGCGATGTCGTTATAAAGTATATTAATTTGCCCATTTTTATATCATATCTAAAGCGGACCCCATTGTCAAATACAGTAAACGACTGATCTTTAGGTTAAATCTTCCTCCTTCCCAAAATATATTTCAGCCGGTGTTTTGTAATTAAGTGACTGATGTTTTCTTTCATAATTGTAAAATTCCATATAGTTTCCAATTCCTGTCCTTGCCTCCAAAACAGTCGCGTATTCTTTTAAGTATACTTCTTCCCATTTGACACTGCGCCAAAGTCTCTCGGTAAATATGTTATCCAAGGCTCTTCCTCGTGAATCCATACTAATCTGTGTTCCATGACTCTCCCAAAACAATGTCATCCTCTGATCCGTATTTTGTGAGCCTTGATCTTCATGGATAATGATCGGTGCTCCAAAGTCTTTCACCACTTCTTCTGCTGCCTCAAAACAAAACGTTGTTTCAAGTGTTATAGAAAGTCTCCATGATAAAACAAATCGTGAGAACCAATCCATAAATGCTGTTAAGTAACAAAATCCTTTTGTCATTTTGATATACGTAATATCTGTCCCCACAATATGATTTGGATACTGTGCTGTTACTCCTTTCAGAAGATACGGATAGATCTTATGCATTGGATTGGGTTTTGAAAGATTTGGCTTTGGATAGAGTGCTTCAATACCCATCTCTCGCATCAAACGTTGTGCTTGTTTCCGGTTAATCCCAATTTCCTTTGCAATTCTTCTTGATCCGTAAAAAGGATGAGCTGTCTATACGTCATCAATTCTATTCATCACAAAAAGAATCTCAGGTTTCACCGGTTTTGGTTGGTAGTACAAGCTGCTTCTGGAAATATCCAATAGCTCCGCTTGTACTGCTTTTGGCAATACGTTTCCTGTTTTGTTAATGTGCAAGGCAATTTCATGAGCAGTTTGGTTTTCCCTACTCTGTAATGCCCATCTTTTTTTTAAGAAAGTCTACTTCGACTTTTAATCTGCCTATCTGACGGTACAATTCTTGTACCAATTCGTGTTCGTCTTTTTCTTTTTGTTGTCTTTTATCTGAAAACCCCTCTGCCAAAATTTTCTCTGCTTGCCCTTTCCATTTCGAAATCACCATTGCATGTATCCCAAATTGTGATGAAAGTTCTGCCAAGGTTTTTTGTTCCTTTAGCGCTTCTAACACCACTTTTGCTTTAAATGCTGGCGGATGAAACCGTCGTATCTTTTTTGATCCATTATGCATATTCTAATTTAACCTTATCCCTCTGTCCAAATTCCTGGGTCCAGTATAGAATTCGCCGTTGGGCTTGTATCCCTGAAATGGATAACCGCGCGCTGCGCGTTATCCTACTCAAAGATGGTGAGACTATCCACAACGCCTTTTTGACCGAGACTTTAAGGAGTAAGGTATGCGAATAAAATATTTTGAAGATACCGACACGACACTCGTAAAATTCTCTACTAACCCGCCCGTCGAGACTCGGGAATTGAACGAAAACATTTATCTCGAACTCGACGGCCAGGGGCGAGTAGTCAGTATGACCATTGAGCATGCCGGGCAATCAGCAGACATGAAAGAATTCCTGTATCAGAGAATTCCGGCAGATTTACCTGCTTCATGATCGAAGTTAAAGACCATCCTGAGAAGGCCTCGCGGGTTTCACAACTTGCGGGGTCTTTTATTTCAGGGGCTGCGGATTTACCTGCATGTCCAATAATGCCTGTATAATCCAATTACAGAGTAAA